>DATKAK010000090.1:0-13060 GCA_035498295.1 Gallionella sp. | reverse complement strand
GGTCGGTATCGACCGGTTTGCCCGGACCGATCATGTTGTCCCACCAGCCGATGTTCTTGGGATCATCAGCGTAGTGACCTGCGACATGATGATGGCCGGACAAAGCATGGCACACAAGGATGGCATTTGATTTGTCCGAATTCAGCGTGCCATAAGTCTCGTACGCCAGTTCGTAGCGCGGCAGCACCGCGCCGCTACTGAGCGTGAGCGGTGTATCAAATGTGGCGCGCTGCTCCACCGCGATTCCGACAGATTTGGTCATGTGCCCCCAAAAAACAAAAACCCGTTCAGCTCTCGCGGGACGGGTTGCCTCGCTTTAGCTGGAATTATTTAAGTGCCCCGCAAGCTGATGTCAAATCGGCACTGGTGCGAAGTTTCCGCGTTTTGTGAAATGCTGTCAATAAGTTCGGGCGGACCTGCTCAACGTTTGTGCGGGCATTTTTTCTTGGTGCAATCCGCATAGATATGGAGAGAATGCTCGCGTATCGCGAAACCGAGTCCGGCAGCGACCTTTTCCTGGCGCGTTTCGATGGCCGCATCGTAGAATTCCTCGACATGACCGCATTGCAGGCAAACGATGTGGTCGTGATGGTCTCCCTTGTTCAGCTCAAACACCGATTTGCCGCCTTCGAAATGGTGCCGCACCAGCAATCCCGCCTTTTCGAACTGGGTCAGCACCCGGTATACCGTCGCCAAACCGACATCTTCTCCGCTGTTGAGCAGTTGTTTGTATACGTCTTCCGCGCTCAAATGGCGTTCTTCGCTGTTTTCAAACAGATCCAGGACCTTGAGCCGCGGCAGGGTGGATTTGAGACCGGCGCTTTTGAGGTGTTCGGGTTGGTCCATAAGAATACCTTTCAAGACTTTGAAACATCATCTCAGAAATCGCTTGCAATTGCAAATGAGAACGATTATCATTCGTAAAAATCATCAAGGATTGACCGTGAAACGCTTGTTGCTTCTGACCCTGCTGCTCCCGCTTTCGGCTTTTGCGGCTGGCTTATTGCTTCTAACCCTGCTTCTGCCCCGTGTCGCGCACGCCGCAGATGACAACCACAATTCCGCCGACTACAGGCTGGTTATCGTCGACCATCGATTCCAGCCTGCCGAGATCACCATCCCTTCAGGCACGAAGATCAAACTCACGATCGAAAACCACGATGACACCCCCGAGGAATTCGACAGTTATACGCTTAACCGTGAAAAAGTGATCTCGGGACACGGCACGGCCACAATCTACATCGGCCCGCTCAGCCCCGGGCGTTACGCGTTCACCGGAGAATTCCACGCAACCACGGCCCAAGGCGTCATCGTCGCCCAATAGGCCAATTCGAAAATCAGGAGAGCGCCATGTTCGGAACTGCCATCATCGTATTTCGGGAAGTACTGGAGGCATCCCTCATCATCGGGATACTCGCTGCCGCTACTCGTAGCGTGCCCCATAGCAGACGCTGGTTGAGCGCAGGATTGTTGGTAGGTCTGGCCGGATCCGGACTGGTCGCCGCCTTTACCGATGCGATCGGATCGCTGGCCAGCGGGATAGGGCAGGAAATCTTCAATGCCATCGTGCTCGGCATCGCGGTGCTGATGCTGGCTTGGCACAACATCTGGATGTCATCGCACGGCGCCGCGCTGGCCAAGAGCGCAAAGAATGCGGGGAAAAGCATCTCCGACGGGACCAGCGAATGCTCGATACTGCTGGTTATCGTCGGAATCGCCGTGCTCAGGGAAGGATCCGAAACCGTGCTGTTCCTCTACGGCATCGCCGCCTCGAACGACGGCGGCCAGACTTCGATGCTGTTCGGCGGGATGATCGGGATGCTGGCAGGCATCGCGGTCGGCTACATGCTTTATGCCGGGCTGCTGCGTATACCGTTGCGCTGGTTCTTCACGGCAACCGGCATTCTGGTGCTGCTGCTGGCAGCCGGCATGGCTTCACAGGCTGCGCATTTCCTGATCCAGGCCGATCTGCTGCCCAGCCTTGCCGCCCCGTTATGGGATACCTCCAAAGTTCTGCCGGAAAGCGGGCTGCCCGGAATGCTGTTGCATAGCCTGATCGGCTATGACTCGCGTCCTGCGGGCATGCAGATCGTTTTCTATCTCACCGCGCTCATTGCGATCTTCATCGGCATGAAACTGGTTGGCCGTCCCGGCCCAAACACCGCACGAAAGTGACTTTTCGACAACCTATGCCCATGAAAAGATCTCTGTTGCTTCCTCTAGGCACCCTGTTATGCGGGATCTTTTGCGTTGCGGATGCCTTTGCCGGAGCTGCGGATTATGTCTATACCCCGGCTGT
Organism: Gallionella sp.; assembly: GCA_035498295.1. GTDB lineage: Bacteria > Pseudomonadota > Gammaproteobacteria > Burkholderiales > Gallionellaceae > Gallionella. Next base: position 10,761 of record DATKAK010000090.1, on the reverse strand, counting down.
CGAATATGGTGAGCGCGAAATCGATTTCAAGGCCGGCGCAACATCGCCTGTCGACGGAAATCGTTCGCAAGCCGCCAGCATCGGCTACGGCTACGGCGCAACGGAATACTGGTTTACCGAGGTCTATTTGAAGCAGGAACGCGAAGGAGGCGGCATAGCCAACATCGCCGAATGGGAAAACAAATTCCAGCTCACGGCTACCGGCGAGTATCCTGTCGATGTCGGGGTCATCACCGAACTGGAAGCGCCGCTCAGCGCCAACACGCCTTGGGAATTCAAGCTCGGCCCGTTGTTTCAGACCGACTTCGGCAAACTCCAGTTGAATGGCAACCTGCTGTTTGAACGCGCATTCGGCATGACGGACGAAAACGGAGAGCCGTTCAGCACCAACTTCAGTTACCAATGGCAAGTCAAATACCGCTGGCAACCCGTTCTGGAACTCGGCATGCAAGGCTTCGGAGACATGGGAACATGGAACGACTGGTACAAACAGTCGGACCAGATCCACCGTATGGGTCCGGCGGTATTCGGCAAGTTCTCGCTCGGAAACCACCAGGCCATCCGGTACAACGCCGCATGGCTGTTCGGGGTCAGCGACGCGGCGCCGGACAACACCTTCAGGATGCAGGTCGAGTATGAGTTTTAGGCGTTGAGCCTGTCCAGCAACTCTCTTATTTTCATCGGGTCATCTGCGCGCAGAATCTTCTGCGTGAATTGGGCGATTTCCTGCAGATTGGTCGTCAGCACGCGCTGTTTGATATTTGGCACTTGCGCGGAGAACATCGAGAACTGGCGCAGGCCAAAACCCAGCAGCAGGCGCGTGTACGCCAGTTCTCCGGCCATTTCTCCGCATACGGCGACAGGCACGCCGAGTTTGTTTGACGTGGAGATGATATGCGACAGCAACCTCAGCACGGCGGGGTGCAAGGGATCATATAGATGGGCCACCTCCTCATCGGTACGGTCGATCGCAAGGGTGTACTGGATCAAGTCGTTGGTCCCAATCGACAGAAAGTCCAGCTTCCTGGCAAACACGTTTAGCGCCAAAGCCGCTGCGGGGATCTCGATCATTCCGCCGATCTTTACCCCGCGGTCAAACGGAATGCCTTCATCGTCCAGGGTTTGTTTGGTCGCGTCGATGAACTGCAAGGTCTGGTTGAGCTCGGCAACCCCGGACAACATCGGTATCAATATCTTGACGTTGCCGTAATGCGTGGCGCGCAGCAATGCGCGCATCTGGATGCGGAACAATTGCGGTTCGGCCAGGCAAAAGCGGATCGCTCGCAGCCCGAGCGCAGGATTGTTGGCGACGCGCTTTGTCCCGTTCAACTGCTTGTCCCCGCCCAGATCGAAAGTGCGGATGATAACGGGCTGGCCATCCATGCCGGCAGCGGCGGCTCGATAGGCCTCGAACTGTTCGTCCTCATCCGGCAGGTTTTCGCGATTGAGAAACAGGAATTCGCTGCGGAACAAACCGATTCCTGTTGCGCCATTTTCCTTCACTTCTGCGATATCTTCAGGCTTTTCAATGTTGGCATGCAGCTCGATGGCCGTTCCGTCCAGGGTGTTGGCGCGCGCGGTGCGCAGGCGCTTGAGCTTCTTGCGCTCCAACTCCCATGCGCTTTGGCGCAGCTTGTATTCGGCAAGTATCATCTTGTCGGGATCGACGATCAATACGCCTTGCTCGCCATCCAGGATCAGCAGATCATCCTCACGGACAAGGTCTCGCGCATGGTGCAGCCCCACCACGCACGGAGTATTCAAGCCGCGAGCGACAATTGCTGTATGTGAAGTCGCGCCACCCACATCGGTGATGAATGCGGCATACTGATGGGGTCTGAACTGGATCAGATCAGCTGGACTCAAGTCATGCGCCACCAATATCGTCTCCACGTCCTGGCGCGCCGGGGAAGGTTGGTGTCCGGGCTGGCCAAGCAATTGCTTGAGCAAACGTTCCGCCACCTGGGTCACATCGGTCTGCCGCTCGCGCAGATAGGCATCCTCGAATTCGTCGAATTGCGCAACCAGGGTTTCAGTCTGCGTTTTGATGGCCCACTCGGCATTGCAGGATTCATTGGCGATCATCTCGCGCGGCGCAACACTCAGCAGCGGGTCGTCGAGTATCATCTGGTGCAATTCGAGGAACGCGTCGAACTCGGCGGCTGCGTGCGTGGGTTTATTGCTGCGCAGACCGGCCAACTCATTGCGCGTGGCCTGCAATGCGGAATCGAAGCGGGCAATCTCCTCGCCGAGAAATTGCTTGGGCAGTACATAATGCACCACTTCCAATGAGGTATGCGAAATCAGATGCGCATGACCGATGGCGATGCCGCTGGAGACAGCAATGCCATGCAATGTAAAGCTCATTGATTTCCCCCAATACCCTGCTGCGCAGGCAATCTGCGGTGTCGCGTGCTCGCTCGCACCTCGCCTACCAAAATGGCATGTCTCGGCGCTCTCTGCGCGGCTCCATGCATATTGACCTGCTCGCGACGATTCTTGAAGGAAATCATTACTCGCCTTCCCCGAAGTAATCGTTGATCAATTGCACCAGCGCCTGCATCGCCTCGGCCTCATCCACGCCATTGGTTTCTATGCTAATCGTCATCCCCTTCGCGGCTGCGAGCATCATCACACCCATGATGCTTTTGGCGTTCACCCGGCGGTTGTTGCGCGACATCATCACATCGCATTTGAATCCGGACGCAAGCTGGGTAAGCTTGGCCGAGGCGCGCGCATGCAGGCCGAGTTTGTTGATGATGAGCACATCTTGATGCAGCACCTTAGCCTGCCATTTGGACGATGCATTCACGCCCGCCTTCGACGGCGATCTTCGCAAGTTCCGGCAAGGATTTTTCAGTGCTGCAAACCACGCGCAACAGCATCGGCAGATTCAAACCTGCCACGCCCAGCACATGTTCGGCCTGGCACAATTGCCGGCCGATGTTGCTGGGCGTGGCTCCAAACACATCCGCCAGGATCAGCACACCCTTGCCTTCCGCATCGAGCTGTTTGATAAGTGCCTTTCCTTCGGCCAATTTCAGTTGCGGATCATCGCCGGCCAGCACGGACAAAACCTTCAGATCGGGCGGTACCTTACCCAGCACATGCTTGACGCAATCGACGAAGCTATCGCCCAGGCCATTGTGCGTCACCAATAATATTCCGGTCACTTTTCACCCCTCTTCATCTTAAGCCGATAACAAATGCCAGCTGTTCGCCTCGCTGCTTGTTTCATCCATATCCGCCAGGCACTGTTCAAGGCTCGACCTCCGCGGGTATGTTACTGTCGGTGAATTCTAGCCGTTTCTGCAGGTCGGCAGTCAAATGGATTTTGCCCCGCCCATCCACCAGCATCGCATCGGACACACCCATTTGCGTGGCTGCAACTCGCCAGCCCCGCGAGCCGGCAATGAACAGCGGCTTGGAATCAACATCCGACAGCACGCCTGCCCGGGCGCCGCGTACCAGGACGGTGACTGCTTGCACCCCCTGCACGGGATAGCCGCTGTGCGGATCGATCAAGTGACAGTAGCGCATATTGCCCAGCATGAAATAACGCTGATAGTCTCCCGAAGTGCCGATGGCCTCGCCGTCGTTCAGATCCAAAGTCGCCAGGGCTCCGGACTTGCGCGGATGCTGGATGCCTACGCGCCACGGCCGGTCGCCATGACGGCCCAGTGCCAGGATGTTTCCGCCAATGTTGATCAGCGCGTTGTGTATGCCCTGGCCGCGCAGCAACGCTGCGGCGCGATCCAGCGCATACCCTTTGGCATAACCGCCCAAATCAACCTGAACGTATCTGTTTTTGCTCTTTGCTCTGCCGCGAACGATAGAGATGTCGCTCATTTGTGGATTGGCCGCGACCCATTCTTCGATCGATCGCATTTCCGGCCGCACAGGTTTGAATTCGTCTGCATGAAAACCCCATAGCTGCACCAAGCCGCCGATAGCAGGATTGAACAAGCCTTGCGATTGCCGCGAAAGCTGCGTGGCATCCTGCAGTATCGCGGCCAACTCCGGGGAAATTTCATCGCTTTCCCCTTTTGTGAAAGCGTTGTTCATTTTGCTTAGTTCGCTTGGCTTCCAAGCATGCAGCATATCGTGCAATCGCTGAAATTCCTGCATCACCTCATTTACCGCCTGTTTGGCGCGTGGTTCGGTTTCGCCATATATACTCACCTCCACCAGCGTGCCAAACACATAACCTTGTTCCTGATACAGGGGTTCTTTGGAACTGCAGGAAGTGAGCAACAAAAGGACAACGATTACGAAAGAGCGAAATGCCATGGCCTGTTATGGATTTTCTGCAGCCTCGATTTCCAGCGCGGCTGCAAGCAATGCCAAGCGCGCCACAACACCGTACGCATAAAAGCGGTTGGGCGTATCGTCCGGTCCGCGATCCGGATTGGGCAGCGAACAATGGGTCTCGAAGGCAAGCGGCATAAAATGCATCCCCGGAGCATTCAGGTTTTCGTCCACACCCCGGGTGGTATGCACGCGATAAAACCCGCCGACCACGTAGTGATCGATCATGTACACCACAGGCTCGGCCACCGCCTCGTTGATTTGTTCGAACGTGTAAACCCCTTCCTGTATCAGCACGTCCGATACCGTCACGCCTTCCTTGACCACTGCCATCTTGTTGCGCTGCTTGCGGTTAAGCCCGATGATTTCATCGGCATCCTTCACTGTCATGATGCCCATGCCGTATGTTCCCGCATCGGCCTTGACGATGACGAATGGCTCATTTTTCACGCCATATTCGGCATATTTCGCTCGCATCCTTTGCAATACCGCATCGACCTGTGCAGCCAGACATTCCTCGCCGACACGTTCCCGAAAATTGACCTGGCCGCACTTGGCAAAATACGGATTGATCAGCCAAGGGTCAATGCCGATCAACTCGGAAAACTCATTTGCCACGCGGTCGTATTCCGCGAAATGCTGCGACTTGCGCCGCGCATACCAGCCGACCGAAAGCGGCGGAAAAACCGACTGTTCAAGGTTCTTCAGTATGTCAGGCGCACCCGCCGACAAATCATTGTTAAGCAACACCACGCACGGATCGAAGTCCGCCAGGCCAAGCCGGTTGCCGGTCCGTACCAGCGGTTCCAGCGTCAACGTGCCGCCATCGGGCAAATGTATCTGCGTGGGCGAGTTGACCTCCGGCAACAGACTGCCGATGCGTACGCGCATACCCGCCTGTTTGAGAATCAACACGATCTGCGCCACGTTCTGCAGGTAATACATATTGCGCGTGTGGTTCTCCGGTATCAGCAATACGCCGCGAGCTTCGGGACAGATCTTTTCCACCGCGCTCTGCATGGCCAGCACGCACAGCGGGAGAAAGTCAGGATTGAGATTATTGAAGCCCCCGGGAAACAGATTGGTGTCCACCGGTGCCAGCTTGAATCCGCTGTTGCGCAGATCCACCGAAGCATAGAACGGAACAGCGTGCTCCAGCCACTTTGACCTTAACCAATGCTCGATGGTCGGCATGGATGCCAGAAACCGCCGCTCCAATTCATGCAGCGGGCCCGTCATTGCGGTAGTGAGATGGGGAACCATATTTGCTCTGTGAACGATTGACTCGGCACATTCTAGCCGATAGCCGCTACCTCGGGAAAAATTCCCCGACGCCTTATCCTTGTCCTGGGACTTTGCTGTAACCGGTTATTTCCTCGACATGCGATATCGAATGACACCCTGGATCGCTTCGGAATTGACTTTGCACCAAGGCGCCGATCCGCGTGAGAAACCACTGACTGGCTCGAATCCACCGATGGTATAGTCAGAGCGCAAAAAAGCCGGCTTGCGCCGGCCTTTGCGAAGTCCGCAGTTGCCTACTTGTCCAGGGCCAGAATGAATTGAACCAGTTGCTTGATGTCATTCTGCTTCTTGCCGGCTGCATCGATGGCGGGCATAGGCACTTTACCCCACACCCCGCTGCCCCCAATTGATACTTTGGAGATCAGCATCGCTTCGGCTTTGGGATTGCCTTTGTATTTTTTTGAAACGTCCATCCATGCCGGGCCGACTATCTTTTTATCGATCGAATGACAAGCGGCGCACCCGAGCTTTTTTGCCAGGTCAGGCATTTCGGTTGCCATTGCGTTGCCTGCAATTATCAGTCCTGTTGCTGCCATGCTTACAATGAATGATTTCATGATTTCTCCTAATGTGTCGAGTTACGCTACGAGCCAAAGCCGGGGAAAAATTCCATATCAAGCAACTTCCGTTTCAAGCATATTATACCTCTCATACTCCGATAACAATGGCCCGAAAGAAGGGTGCGGACCGCTGAATGCGGCGAACAGTGCCTTTTATTCCTGCCGCTTGCCGCTGATCCTGCGCATCAATTCCATTTCTTCACGCGGAGTCAGATCCGGTTCCTTGACCCGGTTGAACAACAGCCACAGTATCGATCCGTTGAACAGCACAAAGACCACCTCGAGATAAAGTATCGGTGTGACGACGGTAAGCATGGGTCCCGCCATAAAAATGAAGTAAAAGCCCTCGAAAGTGGGCAATAACGCGCTGGTGACTGCGTAGAAAAACTGAAAGGGCGGAAACAGTATGATTAACGTGAGGTTTGCCGCCATCACCAACAGAATGGCGTTCTGGTAATTGAACCGTTCCTTGATACCGGTCGAATTTCTATCATCGCGCAACAACAGCCAGGCAATCCCGACATTCGCCAGCAAAACCACGATTTCGAGAAACAACAAATCACTGTTGATCACCTCATTGGCTGATCGGACAAATCTGAAATGGAATCCGGCAAATATGAGCGCTTTGGTATCGGTAAATGAAAAGGAATCGAATGGCGGGAACATCCACAGTATTGCCAGATTGAATATCCCCAGTCCCAATGCAATTTTTTGTTTCAGGTTCAAGATTCCCCTACGTCGCAACCAATGAAAAATACCTGCAGCCAGGCGGCCCGACAACGATGTGTAGTTAGCTTTGTTGTTTGCCGGCAGTCCGCCGATCCGGATTCTTTCTGCGTTCGGTTAGTATCAGTCCGCCCATCTTACCCATAGTCAGCCAGGGCCCACCGGAACCGAACGGGTTTGCCTTGCGGCGATCATGCCCGGTTCTCATGTCCATATTTTTTTGCCGTTCGACAAAATCATATACCTGAGTTGTCACTGATTAACCGCCTTGCCTTCAATCTTGGGAGTGTAATCTAGTCGAAAAATCACGGCTTGACCATATTCCCGATTTCGCGGGATCAGCTTCATACCTGTTCCAATTTTAAGCCGATATTCAGCATAACAATCCTCGCCATTCAGGTTACAGCTGCCAATATACCGGGAAAGCATACCCAGCGGTGGTAAAATCGCGCCTCAATTTTTTCCAGAGTCGATTTACATGCTTGCAACCGCCAACATCACCATGCAATTCGGGGCCAAGCCCCTTTTTGAAAATGTCTCGGTCAAATTCGGCGAAGGCAGCCGCTATGGTCTGATCGGCGCGAACGGTTGCGGCAAGTCGACCTTCATGAAGATACTCGGCGGAGATCTGGAACCGACTTCCGGCAATGTGATGCTCGACAAGGGCGAGCGCCTCGGCAAACTGCGCCAGGACCAGTTCGCATATGAGGATTTGCGCGTGCTCGACGTGGTGATGATGGGCCACGTGGAAATGTGGGAGGCGATGTCGGAACGCGATGCGATCTACGCGAATCCCGACGCGACCGAGGAAGATTACATGCGCGCCGCCGACCTGGAGGCGCAGTTCGCCGAATACGACGGTTATACCGCTGAACCGCGCGCAGGCGAGTTGCTGCTCGGGGTGGGGATCGCGATCGAGTTGCACCAGGGACCGATGCGCGGGGTCGCGCCCGGGTTCAAGCTGCGCGTATTGCTGGCCCAGGCCCTGTTTTCCAACCCGGACATCCTGCTGCTGGACGAGCCCACCAACAACCTGGATATCAACACCATTCGCTGGCTGGAAGAAATACTGAATGCGCGCAAATCCACCATGGTGATCATCTCCCATGACCGTCATTTTTTGAACAGCGTGTGCACCCACATGGCCGATCTGGACTACGGCAGGATCACCGTTTATCCCGGGAATTACGACGACTACATGCTTGCGTCAACGCAGGCGCGAGAGCAGCAGGCAGCCGACAATGCCAGGGCCAAGGAAAAGGTCGCCGAACTGAAAGCTTTTGTTGCTCGTTTTTCGGCCAACGCCTCCAAGGCCAGACAGGCCACCTCGCGTGCGCGTCAAATCGACAAGATCAAAATCGAGGACATCAAGCCATCCAGCCGGCAGTATCCTTTCATCCGCTTTGAATTCGACGAGCGCGACAAACTGCACCGCACCGCTGTGGAAGTGCAGAAGATGTCCAAGGGTTTCGACAAAGTCCTGTTCTCCAACGTCAACTTCCGGATCGATGCCGGTGAAAAGATCGCCATCATCGGCCCTAACGGCATAGGCAAGACCTCGCTATTGCGCTGTCTGGCTGGAGATCTGGAGCCGGACACCGGTACCATTAAATGGGCGGACAAGGCCAGGCCCGGTTATTACGCGCAGGATCATGCGCATGAATTTGCCGTAGACCAATCGATGATGGAATGGATGACCCGCTGGCGCGGCCCGAACGATGATGACCAGGTGGTGCGCGGCACGCTGGGACGCCTGTTGTTCTCGGGGGACGATGCCAAGAAGCAAGTGAAGGTGCTTTCCGGCGGCGAAAAGGGGCGCATGTTATTCGGAAAACTGATGCTGCAACGACCCAACGTCCTGCTGATGGATGAACCGACCAACCACATGGACATGGAATCCATCGAATCGCTCAATGCCGCGCTGCTCGAATACAAAGGCACGCTGATATTCGTCAGCCATGACCGCGAATTCGTGAGCTCTCTTGCGACGCGCATATTCGAAATCTCTTCAAAAGGAGTCACCGACTACCATGGCAATTACGAAGAGTATCTGCGCGATCAGGGCATGGCGTTGTAAAATACCTTTTGCGAGGCCGAGCCGCTGCATTGATTAGGTAGCGATCAGAAACTGAATTCAAGTCCTGTGCTGTAGGTCAGGTCTCTCTTCTGCACCGTCTGCGGCGGCATGGAATCAAACGAATAATCCAGGCTGATCTTGAAGTCGAGATCGTCGCGCAGTTTGACCAGCACCGAGGCCTGTTCCAACAGACGATAGTCCGCTGTTTCACTGAATGCAGGCTGGTAGTAAGTCGTGCTGTAAAGTCCAACCTGTTCGTCAAGGTGGTGTTTAAATACCAGATAGCTGTTGGCTCGCCACAGATTTTCCTCCCTCGGGTCGTCGGTGCCCAGCGTATCGGTGAGGATCTCATATTCATGGAATACGCCAAAGCCGAGATAGACCGCGGATCTATTTTCCTGTTCCAGTATCGCCCAACGCATTCCGCCACCGAACAAGGTCCTCCTCGTGAGCCTGGCAAACGGGTCTCGCCCGACCTGCGCAAATCCCTCGACAGCCCAGTCCTGATTGATCGCCGTGCGGTGCCGCAGGTGAGCGAAGGCGTGATCCGTATCGACCTGGCCGTCGCTCTTGCCGTATGCGTATTGAAGTTGCAGGAATTCGGTATGTTCCCCATGCTGAAACAAGGAAAGAAGATTTGCCTTGGTGGAACTTGTATTTGTGTTTCCGCTTGCTCCGCTTGCGAGCAGATCCATCGAAGCATGAAAGCCTTCCGAGGGCTTTCCGATGATCGCCTGCTCCACGTTGACGATGGCGGATGCCGATGGAGGAAACAGCGCAAACGCTCCAATGGCGGCCAGGACAGATGCATACAATTTCAGGATCGGGGAATTTTTGTTCATGTTCTGTAAAGATGTTTCTGCATTGTTGTGCAAAGATCGATGGCAACGATCTACCCCGACACCGATTATCCACAGAAATTCCCAAGGCGTTTCCGCATCGGATGGAATCACTACAAAACTTCAGGATACCATTGTGAAGAGTCCGCGCCGCCAAGCCTGGAAAATCTACTGCCCGCAACAGGCGGACATCATCGGCGCGGTGAGTTGATCCATTTCGCATTTCTGCGACAAGGACGAGTTGGTCCTTTGTGCAATGTGCAATGTAGCGAAGGATAATATGCCATGCCGTTATTCGAACAGCCAGCGCACATGGACAGTGCGCCACGCATGAATTTGGTGCGCATGAATCCGCACGCTGTTGTCGAATTCGCAAGCAAAGCATATCGAACTGAACTTGTAATATGCGCCACCACTCCCGCATAAGTGGTGACCAGCCGCGGTTTTGTGCAACTATTGTGTCTGCAAACAGGAGACTAAATCTTCCGGTAACCATTGAAGCTTTGTCGGGCACGGAATTTGCTGAATTGCCTTATGGTTAATTCATAAGGATGGCTGGAATATAACTTGATTTGCGCCTGCGGCAAAAAAAATTGTTTATAGCATAAACGGAAATGAACCTGACAGACACGCGAAACGGAAGTCTTTCGCCGCCCATGCACATGACGGGCGGTCTGATGATTCCCGATGAACGGATTCTGAAAGCGCTGCACGACAGCGGAGTGGTGGACGATTTACTCGAATTCGAAGTCACCATACTGGCGGGACTCATCAAGGTTCAATACTTTGAAGCCAGGGAGTTAGCCGCAGAGCCGTACGATCAGTTGCTGAAGGAAGCTCTGATGATACTGGTCGAAGGGGAAATCGAAGTAAGGGCCCTGGTCAATAATGAACCGGTGTCGTTGTATCTCAATACTCCGGGTGATCTCGCCAGAGTCATCAGTTT
>DATKAK010000089.1:0-11846 GCA_035498295.1 Gallionella sp. | reverse complement strand
GCGATCGAACTCAAACCCGATTTCGCGCAGGCCCATAACAACCTGGGCTCGGCGCTCAAGGACCTGGTCCGCTTCGACGAGGCGGAGGCCAGCTACCGCAAGGCGGTGGAACTGGATCCGGACTTTGCCGAGGCGCACAACAACCTCGGCATCGCGCTCAAGGAGATCGGCCGGCTCGACGAGGCACGGGCTTGCTACCAGCGCGCGCTGGAACTCAAACCCGACTTTGTCGAGGCATACAACAACCTGGGCACTGCCCTGCTGGACATGGGGCAATTCGACACGGCATTGGACAGTTTTCGCAAGGCGGTGGAACTCAAACCCGATCACGCCGGGTCGCATAACAACCTGGGCTTTGCACTGCTCTTGACCGGCCGGTTTTCCGAGGGGTGGAAAGAGTATTGGTGGCGGATCCGCCCGCAGGAAAGATCCAGTTTTCGCGACCGTCCGCTGCCAGATGACAAGTCGCCCGCACGCGGTCCGGTAAAGCCGCTGCCCTCAAATTTGCATGGAACGCGCTTGGCGTTGCTGACGGATCAGCAAGGTCTGGGGGATGATATATTCTTTCTGAGATTCGCAAGAGAACTTAAGGATCGCGGCGCGTGGTTGGGATATGCGGGCGAACCGCGCATCGTCGCTTTCTTGCGCCGGATGAAATGGTTCGATGCCGTCGCGGAAAACAGGGAGGAGATCGGGGACGTCGATATTTCCCTGTTGGCCGGTGATCTGCCATTGGCGCTAGGCATGGTTGCCGAAGCGGACATTCCGCCTCCGATACCATTGGAAGTATTGCCGGAAAAGCGGCAGGAGATCGCGCTTCGTTTGGAATCTCGTCGCGATGCGAAACTGCCACTGATCGGCATCACCTGGCGGGGCGGGGGCGATAAAAACGGCCGCAGGATGGTCAGGGAAATCCCGATCGAACTTCTTGCGGCGACGCTGCGCGAAATCGAGGCTACGTTTGTGATTGTTCAGCGCAACCCCGAGCCTGGAGAGATCGCGGCATTCGAGAAAGTGCTCGGCCGGCCGGTGCTGGATTTCAGCGAGGTGAATAATGACCTGGAAGGGATGCTGGCACTGATGGAACAGCTGGATGATTATATCGGTGTCGATAACACCAACATGCATTTGCGTGCGAGCGTCGGAAAGACCGCCCGTATACTGGTGCCGCATCTGCAGGACTTTCGCTGCATGGCGAAGGGGGACCGCAGTCCATGGTTTCCGGGTTTTACTTTGTATAGAAGAACAACTGACGACGGCTGGAGCAGCGCATTGGAAGAATTGAAGCATCATATAATGTGAAACCATACGATGTATAAGCAATAGACGATGCAAGATCATTTCAACACGCCGATTTTCGTTCTGGGGCTCCCTCGCTCCGGAACATCGATGATCTCCGGTTGTTTGGCTATATGCGGAGCATGGACCGGAAGCACGGTGCCCGGGGGTCCGGAAAATCCCAAAGGTTATTTTGAACACACTGCCATTCGCGAGCACATTACCAAGAGAATCTTGTCCGATCTGGGGTGCGATCCTTTGGGTGTACGAAAATTGCCCCCCATCGATATGAAAGTCGAAATACAAAGCCTGGCCGACATCATAAAAAACATGATTGAAAAAGACGGCTATAAACACGATCGACGCTGGTTGCTAAAGGACGCCAAGTTGACTCTTCTATGGCCAATATTCAAAAAAGCGTTTCCTGAAGCAACCTGGCTGGTTGTGCGCCGGGATGAAGAAGGTTTCATCAACTCCTGCCTTCGTACTCGATTCATGAATCAGCATTCAAGGGATCGCGATTTCTGGAAGAGTTTTGCGAACGATTACCTGAACCGGATCGATGCATTGAGAAATTCCGGAGCCAATGTCCTGGAATTGTCATCTCCGGAAGTCATAGATGGAAATCTGGATCGTCTGAGCGCAGTGGTTTCTCAGTTGGGTCTGACCTTCAGAGAAGCCGAACTCAAGGCATTTATTTCGCCGGCCCATTGGCATGGCAGTTCTTGAGCACACGTCTATCATAAATAGCCTTTGCTCGCGGAAGTGTGTGGACCAGGCCGGGACTGGCTACCCGAGGGCATTGATCTGGATCGACTCCATCGTACTGCGATAGATTCATTACCCATCATCATTTAGAGGAATCAAGCGATGTTTTACGGTATTCCGGACAACAGACAGAAAGAATTTCAGCAAGCGATCGCCACCCTGGAAGACATCTATAGAGGCCAGTTTTACTTCAACGATATGTTGATAACCATGTGCAGGAATCTTTCGTTCCGGCACGACCAGAAATTCATATCCTGTTTCTACGATGCTGTCACGAACAAGCAAGAGCACAGTCTTATCTGGCGTTTGCATACGTTGACCTGGGCGGCAAAAAATGCCTTGAATACAGAAGGGGATTTTGTCGAGTGCGGCGTGTTCAAGGGTTTCTGTTCCGGAGTGATATTGTCATATCTGGATTTCCATGCGTTACCCAGGAAAGCCTTCCTTTACGACACTTTCGAAGGACTCCCCGAAAAAACGTCGACGCCGGAAGAAAGGCGCGGATGGAACTATTCGGATTATGATCCTGAAGCGATCTATAGCGGTGTCTGCAAAAAATTTGCAAGGTATGAAAATGTGAATATCGTCCGGGGAATCGTTCCGGATTCTTTCGAGCAGGCAGTCCCGGAGAAAATCGCTTTTCTACACATTGACATGAACTCGGTAAAAGCCGAAATGCTGGCGCTGGAGCATCTTTTCGACAAGGTAACTCCGGGCGGTTTTATCGTATTCGACGATTTCGGCTGGACCACCAACGTGAATCAAATGAAAGCCGAGCTGGCGTTCATGGATGAGCGCGGCCACAATGTACTGGAACTACCGACCGGCCAAGGCGTTGTCATCAAGCATGCCTGACGGTTCCATAGGTCGCGCAAGATATCGCGATCGCTCGGGAATGCTGTCGGCAATATTGTTGATTCAGGAAACAGTTCAAAGAGCAGGCCGCCAGCCCGATTGAAGTTTTTGTCCGTTCATTGCCGCCGTTACCGCAGCACTCAGGAAGGATTCAAACTCCCGCACTGCTTGCATGTCCTCAAATAATTCCCGGCCAGCCGCATCCAACAATTCTGCACGCAGAGCTCTGCATCGTTCAGTGTCCTTCCCCAAAGCCAGCGCCAACGACGCGTAATCTTCCAGGTTCCCTGCGATCGGAGCATTTACCGCACCCATCTGCCGGTACCTGCCCGCCACGATACGCCCGCGCATGAATCGCCCGGGCCAAGTCACCACCGGTGTCCCGTATAACATTGCCTCGTAAAATGTGTTCCCACCCCCGAAATGAATCGGGTCCAGCAGCACATCCATATGGTTTTGCAACGCCATGAAACGATCCCTTAGCATAGGCTGCAAAAAAATCACCCTTTCGAGCAAGACAGGATAGCTTCTTCTCCACCGTTCCTTCAGCAACGCGGTCCATGCGGAGGATTTTCCCTCCAAGAGCACGATTCGGCCCTCTGGATCGCCTTCGGCGATGGCCGCCAGCACTGCATCAAATTCCGGATGAAACTTGAACAGTGTTTGAGGGCAGCCGTACAGGACGCCGGTATCTGGCAGTCCAAGTTCAGAACGGGTGGGCAACTTTTCGGGCATGACCGGTATTTCATAAAAGGACGGGTTCCGGTCAAGCCGTATCAGCGTTTCGGTGTAATGCATCTCTGCATCTTCCGGCTCAACTGTCGTCGCCGAAACGAAATAGTCCATGCTTTCAATCCCTGAGGTATCCGGATGTCCCCAGCTGGTGGCTTGCACCGGGGCAAGACGGGCATGGGCCAGGAAGTAAGTGGATGGCGCCATGCCGATGTCGGGGTAGAACAGGACATCCAGCTTCTGTTCTGCCACGGCCTGCTGCTGGTTCCGCAGTCCGTCTGGCAATGTGATGGCTTGATCCGCCAACTCGTCCAGATTTCTGCGAAAAGCATCCTGCCTCGTTCCTTTAGTATGGATCACGACCACTTCGAATCGGTCGCGGTCCAGATGGCGTATGTAGCCCTGGTAGAGATTGCCTATGGTGTGCTCGCACAAGTATTCGGATAGAAATCCCACGCGGATACGCTGGCCCTCTGCGATCGAAAGTCGCCAACCCTGCACGTGCGGTGCAGTATAGGTCAGGTCCGGTATACGTGCGCGGAACAGTCCGCATAATGCTTCCATCATTGGCCGGTTGTCGGCGTTATGGTAGGCCAGGTAAAACGAGGGGCTGGCCAATTTGTCGCCCGGGTCTTCCAGTTTGCCCCGAATAGTCTTCAGCGCCGCGATCCCGTTTTGATATCGATCTCTCCACTCGGCGATGCTGGCGAGAGAATCGGGTATCACGGGCAAGAGCAAGTTGGCAGAGATGGCATACTGCAGCATCTGCGGCTGCAGTTCCATCGCCCTGCGGTAGCTGGACAACGCAGAACCGGTTTGACCCTGATTTTGCAGAGCTGTACCCAGATTATTGTGCGCCTCCGCGTAATCCGGCCTGATCTCCAGCGCCTTGCGGTAACAGGACTCGGCTTCGGGAAACCGGCCCAGCTTGAATAGTGTGACGCCCAGATTATTGTGTGCTTCCGCGTAATCCGGTTTGATCTCCAGCGCCTTGCGGTAGCGGGTTTCGGCTTCGGAAAGCCGGTCCTGTTTATGAAATATGAAACCTAGATTGTTGTGCGCTTCGGCGAAATCGGGCTTGATCTCCAGCGCCCTCAAGTAGCTGCCCTCGGCTTCGCCAAGGAGACCTTGTTTGCCCAAGACGACTCCGAGGTTGTACCACGTGGAAACCAAACCCGGATTGATTTCCAATACCCTGCGAAAGCTTGCTGCAGCTTCGGGAAGGCGTCCTTGCACCTGAAGGATGAAACCCAAGTTGTTATGCGCATCGGCATGATTGGGCCTGAGCTCCAGCGCGCGACGATAGCTCGGTTCGGCTTCAGCTAGTCGGCCTGACCTCCCGAGGACAAAACCAAGGTTGTAATGTGCCTCTGCATCGTCGGGCATCAATTGAGCGGTCTTTTGCAACGCAGCCAAGGCGTCTTTGCCTTGCGCCTGCAACGATGCGCCCAAAATGCTCCAGAGAAGACCGGCATCGGGATACTGCGCCAGCAAGGTGTGGGTTCGACTTTCCGCTTCGGCATAACGGCGCTCGTTGTACAACACGATCAGCGCGTTCATTTCTGCAGAGGGCGGTTGTGTCGGCTGCATCGATTTGTTCATTAGCTGGTGTCCGCCAATAATATATTTATGTCACGAACCGCGCTTCCCCATCGAGTTGATACCGGGGATATTCTATAACTAAACACCCTCTTGTTCATGCATGAAAGATGCGGAGAATAAAAAAGGGCACCTTGAGTAATCAAGTGCCCAGTTTTATACCTGATTGGCGCGCCCGGAGCGATTCGAACGCCCGACCCCTTGGTTCGTAGCTCGAGAAATTAGTCGTAATTAATTGATTATATTTGTTTTATTTACCACACCCACATCCTCTTCATCTATTGTATTTCAATGTTTTTTGCACTTCAGTTCCTTCAAAGGCCCTCCAAGGTAGCAGGCCACCCTTAATGGAAAGTTCCACATCGCGGACTGTCAATATTATCGGAAACGTCGCTTCTTTATGAACCGGAAAAGACGACCGCAACTAGTTCCGCAACTTTGCGAATTCCCGGTAATCTGTTCTATCAAAGCTTATGCGTTAGACTCGATCATTTCAATGAACCATATTTCCGCTCAGGCCGGCTCACATGCCCAGCTTACATGTCGCACTCACAGCAAAGTCCGCCTGTTTGCTCCAGCCAGTCCGCGATCTTATCGACTGCATTAGGGACATTATTGTCGGATATGTCCACCGTCAGGGTTGGCAGTGCGGATGCACTGATCAACTCGCGCAGAAGTTCCTGTTCGTCCAGAAATAATTGCAGATTGTCATATTGGGATGGATTGCCGGAAACCTTGAGTCGTTCGGCTCTGGCCGCTGCAAAAGATTCCGGGGATCGCGTGCAGAAAACCAGGCGGAAGCCGATCGGCCGCAATCTGTCTTCAAGCCACTTGAAATCGTAATGTTTGCCGTACTTGCGCAATTGATACATCTGCGTGGATATGTGAAAGCGGTCCACGATCCACGAATAATATCGCTGCAACTCGAACAACCGCACCCAAGTCCGATAAGTCTCCATGGCCATATCTTCTTCCTGAGGCTCAAAGTTGATCAAGCCCCGCCCCCACGGAAAGTTCGTAAATGCACACCATTCAGCTGAGATGATGGGCGAGTGATAGCGATACTTACGAGGCCCGACAATGCGCGGATGTTCATTGAGAGCGAAGGCGATCTCGGTCTTGTAGGTGAGGCGCGTGCCTTCAAGTATGATCTTTGGGCAGAGTTTCGACATACTTAATCCACGGTGTTCTTCAAGCAGCCCAATGAAGTTTAAGAAAGAGTGTCTTCATATTCGCTTCGTTCCGATTATGAAATTGGAAAGCAATCGTAAGTGTCCGCAGCCAAGTAGCCCTTCGATCCTTGTAATAGCTTACTTGAAAGATTCTCTTCAAGCTTTGCAGTAAAGTCCGTTGATCAGATCACCCCAAAGTGGCATCTGGTGAAGTTCGGCGTTGCGGCGCCTAGAGCGATACAAACGCCCAATCCCTTGAAGTGCTCTTCAGGCTACCCACTTTTTTTCTTTTACTAACTATAAATGTATTTCATTTGGCCAAGAATAATAATGAATCCACTCTTCAAACCACTAAATTTGACCCAGCCAGCCATGGTCACGCTGCCGAAATGCCGCCCGCAATGCTTGGAACCAATCCACATCCAAAGCTCCCGCTGTCGACCATGTGATGTTCTGCTCTAGATGCTCAATTTTTCCTGTGCCGACGATCACACTCGACACTTGAAATGGTGAAAGAGCAAAACGGATCGCAACCTCGCCCCAATCATGGCCGCGACTGGTCAGTTCCATCTCGCGCCAGCGCAGCCAGTATTCCTCGCAGTAATCGCCGACCGGCCGCTCTTGGAAACGCCAAGGGTGATTGGCTGCGGGGCGTTTGGCGATGAATCCCAGCGCGGCGATCTTGGGCAACACATCGTCGATCACACGCTGATCACAGATGTTCAAAGAAGCCATGAATCCATCGAAACGGCCAACGGAAACAGCGTAAGCAAGATCGTCGTTATCTCCCGAGTAGGCGATCGCGCGCACCTTGCCGTCCCGCCTGGCTCTCTCCAGCGCAACAATAACGTCGCCGCGTTCCAGCGTCTCGCGCGGGCACGAATGCAGATGGGCGATATCGATCCGGTCGGTGCGCAGCATGCGCAGCGCCCGGTCGATTCCGGCGGTGATGCAGGGTCCGGTCCAATCCTCATAACCATCGATGCCGTATCCGAGCTTGGTCGAGATGACGATGTCGTTGCGCCGCGATGCAAGGTGGCGCCCGATCCGCTCCTCCGAACATCCATAACTGCGCGCAGTATCGATCAGCGTGATGCCGGCATCAACGGCCGCGTTCAACAGAGACGCGGTTTTGGCTTCTTCCAGGCCAGGATCGCCGATCTGCATCGCACCGAGACCAAGGGCCGAAACCATCAGTCCTGATTTTCCATATGCGCGTTTTGGAATCATCGGGCAACCGGTCCATGAGCAGGCCGGGTTACAGGTCGTTAAGGATGCGCTGTTTCTGCTGCTTGTATTCGGACTCGTCGATCAGCTTCTGATCGTACAATTGCTGCAGGGCCTGCAGCTTTTTCACGATAGCGGGATCAAGCGGCGCAGCTTCTGCAGGCTTCGCCTCAGCAGGTTTGCGAACTTCGACGGGTTTGTCGGCAACTGCATTTTCCGGCTGGAGCAAAGTGCCGATCGGCACTACTTGTGTAGCAGCCGACGGATTGGCAGGCTTTTGCTGCGCTGGAGGTGGCTTGGGCGGCGCCGCTGCAACAGCGATGTCATTGACTGCATGCGGTCCCCACGAGACCCCGGTCAGATCATCCTTTGCCGCAAGCTGCCACATCTGCTGATCAGCGGAAGGGCTCAGCATATCCACCACCGGACTCGGCATCGCACCACTGTAACCGAATGTGTTCACAGGCCGTCCCACAGCAGGCTGCATCACACCCAACTGGAGCCGCTCAAGCGGCGTTTTAGTTGTCGGGAACAGCGTCGAATCGGCCGGGATCGTGGTCATGGCTCCGGTCACCAGCGCCGTGACAGCCCAGTCGGTGCCGTCGCTGCCGGCAAAGAACCCGGCGGGCACGAAAAAGGCGATCGACTTGCCGTGGACCTTTATCCGCGTCGAAAAAAACATGGACTGGTCGACACTGGTCGCGATCTCGGGCTTGGGCCGATCGGGATACTGATCGGCCATCGCCTCCAAAAGTTGTTCCCGCATCAATTCGGGCCGTGGTGTGAGGATCACGGCTTTCTCCCACGCATATTCCGGATTGATCTTCACCTGGCGGCCAGGGAGGGTGAAGGTGTTGCCGGAACCTTTGACGCGATCGGTATCGACATAGACGTCGAGATTGAATTGGTAGAACCCCTTGCGGGCGAAGTGTGCCAAAGATTCCGCACCGTCGGAGCTGGGAACATTGGCTGGATCGCGGATCGGATTCTTGAACATCGCCTCGAACCAGTAGCCTTTCTCATCCCGGCTGATCTTCAGTCGCAGCAGGTCAAGATCTCCGGCTTGAAAATCGGAGCGCTGCGGATAGACCAGCGTACCGGCGCCGACGTCGTCACCCGATGGATCGCTGATCGTGACCAAGGGCAGTTGAACGGCCCGGGCGCTCAGCATCGGCAACATCAGAGCAACGAACAGTAAAGAGGACTTCACATGACAATAAATTCGCATCTCCATATCCTTCGCAAATCCACGCTGCGATAACCGAACTCTTGCCTTATAGCCAAGTCAAGTAGACAGCGGATGCCAGTATACGCCTGCGTGTTATCCGCGCCGAGTTGGTCAAAGACTCGAATAAAAAACCCTCCCGCATCTGGGGAGGGTTTTTCCTGCCGAAAATACAGGAGAACTCAAGCCTTAGAAATTGACCTGGGCATAAGACTTCATGCGATATTGCTGGATCCTCTGCGTAGTGCCGCTCAGGTTGGGATCACCATTGCCGTAGATCCATTGCGTCAGCATGCCGAATTCAAAACCGGGCAGGTTATAGGCGAAACGCACACCGTAGATGCTCTTGGAGTTGTTGTCAGGAACCCCTCCAACTTTGATGTCGCGGATATACCGGCCATACATGAGGGTGCCATACAAATGGGCGTGCAGCTGATTGCCCACGCTGATCGAGGCTCCGTTATCGCGCACATCCCGATCATCCGCCGAGGTGGTGGTATCCAGGCCGTCCTTGTCACTTACGTACTTGTACTTGAAGTTGGTATCCAGCCCGCCCATCACTTGGAACATGTGATTGAGTTTGAAGGCAGCGATATTGGTCGAGCGGTCCTGGTTGGGCTGATACACGTCGTAGGTTCCTTGTCCGTGTCCCACATCGTAGATGGCCGCGTTGCCGCCATAATTCTGCCAGTTGGTGTTATAGCCGACCTTGGTGAGTTCCAGCGACATCGGCGTATCGGCGGCCTGATAGTTGAACTTGAAGGTGTTGCCCTTCCAGCCTATGCTCGATTCCGCGCCCGTTTCATCAAAGTCCGTGTAGCCGTTATCGACCTGGATCACCGCCACCTGCTGCATGTCATTGGCCCGTCCGCCCAGCCATTGATTGCCATGGCCCCAGCCGTACCAGGCTGCTTCCGAACCCTCAGTCAGCAACACGTCAGATTCGCGCCGGGCACCGCCGACACTGACATAGCCTGCGCCGATATTGAAGTATTGGTAGTTTATGCTGAAGTTATCCGCCCCGGCAGGTCTCCAGTCGAGGTCCAGCTTGAGCGCATTGCCGTTGACATCTCCACCTGGTGTCATGCTGTAGCCAAACACACCTGTTGTTAAATATGCGTTTGAAGTTGAACCGCAGCCACCGTTGAGATAGCAAAATGTGCCAGTAGTTCCTGCAAGAACATTAGCGGTGTCTACATTGTAAATGGAATGGTGAAGCGCGCCGCGGAAATCAAGGCCATCGGTGAACGAAGTGTCCGCCTTCAGGGAAAGGATGGTGCTCTTCATCAAAGGCTCAAGGTTTGTGCCATTCAACGGGTTTGTATCCGTTGGGTCCAACTGATTGTTATTCACATAAGTGATACCTTCCATCAGTTTGACGTTATTCGGAGCCTGCTTGAACTGGGCGACGTAGATGGCCTGGTTCTTGGGCGAAGTTCCGGTACTGAAATTCACACCCAGGAATTCAGGAAGCGAGACGCGCGCGAATTCCCAACTGCTGCGTCCAGGCATAGGTCCTTGGAAATACAACCCTTTGTAATTGTCGCGGTCGATGTACTTGATCTTGCCCATCGTGAACGGATCGAACATGCCCCAGTCGCTGCTGCCGATGTGCACCACATTCAACCAGTTGTAACCCGGTGTCAGTTCAATATAAGCACCGCGCAATTTCATGAATGACTGGTGGTTGATATCATTATCTGCCGTCCCATTCTCATGTGCCCATCCGCCTTGCTCAGACCAGTAGGCTGCGCTGCTGCGGCTTTGGATGCGGCCGCCTGCTTCGACCTGCGGCGAGATCGTCGCCTTGAAGATCAGGTTCATTTCCGTGAACTGTCCCTGATCGGCTCCGCTATTGGTATCGATGCTGGCATTGGATGAAGTATGCTGATTGCCATCGAGAAACTTCATGTAGAAATTGGTACCGCTAAAATCCATCGTCAGCGCCGAGGCTGAACCTGCCAGCGCCAATCCGACGGCCAAGCATAAAGGCTTCAGTGTATGGTTTTTCATTTCAAATTCCCCTCATTGTGATTATTTGAGCACGACTTACTTCTTGATCATCTTCAGGGTGGCCGGCTTGACCGACTCGCCATTCGGGCCGCAGGTATAAGCCAGCATGTCCGCCTGCCTGGCATCCGGACCGTCCAGCACATCCATCGTGTGCGGATCGCAATCTCCATCGTTGCCACCGCCGAAACGGTGCTGGCCTTCATACTCGTTGACCTTACGCGTCAGCAGATCGCCCGCTGCCGGGAAGCCTTCATTGGATTGCATGACCACTTGGTAAGCCCAGGCATCGACGTTGCCATCTCCGCCCAATTCACTCAGCGGCACCGAACCTTTGATGGTGCGGCCGTTACCACGGGTAGCGTTGGGTACGACGATGTCAGCGATGAGCTTGGGGGCCTTTTGCTGTGCTTCGCCAACCACACGTGCCTTCTTCTGTGGCGACAGGATCACCACCTTGTTCCATTCGCTGCCCGGAGCGAACTGCAGGTTAAGGCCGGGCAGGCCTTCGGTATGGCCGCCGGGCGCATTCTTGATGAAGACGAAGATCATTTGCACCGAAAAGCCGACGCCCATGCCCCACGGATCTTCCAGCGTGCTGTTCACGTCGACCGCGATTTCCGCCTGATCGCCCTTCTTCGTGACCGAAAGTTTCGTCAGATCGAAGGAGCCGGCCTTGTAGACGCTATCGGTGGGATAAGTGTAATTGCCCGGACCGTTGTCGTCCCCTTTGGGATCGTCGAACACAACTGCTTGGGCGGAGGTGCCTAATGCCAGCAGGGATGCCAGGCAAATGGCTGGGGATATCTTGTAATTCAACATTTGCATTCTCCTTACTCTCAATTGAATATTACAGTTAGTTAACAACACTTCCTGCGGCAAACTCGAGATTCAGATACTTATGCAAATACAACAAATGGAACAACGACATCAAATGGTACAGCGACATCACCATCGGAAGTGAGACGATTACAAACCTG
>DATKAK010000088.1:0-22440 GCA_035498295.1 Gallionella sp. | reverse complement strand
AATCGATATCAATGCGGCAATACGTGCTATGACTGACTTCAGGCTGGGGAAATTACCGGATGACAGAATCATGATGAGTTCGCTGCGCAAGACTCGTGACATCTCGGTACTGCTGCTCCTGGACCTGTCGGGTTCGGCGATTCAAAAGATCCGCGGGCAGGACTATAACGTGCTGCAGCTCAGCCAGAAAGTTTGCGTACTGTTTGCAGATGCGATCGAGGCAGTCGGGGACCCTCTGGCAATACACGGCTTCAATTCCAATAGCCGGTTCGATGTCGACTATTTCCGTTTCAAGGATTTCGACCAACCCTATGACGATGCTTCGAAAGCCAGGATCGCCGGCATGACTGCAGATCGCTCGACCCGCATGGGTGCGGCGGTACGCCATGCCACTTACCATCTCAACGAGTACAAGTCCGGCAAGAAGCTGTTAATGACCATAACGGACGGCGCACCGGCGGACATCGACATGCCTGACCGGCATTACCTGCGCTATGACCTTAAACATGCGGTCATTGAAGCTCAGCAATTTGGCATCCATACGTATTGTATCGGTCTGGACCCGAAGGCAGACGAATACATCTCCAGAATTTTCGGTGCAAGGAACTACATGGTTGTCGATCACGTAAAATCCTTGCCGGAAAAAATGCTGCACGTATATGCGGCGCTTACGCTTTGAAAGAGTAAGCAACGGCGTGCAATATGACTCGAGGAACGTACCCCGGAACGAGGTTTGTGCTCACACATCAAAAAGCGACAACATGGAGACTATCCGGGGACCTTGTCATTATGCCAACAAATAGGCATGATGGTTCTGAACTGGATTCTATTGTTAGCCTCAGATATGCACTGCCGAAATCTGCTCTTCGTGAGTATCCGCATTCAGCACAAAACCGAACTTCAATACGAGTGATTGCTCACCAAAAGCCGCCTTCACCAATGATGGCGAACCGCTCAGAGCGGCTCAATTGGGCTCTTTTCCCCCGGCTGCACACTATTTGAATAATATTGGAAGCTTCAATTTAAGGGCAGCGCGCGTCAAACATTCACTTGAAAGGTGGGGCCTCCCAAGCCGTGAGTATGTGTGATAATCAATTTGCACCGCGACAGAATTTGGTTTAGCCATTGTATATTTCATAGCGACAATAACCAGCAGAGGAAATGTCATGCCCGGTTTACTTCCCAACGTGGATCCCGATGGATTGCTTGAGTTCTCGGTTGTCTATACCGATCGATCCCTGAACCACATGTCAAAACAATTCCAGCAGATTGTTAATGACATCTCTGCTGTCCTCAAAGAGACCTACAACGCCCGCTCGACGATCATCGTTCCCGGCAGTGGTACATTCGGCATGGAATCGGTTGCGCGCCAATTCGCGCAAAAACAGAAATGCCTGATCGTTCGCAATGGCTGGTTCAGTTATCGCTGGACCCAGATACTGGAAATGGGAAACATTACACAAGATGTAGATGTGCTCAAGGCAAGGCAGATCGACAACGCCACTACAGGCTGCTTTGTGCCGCCCCCGATCGGGGAAGTTGTCGCCTTCATCAAAAAGGAAAAGCCGGCGGTTGTATTTGCATCCCATGTTGAAACATCCTCCGGGATCATCCTGCCGGATGACTATGTGCAGGCAATCGGCGCAGCAGTTGAGTCCATCAACAGATTATTTGTTCTGGACTGCATCGCTTCGGGCGCGATGTGGATCGACATGAAGAAATGCAAGGTCGACGTGCTGATCTCGGCGCCGCAAAAAGGCTGGAGCAGTTCACCGTGCTGCGCGATGATTGCGCTGGGCGAACGCGCGCGAGAGAAGATCGAGCAAACGCAAAGCAACAGCTTTGCGATGGATCTGAAAAAGTGGCTACAGATCATCGAGGCTTATGAGAATGGCGGTCATCTCTATCATGCGACGATGCCGACGGACGGTCTAAAGATCCTGCGCGACAATATGAAAGAAACACAAGCGCTCGGTTTCGCCACAGCCCAGGCTAGACAGATCGATCTCGGCATGAAAGTGCGTTCCATGCTTGAATCGAACAACTTCATGTCCGTTGCAGCGCCGGGTTTTCAATCGCCCGGGGTCGTGGTGAGCTATACGTCCGACCCCGACATTCAGAACGGGAAGAAATTTCTTCAAGCGGGAATGCAGATTGCGGCGGGAGTGCCGCTTCAGTGCGATGAAAGAGCCGACTTCCGCACATTCAGATTGGGTTTGTTCGGTCTTGAAAAATTGCTGAATATTGATCGAACCGTAGCTAATTTAAAAAATGCGCTTGACTGTATCAAGTAATTGTAGCCGGTTTGCCTGAATCACTTCGTCAGGCCTATTTTGGCACGCGGAATTTTGACCCCAAAAGCAGCACTACATCAGGTTCCGTTTTCGACACATTTGAGGCATGGACTGAAATAGCCTCGATCGGTTGAGTTGGCAACACCAAGAGGGTACTCGACTTTTCAAGGATTTATTCACCAAACCGTGGATCAATGGGTGCAAACCAATATGTCCCGTGTGCATATTGCGCGCTTAAGGGCTGCTTCATTAAAACTTTCTGTAAGGCAGGAATTTGACCGACATATTTGTGACAGTAAGCGACGAATAGTTGACATAAGTTATCTGGCTATCCCCATCCGCATCACGATGTGATTCCTTTTCCTTCAATACATCAATGAGGATGGATTTTTGGCGTGATTTTTGCATTCATGAGTTAACATGCTGTCACATAGTGCTTCGCGTACTGCGTTCAAGGTTGGCAGGAAAGGGAAGAAGTAATGGATGTTAAAGAGTGGCTTACTGAAAACGCCAAGATAAAGCGCAATAGATTCGCCGTCCTGCTGGGCCTTGTTCTATTTCCATCTGTGCTGCTGGTCGGCCTTTATCAGCTCTATCGCAATATAGACAATCTTGAAACGACCTTGCATCACAACGTAGTCGTGCTTTCTTCCAAAGAGGTGCAGGTTGTCAATGCGCATCATGCGCAAACTGCCTTCGACCGCCAGATGCGTGAGTGGAATGATGTCCTCTTGCACGGCAACAATGCGCAGGACAGGCAGGCCTATGTCAATAATTTTCTGCGTGAAGAAGAACAGGTTCGCAATGCGATCGAAGCAATGCGGGATGCCGCACTGAGCGAGCACGATGAGAGCGGCGTTTCCAATCTGCAGTCGGTTTTGGACTTGCATCAGGATCTGGGCAAAAGGTATCGCGATGCGCTCGCCAAGCTCCCTTCAACCCAGGGCAGATCCGCGGCATCCCAATCCGATCACGTTGTCAGCGGCATGGAGCGGTCTCTCGGCGCACAGCTGGCGCAAATCTCCGATGACATCGAACTGGAATACAAGGGGTTGTCCGCCAGGGTGGTAGCTTCTCAATCCAACGACATCGAGGATGTCCAGGCGCGCGTGGAATTGAATCTGATCGCCATCACGCTGTTGATTCTGATCGAGGCGCTGTTCATCTTGAGAGCCGTACACAAGAGCACCCATGATCTGAACAAACTTGTTGATGAGAGCGAAAAGACCGTATACCACTTGGCCTACTCCGATAGCCTCACCAAGTTACCGAACCGCCGCTTGTTCCAGGATCGTCTGGAGCATGCGATCAAGCAGTCAAACCGCAGCGATAAATACCGGGCATTGATGTACCTGGATATGGATAATTTCAAGATCCTGAACGATTCCCAAGGCCACGGAATGGGCGATCTGTTGTTGGCTGAAGTGGCCAAGCGATTGCTGCTCTGTGCGCGTGAGTCCGATACCGTGGCGCGTCTGGGGGGTGATGAGTTTGTGTTGCTGCTGGGTGAATTGAGCGAAAACGAAACATCTGCCACGGAGCAGGTATCGATGATCGCAGAAAAAATTTCAAGAGCGCTCAGCCAGCCTTATTATCTGAACCAGCTGATCTACAATACGAGTGCCAGCATAGGCGTGACGATGTTCCGAAATTCCGGCTTAACGATCGAAGATGTGCACAAGCGCGCCGATGCTGCGATGTATCAGGCCAAGAATGCCGGGCGCAACACAGTACGCTTCTTTGACGAACATGCCCAGGCTGCAATCGAGGCGCGTAACGAACTGGAGTACGCGCTCAAAATGGCCATTGCGAAACAGCAGCTGCAAATGCATTTTCAAATACAGGTTGACCATTATTCCAAGCCTATCGGCGCGGAGGCGCTGATACGCTGGATGCATCCTCAAATGGGAGTGATATTCCCCGGGCAATTTATTCCTTTGGCGGAAGAAACCGGATTGATTCTGTCGATTGGGCAATGGGTGCTTGAAACCGTATGTGAGCAAATCAAACGATGGGAATCGAACCCTCTCACGGGCAATTTGCAGATAGCGGTCAATATCAGTTCGCGGCAGTTTCTCCAAGCCGACTTCGTCACGAAGGTGGATGAAATCATCAAACGCACGGGCATCAGACCGTCTAGCCTCAAACTCGAACTTACGGAAAGCGTGGTGCTTAGCGATGTCACTGTTGCAGTTACCAAAATGCACGCCCTGAAGAAGCTCGGTGTGCGGCTCTCCATGGATGATTTCGGTACGGGCTACTCTTCCCTTTCCTACCTGACCAGCCTTCCGCTCGACCAGCTGAAGATTGACCAATCTTTTGTGCGTAACATTGGCATCCGGTCGGCCGACTCGGTGATCGCGCAAACCATCATCGACATGGGCAATAACCTGAACATGGAATTGATCGCGGAAGGTGTGGAGACACAGGCACAACGGGCATTTCTGGAACAGGCCGGTTGCAAGCTCTATCAGGGGTACTTATACGGCAAACCCGTGCCTCCGGAGAAATTCACGAACGCCCTTCTTGAAATGCAAGTTGAATAGTCAGTCCAATTCCGTCCCCTTGTTGCGGACTGCGTCGCTTTCGAAGCTTTCATTGCTGCCGGCGTCTTGCCGGCACGAACAAATCGGGGTCGACCATTGCGCCGTTCAGGATGACACTCCAGTGCAGGTGCGGGCCGGTGGCGCGCCCGGTCATTCCTGAACGCCCGATGCGCTGGCCTTTGTTGACTGTTTGTCCGGTCTCCACGTCGATGCGGTCAAGGTGGCAGTACATGGTGATCAGACCGTTGCCGTGGTCGATGAAGATCGTCTTGCCGTTGAAGAAATAATCACCGACCGCCAGCACCTGGCCATGTCCGCTGGCCTTGACCGGGGTGCCACGCGGGACCGCCACATCGATGCCGACGTGGGGCGAGCGCGGCTCTTCGTTGAAAAAACGGCGCAGGCCGAATTGACTGGACAATTCCCCATTGACGGGACGGATAAATGACAAATCGGTATCCCGTTCG
This sequence comes from Gallionella sp., assembly GCA_035498295.1. Lineage (GTDB taxonomy): Bacteria > Pseudomonadota > Gammaproteobacteria > Burkholderiales > Gallionellaceae > Gallionella. The sequence goes on along the minus strand of DATKAK010000088.1, from coordinate 17,133 downwards.
GCGCGCCAATGGCGCTTCAGTTCCATGATGACGCCGATCTCGCGGTCGGCGCGGGCCTCATCCTCGGGCGACAGCTCGACCTTGCTCTTGTCCTTGAGGGTGATGTGCTGCTCGGGATAGTCTTTCGGATTAACCGTGAAGTCCCGCGTTTCTGTCGCCTCGCCGATCCTGACGCGCAGCTCATGCGGCCCCGGCGTCATATCAAGCGGCAACCCGACCACCGCGTACCATTGATCATGATCGGAAGTAACGAGAACCCGCTGATCGCCCAACCAGGATTGCGGGGCATCGGCATTTGCCGAGACGCTGCCAAGCGGAATGACCGCAACGCCGCCGGGTACATCGGAAGATTGGGGGAGACTGGCATGCGCGAGTAGGGGGAAAGCCAGAACGAAAAGGCCGAATCGCATGCAGTTTCGGAGAGTGTTGATAATTGGCGTATACATGGTTCCTTCTAATCGAGAAAGCGTCTCGCTCGCCTGGCGTGGCAATCCGCCATGGATTCTTTACCCGATGCGCTGAATCGGCAAACTTCGGCCTTTTAAATACGGGCAGTCATTCAAATTCAAAATTTGAATGTTCGATTCGGCGCGGGGCCCTTATTCATGGCGGCATCCGGTGACCGGTTACTCTAGACTCATGGCTGTCCTTCGCGAATCCCGTAATGATCACATCCCCGCAATAATCACATCCGAAGATATCAGTACAGAAGGAAATGGATGGTAAGAATGTCTATCCTGTTTTATTTCCGGGTAACAACAGATCATTATTGAAACAAAAAACATTTTCGCCGCGATACAGAAAATCGAAATTATGAGAGGAGATTGCGCGCAGAAAATTATTTGAATTTGATGTGCCCGGAAATAGCCAGTCATGCAGTTCGATAATCAGTACAGGAATGAATCGGATCCAATCTGTACTCTCTTTGAACACTTCCGACTCGCCACCTTCAATATCCATTTTGAAAATGAATGGCGACAAATTTCGCCCCAATTGCTCTTCAATCAAATCTTTAACGGAGTACACAGGGACCTGATAATCACCCTGTTTACCCAGCCTGAACCCCCAATCACTGTAGCCGGGGTCGTTCAGGAACAGGAAGCCATCCTTGCAGCTTATACCCCCTTCCAGGACCGAGACATCGAGCCCTTTTGAATTCATTCTGAGAAGACGGCAGTTATCCTTTTCCGGTTCAATGGCCAATATTTTGCACTGAGGGAAAACAGCAGAAAAATACACGACACTGGCCCCGATATTTGCGCCGGCATCAATGATCAGCGGCTTCTTTCCTGAGTTGATCAAGGACGAATAGTAGGCAGTCAGATTGGCATGCTGGGGAAATCCGGTTAAATCATAGTCGCGGTTGACGAATATCTGTTGTATCACCCCGCGATCTCCGGCGCTGTCTTCCCTGGAGAAGAAAGTCCTGTTTACATTGTTTAACTGGAATAGTCCTTGCTCAAGCGGCCGCTTCATATGAGATATCAAGATAATGGCTATATTTCGGTACTTTGCTTCATATCGCCGTCATCTGCAATCGGCATCAATCGGAATTCCATACTATCAATACTCGGTGTTCGAAAGCAGATCTTGACGCAGTGAAGCGGTCGGCACAAACCCGGTATCCAAATTTATCATATACCTGAAATCGATAGTGGCGGAATTATAATCCGGAAAAAATATATACCACCGCACAATTGGGAAATACTGGAACTATTGCCTGGCAACAATTTTCACTTAGCAGTGAAATCAGATGTCCCAGAACCCGCCAATTGAAGCCATAGGGATGGGAAATATCACAAATGGGAAATTCATACAGGCAAGATTGTCATGAACAAATCTGTTGAAGAACTCCACAACGCAATAGATGCCTCCAGCTTTAAGGATGGCCTCTTGTTTTTCTTTGGGACCATTCTGTTACTTGGCGTGCTTGGCATTCTATTCTGGTCAGCGTTTTAGCGGCATGGCCGTTGATCAGTGGCGAGTTTCGTTTCGGGAGCAGGACCTGCCCCTGATCGCGGAATATCATGCCTCTTGAATGACAACCCGGGATGCGAATTCAGATATACATAATGTCGTATCCGAACAATCACCCGCCACAGGAGGGAGTTCATTAGTCACGAATGTACTCTGAACGCCTACTTCCTGCCACAGGCGATTTTCCAAAGCGTTTCATTTATGGATTTGGGGGCTTCAGGATTTCAATGGCTTGTATCAGTATTGCCATACAAAAGTTGTCCCTCACCCATGTTCCCCGAGTACCAATAGAAAGCGAGTGTTCGTGATTGTTTTTGTTTGCAGTCATATTCGTCCAGCGACTCTGAGGACTTGAAAGATATCTTACCGACGACCTCGGCAATATCGGTGTCATACAGACTCATCATTTCTTCGTAATCACCGACCTTGCGTTTCGTGGCAGGGTCGGCAAATATCGTGGAGTAGTCATTGCCACCAACATCAATCCACTCCGCCGAAGCGTTGCCGCTCAATATTGCTAGCAGGATCAAGATAGAAATGCGCATACCAGTCCCACGAGAAAGCTATCCCATCCGGAACTCGCAATATTCTCCCGAGTGATTTATCGAGCGGTCGGCAGCAGCGCCTTGCCGTTAACGTCGCGCAAAACCAGTATCCCTAAACATCATCTCCGGGAAAAATCAGACCATGATTCCGCGAATGGGCTCGCAAATCCAATCCTTCCGGATCCGTTTTGATGCTATTTGACAGTACATGAAGCATCAATCTGAATTGCACTTTTGGCACAAAGCGGCATCACGCGAAGGTCCGGCCTCGGGCATTGCACTGGAAGGCTCATCCGTTTTTCACAAGATAGAATAGAACATATGCAATAACGCCGACAAGCAATGTGATCACTATCTTCATGGTTTGCTTGGTCCGCTGTTCCTGGAATGCAAATAGATCACGTTCGGGTTCGTTTTCCAAGCCAACCACCTTTACAAAAATTTGAACGCCCACTAGCCGAACGTTGCCAAGATCCGTGGCAATTCATATCAAAAGATTGCTTTGTGCGGAAGCGGCCATTCCGGGTGTGCCGGCAAATGTTTCATTCGGTTAACGCAATATGTTGTCGCTTTCAACCCAACAACAGCGGCACCTTGAATATCAGTTGATCTTGGATACCCTGGATTTCCTGCCCGGTGCCGCCTTTGGAGTAATTCCAGACAATCTGCAACGAATGCCCTCAATCTTCTGGCCCTCCTCGAATCGGGTCGAGTGATAAACGACCACTTCACCTTTGGCGGCGAGCTCTTCCAGATATGATCTTGTTTTGGATAGCGAGAGGCCGGCTGCTTTGGCAATTTCAGCATCCAGTGTTTCGCCGTGTTTTCTCAGGTACTGCAGGATTTCGTTCATTTGATCGATGTATCCTTAAAGTTAAAAAGCCGGCTTCTCACCGGCTTGAATCAAAGTTGCTGCCCGGCATTTTAAGCAAAACCAGCAAAGGCGGCAATGACCAAGGCAGAAGCCGCCAGGATCGAAACGCCGGTCACCAGCAAGTTGCCTTTAACCTGATTGGAATTGTGATCTGAAGACATATGGCTAAATCTTTCATCGCTCATTTTTATCTCCTTTGAAAAGCAAACATTACCCCGCTTTTCAGGCAAATATCAGACTTGCCCGGTGGGAATTAGTTCCATGACACCCGATTTGCATGGAACGCCGCGATTTCACCCGACAGCGATAATAAAGCTGCAAATGGGTGCTCCACGGTGGCGGGATCGTTTGGCTGAAAATCGCCGGTTGGTTCGGGTGTCACTTGCCGTTTTAAATTTCACCCAAAGCCAAACCTGCCATGATTTTGACCATTGCATTTATCGCGGCGGAATCGCAGGCACCGGCCGCCACCCGCCTGGACAAGAGGCTACATAGGGATAATAGGCATTGGCGGCCTCGCAGAAATACCAATACGGCACCGGTGAAGGTGCAACATCAGGCGGTGCATAAGGAGCCGCTGGCTGCACATATACAGTTTGCGGCCGGGACAGGTCATAGACAATTGCTCCGCCAATTAACGCGGGAATAATCCAGTTATCCCCCCAACCCCAGCCGCCGCCGCGCGCCCAGCCGCCATAATGGTCCCCTCGATAATGACCACCACCATGACCGCCGTCAGCATAAGCCGGAGCGGCCGATAAAATTGCAAGGAATGCAAAAAACAATGGTTTTTTCATGAAACCTCTCCTCATGAAATTGTAACTCTTTGTAAGATTGTCACGGTTTGGGTTGTCTCTATTTTCACGTTACCCGCAAAATCCGTCCGCATCCGGCTAAATTACACACGCGTATTTGACCGTCTGGACAAATCGATGTTCCAAACCCTGATATACCCAGCATGGTCTTGGAATTCACGTTGTTGACTTTAAGGGTCAACAAGGTGCAAGATATTTCCCGGCACAAGAGGTTCGGCCGGCAATTGTGGAATGATGCTTGTGCAGATGATGAAGGAGTCAAATATGAAGAATATACTGGTTGCAATCATGCTGGTATCCGGCGTTGCGCTGTGGGGTAATGCCCTGGCTTGCGATGGAAAAAACAAGAATAAGACGATGACTTCAGGGACGAGCGTGCCAGCATCGCCTACTATCGCGTCAATTACACCGAAATAGATTTGCGGAAGTCTCCAGGGGTTTGGTTCAGCGAGCCCTTTGTCATGAGCGTAGATTGAATGCAGTATGCTCGGGATGTTAGATCAATCAGGAAGTATCGTCTGCATGAATCCGTTGGCGCCGCTTCCGCGGCAATTTGATTGATCCACACTGTGATCTTTATCTTCTCCAAGGCGGCAATCGTAATAATCCGTCATTGTTTTGCAGACAGGAAAAATCCCTGATAGCAGACGGTCGACGGGATGCTTAGCGGCGAGATTCTTCTGCTCGCTTGACTGTCCCCGGTTTGGTATCTTTGAGAGCACCATCAAGCCATTTTTCGGCATCCGCCACAGTCGGGAATACTGCTACGCGCATCCCGCGGTTCACCGCCACGGTCTCGGCAAACGGCATCAGATCGCCTTCGGCATTCACATCAACATAGGCTAATTCCTTGATCGTCCCTCTGGCCTTGATGCTTCCTTCCGCGACGATCATGAATACGTCCATCGTGCCCAAACGGGGACCCTCGAGGCGCTCTTCTACCCATACCCTGTAACAGTTGCGGGCTATGCACGCACCACGGATTTCTTCCAAATACTGTTTTACATTTTCTGTGCTGTTTCGCCCGGTAACTACAGCGTGCAGATAACCAGGTTTCTGGCTGATCGTCAGTTCGTATGTCATGATCGGTTTTCCTGTGCTCTAGGGCAAGGTCCGGACCCAATAAAATATTCACGTTTGCCCGAGATCAATCCCGCGATGATGGCTGGACTCGGGTTACTCATACTCATGATCATACAGTCGAGCGCGCGTCACTCACGTATTCTAGTCTGGAAGCAGATCATGCGGGCAAGAACCGTGATGCCAAGGGGAACCCGGATTCGGCCCAAAGCAAGCGTTCAACATCTGAATGCGCCGTAACGGCGACTCGTCGTTACAGTTGGCATTTGCACTATTTAATATTGCCCTTGTCTTGCAGCGCCTTGACTTGAGCATCCAGAAAACGACGCGCAACGATTACGTTCAGTTGCGGCTTGAGGTCCTGCATAGAGGGTGCCTTGAACGGGCGCACATCCTCCAGTTGCACGATGTGCCAGCCTGCATCCGTTTTAACGGCATGAGCTGCAACCTTGCCCTTGGGCAACGTCTTGACGACTTCGGCCAGCTGCGGCAGAAGATTGCCCTGTGCGGTCCAGTCGGTAAGCCCACCATTACTCTTGGTGCCGGGATCGATCGAGTACTCCTTGGCCAGATCGGCCATCTTGGTACCTGACTGGATCTTCTCGATCAATAGTTTTGCCGTAGATTCATCGGCGACCAGCAACTGGCGGATCAGGTATTCCTTGTCACCGAGACGCGCAACCTGTTTTTCATACTCGGCCTTAATATCGTCATCACTGATCTTGTGTTCACTGAGCACTTTCTGCTGCCAGGCCTGCGCAAGGATGTTCTGCCGGGACAGGTCGATCTGGGCCTGGACCAGCACTTCCTTGTCGAGACCCGCCTTGCGGGCCTCTTGTTCCATCAGCGCTTGCTTGATAAGGATGTCTCGCACACTATCACGCAGCTGCTGGCTGTCCGGCACTCCGCGGGCAATCTGTTCGCGCAGCAAGACTTCTGCATATGCCGTAGGCTGGACCGTTCCGTTGACGGTAACGTAGGGTTTTGCCAGAGCCGTTTTTGTTTCATCGTCTGCAGCAATTGCACTGACCGCATCAATACAAAAGAATGCGCCGATCAAGCACGCAACAATAGCAAGTTTCATTCAACGCCTTTCGATCCCAAAGGACCTGTACGCTATCATATAAGCGCACCGGTTCCAACTGCACCTTTCATTGCTTCGAGAACTTCAGCCAGCAGTCGCGTAGTTTGACTGCTGCCGGCCGTATTCACGAAGGTGGCATGCGGCACGTGGCCGCGTGCGTAACCTTCATCACTGATTCGCGGATGTCAAATTGAAATAGGGTCTTTGCAAAAATGAACCTGTCAGGCCTCGATCCGCCTTCATTTTTTGTCTGCCCTTAGAGGTACGAGTATCAATTCATTGGTGACTGAGGGATCACGCTGCCGGACATAGCCATAACCGTAGTCGATCACGAACCCTTCCAGGAGAATGATGTTGTAGTCGACATGCTCCGCCGACGTGCCGTCGATGGGACGATTGGTATAGCGAAGTGCTGTATATGGGCCGCTGCGCTGAGACCCGTCCGGATCTCCGAGCAGCGCAATGATCTGGTGTTTCGACGCGCCTTTTTGGACGCTCTTTATCGGTTGTTCGGCACAGCCGAAAAACGCAAACAGGATGCACGCAACGAGAAATCCTCTGATCATGATCTCTTCTTTTCTGACAAACAATGTCAATGTGTTGGACAAACAACACTCTTAATTGACGGCTTCGTGTCATTTGCTGCCGAGGACAAACTGATCCCTTTCCGCATGATAATGAGTAGCAGGTATGGACGCAACTGACGCATCCAACGATAATTCCGCGCCATCCGCCGGCGGCAGCCCGGTGTCAAAAGCGGATCATTCGAGGCGCAATCCATCAAGTACGCCGATAATCAACGGTAAAATAAATTTTATACCCCAGTACTCGGAGCCTTGCGTGCATCCGGTCGAGTGTGAGGGTGACGCAGCACTTTGGCGTCCTCGACAGGAATCGAACCTGTAATTGACCCTTAGGAGGGGCCGGTTATATCCATTTAACTACGAGGACAGCGCCGCGCATTCTAACGGAAATACGCCGCAACCAAAACTTTCACGCTGGTATCATGTCTGTATAGAATGAGTCAGAGCACTAGGAGAACATCATGAAATGGCTGGCTGTCGTTGCCGCGTTGATCGTATGCGCCGCGTTGTTTGTGGCACGCGCCGCGCGCTCCGGAGAATTGCCTGAAGTGGGAAAACCCGCACCGGATTTCAACCTCCCGGACCAGAACGGAAAACAGCACGTCCTGCAGGATTATCGCGGCAAATGGCTGGTGCTGTATTTTTATCCCAAAGACGACACGCCGGGCTGCACCCAGGAGGCGTGCGCGTTTCGCGACGACCTTACCCAGATCGGTGCACTCGGAGCACAGGTGGTCGGCGTGAGCGTCGACGATACCGGCAGCCATGCGGCATTCGCCAAGAAATATCATCTGCCCTTTCCGCTGCTGGCCGACAAGACCACCGAAACCGCGGAACGCTATGGCGCGCTGATGAACCTGTATCTGATCAAGTTTGCCCGGCGCTATACTTTTCTGATCGACCCGCTGGGCAACGTCAGCAAGGTTTATCTGAGTGTGGAAACGTCGCGCCATTCCAAACAGATCATCGATGACCTGAAGAAGATGACCGCAACGGGCAAGCTGTAATTCCGATTTACGCCAACTCATGAAATTCACCCCGCAGTCTATCCAGGCCACATTCAAAGTCTTGCCGATTTATATTTCAGAATAATCCTCTATGCCACTGATCACCCTGGACAAGGCGTGTCTTGCATTCGGTCATGTCGCGCTTCTGGATCATGCCGATTTTCAGCTCGACGAGGGCGAACGTGTCGGCCTGATCGGGCGCAACGGCGGAGGCAAATCGAGCATGATGCGCGTGCTCGCCGGCGAAGCTGATCCGAATAGCAATAGCCTCGACGACGGGCTGGTGTGGCGTCAGCCTGCCGCGCGCGTCTGCTTCGTCAGCCAGGAGCCGGTTCTCGATGACGGCGACACGGTGTTCGATGCGGTGGCGAAAGGCCTGGGCAAGCTGCAAAGGCTGCTTCACGATTATCATCATGTATCCCGACAGCTTTCCGAGCCGGACGCAGACTGCGACAAACTGCTGGATCAGATGCAGCACTTGCAGACCCAGTTGGAGGCGCAAGACGGCTGGAAGGTCGAAGCGCGCATCGAGACCGCGATCACCAAGCTGGACCTGGACCCCGACAAGCGCATCGGCGAGATGTCCGGCGGGCAGCGCAAGCGCGTCGCATTGGCGCAGGCGCTGGTGGCCGAGCCGGATGTGCTGATTCTCGACGAGCCGACCAACCATCTCGACTTCGCCTCGATCGAATGGCTGGAAAACTTGCTGAATGACTTTCCCGGCGCGGTGCTGCTCGTTACGCATGACCGGCGCTTCCTCGACAGTGTCGCGACGCGCATCGTCGAACTGGATCGCGGCAAGCTGTCCAGTTTTCCCGGAAATTTTTCCGCGTATCAGACGATCAAGGAACGCATGCTGGCGGATGAGGCGGTGGTGAATGCCAAGTTCGACAAGGTGCTCGCGCAGGAAGAAGTGTGGATACGCCAGGGCGTGAAGGCGCGCCGCACCCGCAACGAAGGCCGCGTGCTGCGCCTGGAACAGTTGCGCCGCGAGCGCGCCGCGCGCCGCGAAAAAGTCGGCAAGGTCGAGATGAGCGTGGACAGCGGCGAGCGTTCCGGCAAACTGGTCGCGGAGCTGGCTGACGTTTGCAAATCGTATGGCGGGCACAAGCTCATCGACGGGTTTTCCTGCCGCATCCAGCGCGGCGACAAGATCGGCCTGCTTGGTCCGAATGGCTGCGGCAAGAGCACGCTGCTCAAGATTATCCTCGGCGAATTGCAACCCGACACAGGGCAGGTGAAACTCGGCACGAAAATATCGGTAGCCTATTTCGACCAATTGCGCGCGCAGCTCAACGACGAGGCGACGCTGGCCGACACCATCAGCCAGGGTTCGGATTACATCGAGATCGGCGGGCAGAAGAAACACGTGATCAGTTACCTCGGCGAATTCCTGTTTGCGCCCGAGCGTGCCCGCTCGCCGGTCAAGAGCTGTTCCGGCGGAGAGCGCAACCGCTTGTTGTTGGCACGCTTGTTCACCCAACCCGCCAACGTGCTGGTGCTCGACGAGCCGACCAACGACCTCGACATCGAGACACTGGAGTTGCTGGAAGAACTGCTAACCGATTACGACGGCACACTGTTCCTGGTCAGCCATGACCGCGCCTTTCTCGACAACGTGGTCACCCAAGTGATCGCGTTTGAGGGCGACGGCAAGCTGGTCGAATATGTCGGCGGTTACGAAGACTGGGTACGGGTGAAGAAATTCCAGTCAGCCGGTTCAATCTCCGCGTCCGGCGGATCGGCCAAACCCGCAATCACTGCACCGCCACGCCCATCATCTGCGGCCGCTGAAAAGCAGAATGCCGGCGCCAAGCTCAATTTCAGGGAGATGCGCGAACTTGAAGAGCTGCCCGGGCGCATCGAAGCGCTGGAGCGCGAACAAGGCGGCATCGCAATGAAGCTTGCCGACGGCGCCATCTATCGCACGGATGCCATGCTCGCCAAACAACTGCACAAGCGCAGCGACGAGATCGAAGCGGAGGTGCTTGCCGCGATGGAGCGCTGGGAGGAACTGGAAAAGCGCAAAAGCCACAAACCTTGATCGGATTGGCTAGCTTGCCAAACAAGCCGGCTCATTTGGATTGCCGGCCTAGCCGGTCGGCCAGGTTCAGCAGGCTGCTTACGGTCAGAGTCGGTTTGATCCCCCATGGATCAAATATCGCATCCCCGGAGCGTTTGACCCACGCGGCCCGCATTCCGGAAGAGATGGCCCCGATCACGTCGAATGGATTGCTTGAGATGAGCCACGCATCGTTTCCCGTTGTTCCTGCTCTGTTCAAGAAATGGCTGTACACATCGGGATCTGGTTTGAAGGATTTGATCTCATCGACGCTCACCACATCGATAAAATGATCCCTGATGGATGCATGCTTCAGCAATGTTTCCACCGCATCGCGGCTCCCGTTCGAGAATGCGAACATTCTGAAACCGGATTTCCCTGCCAGAGCCAGCCCTTCGGCCACGTCATCGAATGCCGGCAATACGCGATAAACGCCCAATAGTTCTTCCTTGTCTTCACGACTGAGCGGGACTTTGAAATAGGCTCCCGTGTAATCGAGGGCATTGCTCGTACATACGGAAAAATTTTCATAATTCCGCATCAAGCCGCGGCGAAACGAATATTCAAGCTGCTTCTCGCGCCAGATGCGGGAGAATTCCGGCGCTTTATCGCCAACATGTCTTTCCAGTGCCACGATGACGCCGTGCGTATCGATCAGGGTGCCATAGACATCGAATGCGAGTGTTGCAGCCATGATGGGTCCTTTCCTTCATTCTATGCCAGACCAAGACGCGGAAGAAGCATCCTGATCGCGTGCCTCGCGGGGAATCGATTGAACGGGGCAAATCCTGGCCGGGCTAGGGCACTTGGCAGAAGGAATTCATTCCGCGCTGACAGGAACGGGCCCGGAGGCAGGTTTCATTGGAGTGCGCACCAGCAGCAGCAGCGGCAGCATCGCAACAAAGTTGAGCGTGGCGAACCAGAAGCTGTCGATGTAGCCGATGTTCTGCGCCTGTTGCAGCACGGCTTGAGCGGCGAGGTGTATTCCTTGCGGATCGCTTGCGCCGAGATGCAGCGGGGCCAGATAGGATTGCAGCGCCTCGTTGTACGGCGTGATGGCGCCGCGCAACAGGCTCCAGTTCTGCTGCGTGTCGCGCGAAAAATAGGTAACGAGTATCGAGATACCCAGTGCGGAACCCATCGCCCGGATCAGGCTGTAGATGCCGGCGGCCTCCGCGGCGGTCTCCTTCGGGAGTGTGGTGAAGGCCAGCGTGGAGATCGGCACGAACACCAGCCCCATTCCAAAACCCTGCAATATCATCGGCACGATCAATTCGTTCGCCGTCATTTCGGCGGTGAAGCTGGTCATCAGGTAATTTCCGGCTATGCTGCACAGGATCCCGACCAGGATGAAATTTCGCGGCGGGATCCTGCCGGAGAATTTGCCGACGAACATCATCACGAAGAACGATGCGATGCCGCGCGGCGCCATATACAAGCCGGCATCGAAGGTCGGATAGCCCAGGAAGTTCTGCAGGAACAGCGACTGCAACAGCATGCCACCGAAAAAGCCGATGCCGATGGCGGTCATGATCAAACTGGCGACCAGAAAGTTGCGGTCCTTGAAGATGCGCAGGTCGAACAGCGGATGATGCTTGCCGGTGAGTGAGTAAACGATGAAGAAAATGATGGAGATCGTGGCGACGATGGCGGCGACCACCAGTGTCTGCGAGCTGAACCAGTCGTCCTGGTTGCCGCGATCCAGCACCAGTTGCACTGCGCCTATGCCCAGCGCCAGCGTGGCGAATCCCGTCCAGTCCATGCGCCGTTCGCGCGTGGGCGTGTCATGCACATAGCGCAATGCCAGAATGAAGGAAGCGATGCCCACAGGCAGATTGATGTAGAAGGTCCAGCGCCAGCTGATGTACTCGGTCAGCCAGCCGCCCAGCGTGGGGCCCAGCACCGGCGCGACCATCACGCCCATCGCCCAGATCGCCATCGCCTTGCCGCGCTGCTCGCCCGGGAAGATCTGCAGCATGATGGATTGCGACAGCGGCACCAGCGCGGCGCCGAACACGCCCTGCAGGAAGCGGAACAGCACCATCTGGAAGAGCGAGGTCGCCATGCCGCACAACGCCGAGGTGATCACGAATCCGGCGATGCTGATCAGCAAAAACCTTTTCTGCCCGATGCGGTCCGTGAAAAAGCCGGTGAGCGGCATGAAGATCGCCGATGCGATCAGGTAGGAGGTGAGCACCCAGCTGATATTGTCCGGCGTGGCGTCGAGCTGGCCCGCCATATTGGGCAGCGCGACGTTGACGATGGTGGTATCCAGCACCTGCATGATGGTCGCGGCCATCACGGCGATGCTCGTAAATATCCTGTTGGCATTCATTTAAGGAAGGCCGGTAAAATGGCTGCGAGGGCGTATCGCGGCGTTGCCCGGTGCTCGCTCAATCGCCCATCCATCCGATATGTGGTTCCGACATAACCTGAAGGTAAGTCTCCACTGAAACTCGCGACGCTCGTTTTCTCAGTCGCTGCGCGCCGGTCGCCTTGCACTGTATCCCTTTCGCTCATTTTCTAACCTTCCTCAATGAAGATTTACAGTGACAGTGGCGGTTGCGCCGATGCGCAACGGGTGTTCGGCATCGGTTGGTGCCAGCTTGATGCGCACCGGCACACGCTGCGCGATCTTCACCCAATTGCCGGTGGCATTCTGTGCCGGCAGCAGCGAAAACGCCGTGCCGGTCCCGCCGCTGAGGCTTTCCACCGTTCCCTTGAAGTGCTTGCCGGGATACATGTCGATCGTGATGTCCACATCCTGGCCCGGATGGATGCCGTGCAATTCGGTTTCCTTGAAGTTGGCATCGATATGGAAACTGTTCTCGGCGATCAGTGCGAACAGCGGCTCGCCGGCAGCAACCAGCGATCCCGCCGTCAGCGCAAGATTGCTGATCTGGCCATCCTGCGCCGCCGTGACACGGGTATGCTGCAGATCGAGTTTGGCCTGTTCGATCGCGGCTTCGGCCTTCAGCACGTCGCCGCGCTCCTCCGGTTTCTGCGGCGTGGCGAGCGCCTTGGCCAGTTTGGCGCGCGCCTGTTCCAGCCCGGCCTGCAGGGACAGTTGACGGGTCTTCGCGTCATCGAGCGCTTGCTGCGACAGGAAATGCTGCGCTACCAGCTCCCGGTCGCGCGCATAATTGTCCCGGGCGTTGGCAAGATCGCTTTCCATCTGCGCGACCTGCGCGCGCGCAACGGAGACTTCCGCGCTGTCCTGCCGCGCCGCCTGTCTGGCCAGCGCCAGGTCGGCCTGGGCGCGCGACAACGCGATCGCGAAGGGTTCGGGATCGATGTCGAACAGTGCGTCGCCCTTGCGCACATGCTGGTTGTCCACAACATGCACGCTGGTGACGCGCCCGGAGACCTGCGCCGCGACATTGACCACGTCGGCATTGATGTAGGCATTTTCGGTGCTGCGCGTAAGTCCCGCGTAATAATAGGCGGCGAAGCCGCCCAGCAATGCGAAGATTGCCAGCGCGACCGCCAGGATTTTCTTGTTTCCCTTGATCAGTTCCATTTGCGTGATTCCTTCAGCCGCCGACTATTGCCAGTTGGTTGCGGATGCGGCTCAATACCTCGATGGAGATTCCGATGTCTTGTTTGCTCGATCCGGACAGGATCTCCCTCCGCAGCACTGCGGCATGGCTGCGGATGTGTTCCACCGCCTTCTTGCCGGCTGCGGACAGTTTCAGGTGTTTGACCCGCCGGTCGGTATCGCTGCCGCGGCGCTGGAGCAGCCCCTCCTGTTCCATGCGGTCGACCAGCCTGACCAGCGTCGCCGCTTCGATGCCCATGTGCTGCGCCAGCTCGCGGTGGGTGCAGCCGTCGTGGCGCGACAGCTGCAACAGCAACAGCCAGCGCGAGTGGGAAAATCCGGAGGGCCGCAGACGCCGGTCCAGCTCGGTGCGCCAGGCATGCGCGACCATGTGCAGCGATTCCGCAAATTGCTCGTCCTGTGGTTTCATCACATCGTTTGAGTGCTAATAGTTAGTATACTAACTATATTGATACAAAATGGCTGATTTGTCGAGTGCAGCCTTATGTTGAATAGGGGATTTAGGCGACTGGGGACAGAGGCGGCGATTGCGCGACCGTGCCGATGATCGGCGTGGCTTTACGTTGCGCCGCGTTCCGCAGCCTGGACGGTGTTCGCCACCAGCATCGTGATCGTCATCGGGCCGACGCCGCCGGGCACCGGCGTGATCCAGCCGGCCACTTCCTTCGCGCTATCGAAATCGACGTCGCCGCACAGTTTGCCGTTGTCCATCCGGTTGATGCCGACGTCGATCACCGCCGCGCCCGGCTTGACCATGTCGCCGGTGATCATCTTCGCCCGGCCGGTGGCGACGACGAGGATGTCCGCGTCGCGGGTGAACTTTGCGAGCTCGCGGGTTTTCGACGTGCAGATCGTCACGGTGGCGTTGGCCTGCAGCAGCAGCAGCGCCATCGGCTTGCCGACGATGTTGCTGCGGCCGACCACGACCGCGTGTTTCCCTTCGATGGTGACACCGCTCTTTTCCAGCAGCTTCAAGCAACCATATGGTGTGCAGGGCGCGAAACGCATGTTGCCGGTGACCAGTGCGCCGACATTCTGCGGATGGAAGCCGTCCACGTCCTTGTCCGGGCTGATCGCGTTCAGCACCTTGCTGCTGTCGATGTGTTTCGGCACCGGCAGTTGCACCAGGATGCCGTGTATCTTCGGGTCGTTGTTCAGCGCGGCAATCCTGGCCAGCAAGGTGGTTTCGGGCGTGTCGGCGGACAGCACGATGTGCTCGGAATGCAGCCCGAGTTCGGCGCAGGCTTTCACCTTGTTCGCGACATAGACCTTGGAGGCGGGATCCTCGCCGACGATGATGACCGCCAGCCCCGGCGTGATGCCGCGCGCCTTCAGTGCGTCGGCGCGCATCTTCCATTCGGCGCGCACTTCCTGCGCGATGGCCTTGCCGTCTATGATCTTTGCCGTCATCTAAGTTCCCTGTGCATTTTAGAACTGGGGTTTCTCCGGGGCGTTCTGGTAGTTCTCCACGCCGGACATGATCTCTTTGCGTGCGGCGTCGATGTTTTCCCATCCGCCGATCTTGACCCACTTGTTGGGTTCGAGGTCCTTGTAATGCTCGAAGAAGTGCGAGATCTGTTTCAGCACGATGGGCGGCAGTTCGTCATGGGTCTTCAAGCCGCGATACAGCGTGGAGAGCTTGTCCACCGGCACGGCCAGCACCTTGGCGTCGAAACCGGACTCGTCTTCCATCTTCAGCACCGCCAGCGGGCGGCAGCGCACCACCACCCCGGTGTTCAGCGGCACCGGCGTAATCACCAGCACGTCCACCGGGTCGCCGTCGTCGGAAAGCGTGTGCGGGATGTAGCCGTAGTTGCACGGGTAGTGCATCGCGGTGTTCATGAAACGGTCCACGAAGATCGCGCCGGATTCCTTGTCCACTTCGTATTTCACCGGTTCTCCGTGCATCGGGATCTCGATGATCACGTTGAAATCGTCGGGGAGGTTCTGCCCGGAAGGGACTTTGTTCAAACTCATGCTGCCGCGCCTTGCTGGATAAAATGAAGGCGCGAATTGTAGCATAGCGCCCGTGCCGGACCTCTGGTGCGTGTCAGGCCTTCAAATATGCGACGGGCAAACGTCATAACTTGTTGCCTGTAACCGCAACCTTGCCAAGCTCTGGAAACGACCGTGAGTTCAACCGGTCGATGCGTCACCCTGTCATTGGAATAAACGATGGAGTGTTGACGGTGGAATATGGAAATCGAACCTAATACACTGAAGAACAAGAAGCGGTGATGCGGGAGCGTCGTCTATGGTCGCACGTCTCATTTACATCTTTCCGCCACCCATGCTGTGTTGAAGATTGACCATCGACTGCTGCCCCACGATGATCAGGCCCCGTTGAGGGCTGTCCAGATCCACGACGAGTGTCACCAGAACTGCAAAAGCAAGTGACACAGCGATTACCGCAACGGTTCTGCGCTTGCCGCTGAATCCGATCAGCATGCCCATCGTTCCCATTGTGAGGAAGGTGATGGCGGCGAGCGCGATCCAGACACTGCCGGGAATTCGATTGCGCAGCGCACCGGTCAGGCGCTTTTCGTGCATATCTATTACTTCATTGATCGATTGGATCATCAGGGAGGTGTTCGTAGTGGGCTTTGCGGCCGCCGCCGCGGACACCTGGGCCCACAAGAGATCGTGGATCTCGGCAGACCTTGCGATCGCGGCGTCCAGCCCGGCGCCCTTTACCCCTTGCAGCCGAACATCGACATATTCCCGCAACAGCCGCTTCACTTCCGTTCCATGCGGCTTGTCGATCAAGTCGGCGCGCAGGTAAGCTGTGCCGATGGCATTGGCTTCATTGAGAACATTCTGCTTTCTGATCTCGAACTGGGAGGCCGCCATGGAAAATGTGAAGGCGAGCACAAATCCCAGCATGCCCAACAAGCCCCCCACCATCGCGCCTATGGAACTCGGGGCCTCCTGATCCTGATTCGATCGGGCGTGTTTGCCGAACTGATAGCCAAGTTCGCAGGAAGCCAGAATCAGCAGCGACACGCCAACGAATATGCCTGACAAAGGCAAGGACTCCAATAAACCGCCGTTCATATTTTCACCATTTCAATTATGTCAGCAACCAGGGCCACTTGTTATTCACGAGTGAGTCTTACGAACGGTTTCCAACGGGAAGCAACCGCCGTTGCAGGGACGGTGCATCGCGGTGTTAATGAAACGGTCGATGACCTTCGCGCCGGAATCCTTGTCCGTTTCGTATCTTTCCGGCTCTCCGCGCATCGGGTTCTCGGTGATCGCGTTGAAATCGTCGAGGAGGTTCTGTCCGGACGCGACCGTGTTCAAACTCATGCTGCTGCGCCTTGCAGGGTTAAAAATCAAGGCGCGAATTGTAGCATAGGGCTTGTGCCGGACTCTTGATCCCCGGAGCGCAACTGATATTTAGCGCTCAACCGGGCGCATTGGATCAGCGCACCATTCGCTCCAACTGCCCGCATACAACTGCGAGCCGCCGAGCCCGGCCTGTTCCATGGCCAAAAGGTTGACGCATGCGGTTACGCCGGAGCCGCAGGTATGAATGACATCGGA
>DATKAK010000087.1:0-4905 GCA_035498295.1 Gallionella sp. | reverse complement strand
CATCAGTCAGCGACGAAAACGTAAACTGACCGCTCTTATCACGACCCGTCACAATCCGCTGAAGCCATGGCGCAATACCATCCGCATAAGAGGCGATCTCCTTAAGCCCTTGAGGTGTACGCAGAAACTCATAATCAGCGTCCGATTCAAGCCACTGGTTCTCACCAATCAACTGGATTAGCTTAAGCTGGCTACTCAGCTCCAAGCGCAAACGTTTCAGCTCCTCAGGATCGAAACATTCAATATAAATATTATCAGACGGCTTACGATAACCTTTTTCCCGTAGGACGTTTAGCACGATCTTGCTGATATCTTTACCGTGTTGACGATGCCAGGCTGGGGACTTTATCTCAGAATAAAGACCAATGTTTTTTCCAGTACTCTTGTTGAGCCCCTGAATCAGTTCAATCTCTTCCGCCAACGTTGCGATCTCGAATCTGGATGAGTACACCGGGAACCTTCCCGAGTAAACTGCAGATTTTGTTTGAGGATCGATACGCTCGGTCAGATTCAGTGATCTAAGCTCGCTCAACGAAAAGTCAATAACATAGAAATGACCATCTTGTCGCGCACGCTCCGGAAAGACCTCTGCAACGTTAGTCACTGCATCCAAATAAATATCATGAAGTACAACCGCATGATTATCATTTGTTAATACGACATCTTGTTCAATAAAATCTGATCCCATTCCATAAGCAAGGGCTTTTCCGGCCAAAGTGTGTTCGGGTAAGTATCCGGAAGCACCCCGGTGCGCAATAATAATCACTTTTGCATTGTTCAAGCCGTACACCAGGAGCTTATCACTAGCATGAGAGCCAGAATTACTATCTTGTCATTTGCTATACAGGGTTGTCCATTGGTTTATGCGTTCAAAAGCTAAGCCTGTTTTAGCCCATCCATTGTTAAGTGTTTTCCCAGTTTTGATTATCCTGTAACGACCGCGCTAGCGATCTAGACATACCCGAGTAATCTTCGCGCTGCCCTTGTCAGGCAGGTTTCCCGCCCTTAATGAGAAAATCTCTTGCCAAACCCTGTATTGCGTTTTGTCTTTCGCAGCCACATCGGCTTTGGCATATCGAAATCCCCGGGTCTATTTAGACTTACTATAACCGCTGTCAACATGATTTCGCCGAGTTTCTCAAGTGCCTCTGTCGTTTGGGTTAAGCGCGAGCAAGCTGGACATGCCAAGCGACCAGACCCAACATAACCGCAGCATTCCTTCAAGATCAAGATAACGCGGTTGAACAGGTCCTGTACATAGCGATGAAGTTGATCAGCAAGTAATGAAGACTCCTTTTGGCTGACGACGTGAAAACGTCACGGTTGACGATCGATGCGAGCAATCCAGGAACAGCCATTACCATGACGAAGGAGAAAGCTCGGTTCACTGAGACACTCACAGGTTTGGCGCCGCCGCCCGTCAAAAAAAGGTGTCCGCCTCAGGGTAATGTGTCCGGAAGGGATCAGGGAATCACTCGAACGGACCTATTGCACTGTTCCATGTTTCCAGTATTATTGAATTATGGAAATCAGATCTGCCGTTGCTGCCCTTGCCGCACTAGCCCAAGACTCTCGCCTCGCCATCTTCCGCACCTTGGTGCAGGCAGGTCCTGCCGGACTGGCCGCCGGAAAGATCGGTGATGCGACCGGCATACCGCCGTCCTCGCTGTCCTTCCATCTCAAGGAACTGGTGCACGCCAACATGGTGAGTTCACAGCAGCAGGGCCGCTTCGTCATCTACGCCGCGAATTATTCGACGATGAATGCACTGCTCGCCTTCCTGACCGAAAACTGCTGTGGCGGCACTTCTTGCCCACCAGCCCGCGCGCCTGCCGACTCCGTCACTGAAGAGAGGTCGTTATGAAACGTCTGCATGTCCATGTCTCTGTCAATAACCTGTCCGATAGCATCCGCTTCTACACGGCACTGTTCGCAGCCGCACCGACCGTTACGAAGGCCGATTACGCCAAGTGGATGCTGGACGATCCCAAGGTCAATTTCGCGATCTCCCAGCGCGGCACAAAAGTGGGGCTGGATCATCTGGGCATTCAGGTGGATTCCGATGCGGAACTGCATGAGCTGAATCACCGGCTGTCCGAAGCGGCGTTGCCGGTGGAGGAACAAAAGGGCGCCGCATGCTGCTACGCCAAGTCCGATAAATACTGGACGGTTGATCCGCAGGACATCCCTTGGGAAGCATTTCACACGCTATCTGACATCCCCGCCTTTGGCGAGGATTCAGCCGTCCATGTCAAAACGGAATCCGCCTGCTGCGCACCGGGGAGCAAATGCCAATGAGCGGACGAGTTTTCAATGTGCTGTTCCTCTGCACCGGCAATTCCGCCCGCAGCATCATGGCGGAAGGCCTGTTAAAGGAGCTCGGCGGGGATCGCTTTCGGGCTTTCAGCGCGGGCAGTCACCCGACCGGGAAGGTCAATCCGTTTGCCCTTGAGCGGTTGCAACTGGAAGGCATCGAGCTTGCGGATGCGCGCAGCAAGAGCTGGGATGAATTCGCGCAGCCGGGCGCACCAGACTTGGATTTCGTAATTACGGTCTGCGACAACGCGGCAGGTGAGGTTTGCCCGGTCTGGCCGGGACGACCGATCACCGCGCATTGGGGCGTGTTCGATCCGGCGGCGGTTGAAGACAGCGGGAAACACATGGCATTCGCCAAGGCCTTCACCATCCTGAAGCGGCGCATCGAGCTGTTCACAAGCCTGCATCCCGATAGTCTCGAACGCCTGGCGCTGGAACAGAAAGTGCGCGAGATCGGGCGTACGGGAGCGAATTGAGATGGCCGCGGACAAACGCATCGGTTTTTTCGAGCGTTATTTGACGCTTTGGGTCTTCGCCTGTATCGGAGCCGGCATTCTGCTCGGTCATTACCTCCCGGGCGTGTTTCAGCGGATCGGCAGCATGAAGGCCGCCGAAGTCAATTTGCCGGTCGCCGTGCTGATCTGGCTGATGATCGTGCCGATGTTGCTCAAGGTCGATTTCGGCGCGCTCCACGAGGTCAAGCAACATGCGCGCGGGATCGGCGTCACCTTGTTCATCAACTGGGCGGTCAAGCCGTTTTCCATGGCGCTGCTCGGATGGCTGTTCGTGCGTTATCTCTTCGCGCCGTGGCTGCCGTCCGGTCAAATTGACTCCTACATCGCCGGTTTGATCATCCTGGCGGCAGCCCCCTGCACGGCCATGGTATTTGTCTGGAGCAATCTTTGCGATGGGGAACCGCACTTCACCCTTTCACAAGTGGCACTAAACGACACGATCATGCTGTTTGCCTTCGCGCCGCTAGTGGGCCTGCTGCTCGGCCTTTCCAGCATCACCGTGCCGTGGAATACGCTCGCCCTGTCTGTCGTGCTGTATATCCTTGTGCCGGTCATCGTCAGCCAGATCTGGCGCAAGGCGATCCTGCGCAAAGGCGACCGAGCGCATCTCGCGGCTATACTTCGGCGGCTGCATCCGATTTCACTGTCCGCGCTGCTGGTAACTCTGGTTTTGCTGTTCGGCTTTCAGGGACAGCAAATCCTCACGCAGCCGCTCGTCATTGGGCTGCTGGCGGTTCCGATCATCATTCAGGTTTATTTCAATGCAGGGCTGGCCTACTGGCTGAACCGGCAGTTCAAGGTAGCTCATTCTGTGGCGGGCCCTTCGGCGCTCATCGGTGCCAGCAACTTTTTCGAGCTAGCGGTGGCGACGGCGGTGAGTCTATTCGGGTTTGAATCCGGCGCGGCCTTGGCAACTGTGGTCGGCGTTCTGATCGAAGTGCCGGTGATGCTGTCGGTCGTTCGTATCGTGAATGGTAGCGGACACTGGTATGAAGCTGCCTTACGTGGAGATGATCGGGTTTGAAGCGGATGCGGCTTTGTTCCGCGCCGCTTAGCGTACGGGCTCTAACGCTACGGTCGCCAAAAAATTCCTTCCGCTCATGACATTACATCGCGAGATCGGCCAGGGTGGGCGATATCACCCAACCTGTGCGTTATTTAACGGCACCTCGCTTCTGAGAACTCAGTATCGGTTTCGTAACTAGCCGAAATTGCGCATAAAGTTTAGTTGGCTCGGAACCTGTTTAAAGTTGGACGGTTTGATCCGATCATCAACTGAGTCCTACGCAGGACATGGCGATCAGAGATTCGGCAACTCGGAGGATCGACAGCGGGAAACAACGCGTCTTGCCCTTTCGGATCAAACGATGTCACCCCTGCTGTAAAGCGGGGCCAAGTCGGTCTGGTTTGTATTCTGTAGTCCCCGACTGTTTGCATGACGTAAGCCTATGCCATGATTGCTAAATTTGAGTCCTTCGTTCGAAAGATCCACGGCCAGACCCCGCGGAATGCGGACTCCATGAGTCCTGTCCGTCATGATCCAATGATGGCCGGCAATGGTAACCAGGAGATTGAGGCATCGACGCCCGGCGACCGCGATCCGTGGGGCTACCAATTGAACACGAATGTTGAACAATTTCTCCAGCGCCTTCGAAAGGCGGGTTATTAGACCCCGGCTCGCCCGGCGACAACCGATAATGAACAGACCGGAACCTACTTTGACGCTCACAAGCATTGCCAGAAAACCTGGGGGCACGCTTAAGATGACCCTCAAGGAATGGCGAGGAATCAACCCGGACTGGAAGGCCACTGAGGACGGGCGACGCTACCTATTGCTGAAGGAAAGCGGCCAAGCGTGTTTGGTCCGCGTCGAAATCGTCAAAGGATAACGTTCCGATGGCTATTTTCGCGGATTTCGGCCGATGAATGCGCCCGTGGCGTGACACTGTCAGCCGTGGAGTTGTGAAGAAAGGTAGGGGATGACCCACTGAAGCGGTGATGGTCGGCAGCCGCTTCTGCTGCGAAAGCGTTGACCGGTAGCCTGCCGGCTACGCGCTTTCTTGATTCTGAGAAT
>DATKAK010000086.1:0-5933 GCA_035498295.1 Gallionella sp. | reverse complement strand
CACACCGCGTTCGCCAATCTCGGTCTGGTAGCCTTGCGGCAGCGCTTCGATGGTGCTGTGTATTTCCGCCATCTTGCAGGCATGCACGACCTGGTCGAAGGTGGCGTGCGGGTTGGCCATCAGCAGGTTGTCGTAGATCGTTCCCGAGAACAGGATGGTCTCTTGCGGCACGACGCCGAAGTAATGGCGTAGTTCGTTGGCCGATAGGTAGCGGATGTCGTTGCCGTCTATCTTGATGGTGCCGCTCGCGGGCTGATAGAAACCTTGCAGCAGTTTGGTCAGCGTGCTCTTGCCGGAGCCCGAAGGCCCCATGATGGCGATGATTTTGCCGGGGGCGACTTTGAGGTTGAAGCCTTCATAAAGGAAGGGCAGGTTTTCGGCATAGCGGAAGCTTAATTGCTCGATGTCGATCTGCCCCTTGCCCTCGCGCAGCCGGGTGGGCAGGATGGAATAAGGTTCGGACGGTGCGTTCATGATGTCGCCCATGCGCTGCACGGAAAGGTTGGCCTGCTGGAATTGCTGCCACAACCCGACTAGCCGCAGCATCGGTTGCGACAGGCGGCTGGCGAACATCTGGAAAGCGACCAGCATGCCGATGGTGAAGTCGGTGTTGTTCATCACGGTCCAGGCGCCGATGGTGAGGATGCCCAATATCATCATCTGTTCCAATCCGTTGGACAGCGCGTTGTAGGTATTGCCGATCTGGCGCACGGTGAAGCCCGAACGCAGATATTCGGCGAGGTAGTCGCTATAGCGGGCATTGAGCTGCGGTTCCATTTGCAGGCTCTTGACGGTCTCTAGCCCGGATACATATTCGGTGGTGAAGGCCTGGTTACGCGCGCCGAGCAGGAATTGTTCGTTGAGGCGGGCGCGGAAGATCGGCGCGACGATCAGGCTCAAGACGACGATCACGCTCAAGATGGCCAGCGCGATGAAAGTCAGGCTGACGCTGTAATAGAACATGATGCCGAGGAAGATCAGCAGGAACGGGAAATCGAGGATCAGCGTGACGGCGGCGCTGGCGATGAATTCGCGTATCGTCTCAACGCCGTGCAAGCGGGCGGTGATCACGCCGGTGGGACGATGTTCGAAGTAGCGCGGCGGCAACTTGAACAGGTGGTCGAATACCGCCGCGCCCAGTACCGCATCGACTCTGTTGCCGGTGTGCAGGATCAGGTACTGGCGCACCCAGGAGAGCAACGCGGAAAAGATCATGAACATGGCCAGTCCAATGCCGATGACGATCAGCGTGCTCTGGGTATGGTGGACTACCACCTTGTCGATGATGACCTGGGTAAACAGCGGCGTACCCAGCGCCAGCACCTGGATGATCAACGAGGCGATCAGCACATCGCGCCAGATGCGCTTGTGCTTCAACAACTCCGGGATGAACCAGCGAAAGCCGAATTCGGACTGGCTTCTCAGCGCGCCATCGGGATCTTTGATGCCTTTGGTTTCCAGCGCCAGCTGGAATGCCGTGCCGGCGAAACGCGCGGCAAAGTCGGCTTGAGTCAATGTCTTGGGTTGATTGGTGCCGGCCTCGAACAAGATCACGCTGTCGTCCTTGATCTGGACGATGATGGCGGGGCGGTATTTGACCGGGACTGGCTCCGACGGCGTTGCTTCTACCCTCTCCCCAACCCTCTCCCTGGACGGGAGAGGGGGTGTGGCGTTTAATGGATTATCCGGGTTTGAGTCTGGTTGCGTGGCTGGCCCGAGTTCGTGCAGCACGGCAAGGCACGGGAAGTTCAAACTGGATAATTCATTGCTCGCGCAATCGCGGCGCTTGATGCGGAAACCCAGTGCCCGCGCGGCATGGATGAAGGAATCCGAACTGTATGGCGGCGGAAATTGTTTCAGCAGCAGTCCGGCGTCGAACGGCTTGCGGTTAAGGGCGCAGAAACTTCCCATCACCCAGACGATATCTTCGGAAGAAAAAGTATGTGCAGGCGCACGCGCGACAGGTTTGCGCTGCAGGCTCGTCGAAATGAATTTCAAGAACCTGCGCGGCATTTAGAAGCTCGCTCCGCAGGTACGGTCTAATGAACTTTTATTGGGCAGAATATGGGCCGAAGCAGGCGTGGCCAGGGTAGGCGGAAATGTCGCACCAAAGATTGGACCCGCGTGTATATGACATACGGGTTCATACTGAAAAAACCGGCTCACCCGGTTATTGTGATCGTGAAACATGTACAGCCCCCTTTGCATGCACACGCTCTCAGCCGAGAATCGTTTACATTCGGTTACACTCTACATCAAGTTTTTCATGGATACATTAATTTTTTAATTCCGGTGGCATCAAACACCGTCTCTTCAGCCACAGGGGGCCTTAGTCTAGCCTTTTCAGGTTGCAGTCTAGTCCATAATGTAAGTGAAGGGCTGGCCGCTATTCCACGTAATGCGCTAATCCATCAGAGCTTTTTGATATGGCAAGGCTGGCCGGGTTGAAGTCTTACGCGCCACTGGCTGCGGCCTTTTTCGCTACGTCGGATAACAGCCTGTCGGGAGCGAGGCGGCGGCCTTGCAACATCCCCACCCCGATAAATCCCTGCGGTCCGTGCAAGCTGATCTTGCCATCCGGCAGATCGATGTCCAGTCCCAGACGCTGCCCTTGCGCCAGGCGCCGGACTTGTTCGGTATCCAATTGCAGCGTGGGCACATCCGGCATCAGACTCTCCAGCGGCATCAAACAGGCATCGCGCTCGATTTCTGTCATTTCCTGCAGCCGATCGAGGGAATAAGCGTTTTTCAAATCGAAATGGGCGATCGCGGTACGGCGCAGGCAGATCAGGTGCGCACCGCAGCCGAGCGCCGCGCCGATGTCTTCGGCGAGGGTGCGGATGTAGGTGCCTTTGCTGCACCGCACGGTGATATCCATCTCGTTGCCGCCGAAACGATTCAATACGAGTTCGTATATCATCACGCTGCGCAGTTCACGCTCTACGGTTTCACCTTTGCGGATATATTCGTAAAGCGGTTTGCCCTGGTGTTTGAGCGCGCTGTGCATCGGCGGGAGTTGCATAATCTCGCCGCGAAATTTTGCCAGCACGCTATCAATATCAGACTGCCGAACCTCGACCGGATGCTCGGAGATGAGCTCGCCTTCGGCGTCGCCGGTGGTGGTAGTTTTCCCCAGGTGCAGCACGGCACGGTAGGTCTTGTCGGCATCCAGCAGCGCGTTGGAAAACTTGGTGGCTTCGCCGAAGCAGATCGGCAACAGGCCGGTGGCGAGGGGATCGAGTGTGCCGGTGTGTCCGGCCTTTTCCGCACGAAACAATCTGCGGACTTTTTGCAGCGCGTCGTTGGAACTGAGTTCCAGCGGTTTGTCGAACAACAGTACACCGTTAAGATGTCGCTTGATCTTCATTTCGCCACTCCGGCAGCAAGCCTTGAAACCGTTACGAGCGATGACAGAACAAGGCGCGAATTGGCGAAAAAGCGGAGTTTACATACAAGTAAATGAGCATCTTGAGTCATTGAGCAACGCCGTTATGTCGAGCGCAGTAGGTTTCATTTCTTGTCGCTGGCGACCGCCTGGTCGATGAGTTGCGACAAGTGGCTGCCGCGCTCGACGGAAGCATCGAATACGAAATGCAGTTGGGGCATGACGCGCAGCTTGAGGCTGTGGGCCAGTTGGCTGCGGATGAATCCGCTGGCGTGCTCCAGGCCTTGTTGGGCTTCTTCGTGCCTGCCATCCAGGCGGGTGAAGAATATCTTTGCATGGGAATAATCGCGCGCCACCTCGACACCGGTGATCGTCACCAGGCGCACGCGCGGATCGTTGATCTGCAGGCGCACCAGTTCGGCGATCTCGCGCTGGATCTGCTGGGCAATGCGGTCGGTTCTCAGGAAATTAGTCACTTTACACCTCGGGAAATTCACTTTTGCGGGATGGCAGGCCGGACACGGCGATGCGGAGCATTTGGAGCGGGCAGGCCTGCTGCTCCGCACTCCCGCACCGGAGGGCTGCGCCCCACCGTGTCGCGCGTGCACTGCAAGGAGCCGCGCAGTGAGCAACGAGGCATACTCAAAATGGATTTCCATCAAAGCGCGCGCGCAACCTCGACGATCTCGTACACTTCGATCTTATCCCCCACCTTCAAATCGTTGAAATTCTTCACCGACAGGCCGCACTCGAAATTGGCCTTGACTTCCTTCACGTCATCCTTGAAGCGTTTCAGCGAATCCAGTTCGCCGTCGTGTATCACTACATCGTCGCGCAGCACGCGCACCTTCGCGCCGCGTTTCACCAAACCTTCCAGCACCATGCAACCTGCAATCGTTCCGACCTTGGATACGGTGAACACCTGGCGCACTTCGACCATGCCCAGGATGACTTCTTTCTTCTCCGGAGCCAGCATGCCGGACAATGCGGCTTTGATTTCGTCCACCATCGCGTAGATGATGTTGTAGTAGCGTATTTCCACGCCCGATGTCTCGGCGAGCTTGCGCGCGGCCGCATCGGCACGGGTGTTGAAGCCGATTACGATCGCCTTGGAAGCCAGCGCCAAATTGATGTCTGACTCCGAAATTGCGCCCACCGCATTGTGGATCAGATTGACTTTCACTTCGTTGGTGGAGAGCTTTTGCAGCGATTGCGCGATGGCTTCGGCGGAACCTTGCACGTCGGATTTCACGATCAGCGACAAGATGCGCACTTCGCCTTCGGCCATTTGCTCGAACATGTTTTCCAGCTTGGCGGCTTGCTGCTTCGCAAGTTTCACGCCGCGATACTTGCCCTGGCGGAACAGCGCGATCTCGCGCGCGCGTTTTTCGTCGGCCAACACCAGCAGTTCCTCGCCGGCAGCAGGCACTTCGGACAAACCCTGTATCTCCACCGGAATCGAGGGCCCGGCTTCGTTGACCGCCTTGCCGTTCTCATCCAGCATGGCGCGCACCTTTCCGAATACCGAACCGACCAATACCGCGTCGCCGCGCTTCATCGTGCCGGACTGGATCAGCACAGTCGCGACCGGTCCCTTGCCCTTGTCCAGACGCGCCTCGATCACCAGTCCCTTCGCATGGGTGTCGCGCGGCGATTTCAGCTCCAACACCTCGGCTTGCAGCAGGACGCCTTCCAGCAACTGGTCGATGCCCTTCCCCGTCTTGGATGAAACCTCGACAAACATCGAATCGCCGCCCCAGTCTTCCGGCGTCACGCCTTCGGCGGCCAGTTCCTGTTTGACTTTCTCCACATTGGCTTCTGGCTTGTCGACCTTGGTTACCGCAACCACTATAGGCACATTGGCCGCCCTGGCGTGCGCGATGGCTTCCTTGGTCTGTGGCATCACACCGTCATCGGCGGCCACCACCAGAATCACGATGTCGGTCGCTTTGGCGCCGCGGGCGCGCATCGCGGTGAACGCCTCATGGCCCGGCGTGTCAAGGAAGGTGACCATGCCGCGCGGCGTATCGACGTGATACGCACCGATGTGCTGGGTGATTCCGCCCGCTTCGCCTGAGGCGACACGGGTGCGGCGTATGTAATCGAGCAATGAAGTCTTGCCGTGATCCACGTGGCCCATCACGGTGACGACCGGAGCGCGCGGCTCAAGCGCCGCGTCGTGGTGTTCTTCGGCATCCATCAAATAGGCGTCCGGATCGTCCAGTTTGGCGGCCTTGGCGATGTGTCCCATCTCTTCCACCACGATCATCGCGGTTTCCTGATCCAGCACCTGGTTGATGGTGACCATGCTGCCCATCTTCATCAGCACCTTGATGATCTCCGCTGCCTTGATCGACATCTTCTGCGCCAGTTCCGCGACCGTGATGGTCTCCGGAACAGCCACTTCACGGACTATAGGCTCGGTAGGCAACGAGAATGCGTGCTCGGGTTCGGGGGTGTGCTTGACGTGCTTGTCATGCCGCGGCGCCCGCACCGGTGTAGCCCAAACACCTGATTTTTCGCCAGTTTTCAGCGGGGTGCGCTTCTT
>DATKAK010000085.1:0-31800 GCA_035498295.1 Gallionella sp. | reverse complement strand
ATGCCCGGGTGCTTCCAAGCAATCCGGAAAATTCCTTGCGAAGCATTTCCGCAGACTTGAACGTACTGCCTCCCAGATTACTTTTGAAAAAACGATTCAGCGAGCCGGGAATATGCCCGGCCACCGGATCCAGCGTTTCGTTTTGTCCGTGAAAGCGATCGGACGAGCGCGCATCGATGACTGTTTTGCGCTGCAATGCGAGATTCTCAAGAATTTCCTCGGCCAGAACCAGTCGCTGGTATGCCACAGGCTCAGGTTTTTTTGCAAGCGGGGCAGGGGCAACGATTGTCGTGCTGATCTGCCCCTTCCAGGATTCCAGTCCGCCATCCAGAACTTGCGCCTTGTCATGACCGATGGCCCGCAACATCCACCACAAGCGGCTGGCAAAGGCCGAGCCCTGGCTGTCATAAGCGATCACATGGGAATCTGAACCGATACCGAGGCGCTGCCTCGTCGTTGCCCATTCATGGGGACTGGGCAGCGGGTGGCGACCATTCGTCCCGGTTTTGCTGCCGGATAGATCCCTATCCAGATCGACATAGATCGCACCCGGTATGTGGCCCTTTGCGTAAGATTCCCTTCCGGCCGATACTTGGGCCAGGTCAAAGCGACAATCGCAAACCAATACATTCGCACCGCTGTTCAGGAGTTCTTGCAGCCGGTTTGCTGTGATGAGTGGATTCATATTCAGGAAAGTCTGCGACCCCTGGCCGAAGTGTTATCTCGCACTACTCGCTACCGTAGTGCGAACAGTTTAACACTTGTCTGATATGGCAATGTTACTCCAAATGGAATGCGGGGTAACTCATGCCGACTCCTTCAGCTCCCGGCGGCGTATAACGTTATCCGATACTAAACTTATTTATCGGGCTTGCCGGAAAAGATGATCATTAAACTCAATATAAAAAATGGTACGAAGACAATCAACATACCAATCCAGGTGATCAACATAATGAAACCTCCGAAATAGATATTTACAGGGCTCGCATAGGGCAAAGCAATTTTTGCAAATCCAATTGCAATAATGACAATATATCACAATATGATATATTATCAACAGGACTGTCGAGCGGTCTGTTGGCGAGCGTTGTTGATCTCGAACTGAATACCAGGATGATTGCCTTATTTCGGCCTGCCGGTTTGTCGGCCAGGGAAAGAATGGGTGGCGATGGCTGATCCGCGGGGCGCGATTGTCCGGGAACTGGCCTCTCTGCTTCATCCGGCAGATAGGCCGTTGTCCTGAATGCGAAGGCAGTCGTGCTGAAAATTTGTTGAAGCGTTGGCCGGCAAGTACCGATTCAGGAATCTGCGCCCAATTCGTTGGCGCCGGGGATTTTGAAGACCCCTTGCAGGTTCAATAGCTCATCGCGATGCGCGCTCGCAATTTTTCTGACTAATTTGTTACCCTCCGGCGTGAGATATATCTTGACCTCGCGTTTATCGATGGTGCCCCGTTGCCGATATAGCAATCCCAATTTTTCGCAACGCGAAACCAGGGATACGACCCCGTGATGAAGGGTTTGCAGCCGTTCGGCCAGTTCGCTGATCGTCGCCCATTCGCGGCCCTTGTACCCTTTGACATGGAGCAATAACAGATATTGCAGATTCGTAATGCCAAACTGATGCGTAATATCCTCACTGAACCGGACAAAACAACGCAGTTGATAACGGAAGTCCGAGAGGGCTTGGAACTCTTCTTTGGTGAGGGATTTTTTCGTCATGTTCAGCGCAGATAGATTAATGTCGACGGGAAACTAGCATCACGTTGTGATGCTGTCAATTTGCAGCAGAACCCGAAAGCTCAGCTTCGAATAACTTCAAAATTCCGGGGACGTAAGACAATTTGATGCTGATCCCTTTAGCTTTCTGTCGCGCATCGACTGTCCGGCCCCGCTGGCTTTTGCAGTGTCGATCGGCAAGCTTCGCGACAGCATGCTGTAGGAAGCAGTCGCGGCAAGGTAGGTCCAAATGAAATGTGATGCTGACCTCTTTAGTTGTGGCTGTAAAACTGACCCGCTTACTTGTGAGGCAGCTCATTCAGATATTCAAAAAGCCTTGAGGAAATCGCACGACGTTCTGTTTCAGGCAACCCCAAATTAAAGGCCGGCATATTGGTTCCAGGTTTGATTGACGTCGGACTCAGCACCCAGGCCATGAATTTTTCTTTGCCAAGAATTTTCGCCTGTTCGGCGAGGTCGAAAGACGCCTTATGTCCACCATAGCCATTCACCTGATGGCAGCTAAGACAGTATTCTTCCAATTCAGGGGGGCGGTGAGTCTTCTCACCTAAAGCCAAGGCTTGATCCGATTCCTGGGACATCAGTATCTCGTTCACTTGGTAAGGCCAGTAGGTACCACCCTCCGAGATCAGCCCGGGATCGTGAATGTTGTCCCAGATGAGATAATAAGGCCCCAACGGAACATCACGTTCATGTTGCATCAGGTTGTCGATCCTGAATACACCCGCATCGCTTTTCGCAAAGACCAGGTAAGCGTGGTACTGATCGAAGCGCCCGGTGGGTATGCGTGAAACGTAGCCATCCAGTGCTCTGAACTCGATAACTGCAGCCGTCTTCCATTCTGCGCCCAATATCACCCGAAAAACCTTTTCAACGGGATATCCCAGATAAACGACATGCGGCTGATCTTTCGGATTTATCAAATGCGGCTCGACCACTTCTATTTCTACTGGCGATGCAGCCAGCAGTCGTTCCAGTTCTTCCACCTTGGGCAACAAGGCAGCGTAAGAATTGCCTGAGAGCACCAACAAGAGAAAAATGCGGTAGATTCTGATCAACATGGACCGCTTCCAAAAATTTATTAAGTCAGATTATGGAATAGAACTTAAGGGATCAGCATCGAATAATTTTTAAAATTCAGGAGACTTAAAAAGCAATTTGATGCTGACCCCTTTAGCGCAATTGGATAGGCATCACATTCGCGACTGTCTGATTATCAAGTCACCCAAATTGAGCTGACAAATAATCGCCAATGTTTCGCATAAAGGCCCAGATATCTCCTTGTTGTTCAGGATTCGTTCTAATAAACTCCGATGCCTCGTTGGCCCATGCCCACTTTTTATTTTTCGAAGCCGTAATTGGTGTATTTGCGAGCCAGAATTCCAATTCCCCCACAGGTACTAGAAAAAGGCCAACTTTTTGGAGTTCAGCAAGATGATTAATCAGTTGCTCGCTGACTTCTCTTGGAAGTGCGGCAACACCCCCTTGTTTCAGACCTCGCATACCATTAAGTTCCATGTTGATATGAGATAGCAATGACCGCAGCTCTCGATCGTGTCCTTCTGACCAATTAAGATCCCTCCCGATAATTTTTTGTAGACGATCTCTTACATCTTCAGCACTGATTGTAGGCGGGAGTTTTTGTAGAGTATCTGAAATGCTGCGAGCTTCCTTTAGAATTGCCTCGACTTGACTTGAATCATCACAAAGACTTCGGAGGATTAATCGGGTTTTTTCTATATCTGTAACTAGATCCAAGTCAGCGATGACGGCGACAGGGATTCCGAGCATCTTATAAAGCTGGCTAGTGTCCGCTATTCCGCCAGTTCCCCCCGCCGCTGTGAAGTGGATATCGAAATTTCGATTCTGACCGACAACTTCCCAGGCTGCTTGGTAAACGATGCGATCTCCGTCCGCCTCGATAATTGCTACAGCCTGAGCGAAGATGCCGTCTAATACAGTTTCAGCGCGGACGGTTGGCTTCCGCATTGCTTCTGCTAGTAATTGCGAATCCAAATGTTTCGCCGTGAAGCCCTTGTGGCTTCGTGTCATGCGTACAATCTGTAGTTTGTTCGCTGTTTGCAAGACTCCTCTCAGAATTTGGCTGCTATGAGTTGCGACGAAAGTTGCAGTTTGCTCTGAGGTACCACTTTTTCCAATGAACTGGCCTAGGTTATATGCCTGTGGTGGATGCAAACACATTTCTGGTTCATCGATCACACTGACTGGACGGCGACCTAGCAACAATGATATAGCCGTTGCGACGTAGGATTTCATTCCGTCACCTTCTGATGCAAGTGTTCTATATTTTGCCATCTCCTTGACCGAAAGACGCTCCTCTGCGCTTGGAACTATCCCTTTCTCACCAACCCGAAGGCAAACTTGATTACCTCTGGAAATGTCTGACCAGATAGCTTTAGAAAATGCGCGTCGTATTTCCTCCGTTAATTCTTTTTGAGCGACGTCATTAAGATGCAGAGCATGTAAATCATGTGTGGGTGGCTGGGTTTCAAAATCGATTGTGGTAGCTGCAGACATACTTGTTAATCGATTCTCTAAAAACAATCCTGTCACAAGAAAACGACTAAACCATCCAAAATATTCATTTTTTCGCTTTCGCAGGACAGCATTAGCAGATTGATTTTGCCATTGCTGTAGTTGTTGCGTTCCAACATTTTGTGCCCCTTGACCGGTTCCGATTGCAGTAGTCATCGGGATGTATTGTTCTTGGTCGTTATTATCCCAAGTGCTGTATATATAACCTTCATCTTTCAGACATTTTAGAAAGGTTTTATAGTCGAGATTCTCCAGTTCAAGGCTTTCGGCCACCACGAGTTCGCGCGGTTCACCCGATATACGCTCCCTGATATCACGAAGTAACTGGCTCTTCCCAGATGAGTTTGGTCCAACTACTACTATAAGTCCCGAGCAGGATAGTTCCCCGAGAGCCGGAAGAACTAGCTTGTGAATTGGTTTGAAGTCGGTAAGCTTATCCATCAAGGTATTACCGTTTCCTTGTTCCCTCAAATACTGAAACTGGCCAGCTTCTTCGGCACCGCAACATTTTTCAGGCGCACATACTGCGGCAGGCCATCCTTGAACGGCGGATAGTCTTCGCCCTTGATCAGCGGTAACAGGTAGGTGCGGCATTTCGCGGTGATGCCGAAACCGTCGGCTGTGATGAAATCGCGCGGCATGAACTTTTCCACGTTCGCGACCTTGGACAGCGGCGCGACGCCGATCTTCCATTTGTAGGGTTTGTTCGACACGCGGTCGACGGTGGGCATTACCGCGTTCTGTCCCTTGATCGCCAGTTCCACTGCGGACTTGCCCAATGCGTAGGCCTGGTCGACGTCGGTCTTGGATGCGATGTGGCGCGCTGCGCGCTGCAGGTAATCCGCGACGGCCCAATGGAATTTGTAGCCCAGCGCATCCTTGATCATGTTGGCGACGACCGGCGCCGCGCCGCCGAGCTGCGCATGACCAAAGGCATCGCGCGTACCCTGTTCGGCGAGGAATTTTCCGTCCGGGTAATGGCAGCCCTCCGAGACCACCACGCTGCAATAACCGAATTTCTTGACCTTGGCGTCCACGTTGGCGAGGAACTTCTTCTGGTCGAATTCGATCTCGGGGAACAGGATCACCACGGGGATGCCGTGGTCCTCGACCAAGCCGCCCGCCGCGGCGATCCATCCGGCATGGCGGCCCATCACTTCGACCACGAACACCTTGGTCGAGGTCTTGGCCATCGAGGCGACGTCGAAGCTGGCTTCCAGCGTGGAAACGGCGATGTATTTCGCGACCGAGCCGAAGCCCGGGCAGCAGTCGGTGATTGGAAGGTCGTTGTCCACGGTCTTGGGGACATGGATCGCCTGCACCGGGTAACCCAGCTTCTCGGAGAGCTGCGACACCTTGTAGCAGGTGTCGGCGGAATCGCCGCCGCCGTTATAGAAGAAGTAGCCGATGTTGTGCGCCTTGAACACTTCGATCAGGCGCTCGTATTCGCGCTTGTTGGCTTCCAGGCTCTTGAGCTTGTAGCGGCACGAACCGAATGCGCCGGACGGCGTATGGCGCAGCGCGGAGATGGCCTTGGCGGATTCCCTGGTGGTGTCGATCAGGTCTTCGGTCAGCGCGCCGATGATGCCGTTGCGGCCGGCGTAGACTTTGCCGATCTTGTCCCTGTGCTTGCGCGCGGTCTCGATCACCCCGCACGCAGAGGCATTGATGACTGCGGTGACACCGCCGGACTGTGCATAAAATGCATTCTTTTTCGCCATGACCTATCTCCCTGATGTTTGAATAAGGTTGTTTGAATACGGTTGATAAATTGTTCGCTTAGCCCTGCAAAATTACCGTGATTTCAAGGTTTGAATCTTACGACATTTTCAAGGGCAGAGTGAACGCAACGCGCCCGGCCTGCTAAGCGCCTCAAATGCGCTGGATATAGTCGCGAAATCTTTGCGGGGCATCGCGCGGGTCTTGAACGATTGTATCGATCAGTCCATACAGGCGATAGGGCGCGCTGTCGAAGATCCGGTATTTCCGCACCATGACCAGCGTATGGATGCCTTCTCCGCGGAGGTTTTCCGTTTCGCCCCTGGCCAATCTGCGCCCCAGCTCGTGATGATGCGATCCGGCACTGGTGGCGGTGGTGACCAGGTCTCCCAGTCCGGCCAGGTGCAGCGGCGTGGCGGACTTTCCGCCCATCTGTTCCACGATGGAGCACAGTTCCGCCAACGCCGTTACCGTCAGGAATCCGCGCATGTTGTCACCGAGCGCAAGCTCGTCCGCGATGCCGAACGCGATCGCATAGATGTTCTTGAGGATGACGGACCAGGAGATGCCGGTGATATCGTTGCTGTGCCTGATATGCAGCCGGGTACCCTGATAAAGATCGCTCACCCGGCGGTAGATGGAAATATCTGCGCAACCCAACTCGGCGAAGGCATAGCGGTCCGCGAGAATTTCCTCCGAGATCATCGGGCCATACAGCAGGCAATAGGGCTGCCGTCCATCGAGCAGATGTTCATAGATCTGCGCCGGAGTCCGGCCTTGGTCATCAAGGCCTTTGGCGATGCTGAGGCAGATGCAATGGCTTTGTAAGTGCGGAGCGAGCCTTGCAAGGATGTCATGGTGCGGGGACGCCGGTACGCATAGCAGCACGAAATCGGCCAGCGCAGTTTCCTGTTCAACGTCGATCGCAGCAATGCCCTGGATCGGACGCGAGTCATAGATGGCCAATCGATGTTTGCCCTTCAGCAGATGTTCCATCGCATGGCCCATCTCGCCGTAGCCGACGATCAATATACGTGAAGGTCTCATCGACAGGGGATCAATGGATTTGATGCGGGAAGGTTAGATGCGATCCCATTTCATTGTCGGGCATCCTGTTTTTTCACCGCCATGCCCCCTATGGCAAGAAATATTTCTCGGAGGAAACACAACAGACCCGAAATCAGTGTCAGCATAGCCGAAATGAATAGCAACGAAACAATGCGCGATGGATCGATGTTTAATACAGATCCCAGGAACAGAGCCGCGATGACAATACAGATGAGGAGAGCAGACAACGTGCAAAGGCTGACCGCCCAATTGACCCATCGCACCCTGTGCGCAAGCATGGCCAACTCTTCCTTTTGCGCGGGATTTATCCGGTCGGCAATACTGTTCAATGCCCTGGATCGATCGACGATGCGCGCGAGACGCGTGGTGATGACGTTGAGTATTGCACCGATGCCGGTCAACAAGAATACCGGCGCTACGGCCAGTTGGATGACATGAGCGACAGTCGTGACGTCAGCGGCGTTTTGCATGCCAACCCCCGAAAAATAGGTTCGCCATCAGGCAAGCGATTCAATCGCGTGAATCGCATGTGTGTACGTTTCTTCGCCCGATTTCGGGGTCCATGCTCGGGACGGCATATTTCGGCTATGGTTATGGCCGCTCGATATCATGGATCTTGCAAGCCACTCCTGATACAAAGATGCTGTCGCCGCTGCAGACATATGCCTTATCGAGTTTGATGCTGGAGGACGGATAGATGTCGCAGGACGGAAGGTTCAGGACCGCGATCGCTTTGCTTCCCTGGTACATGATGATCTTATGCGTATTGATGTTGGACCAATTGGTTGCGTTGCTCAGATCGACACAAGCAGCCCGGGCAGAAGTGCTTGCGAGTCCAAGGACCAGCGGGACAAGCAGGTAAGCGAATTTCATTGTTCCCCCTTATAACTGTCGCTTAACCGGAAACTGATACCCTTGGAGGTCTTATTACCGCGCCTGCTCAAGGAAATATCTTGGATCGCTTCTATTCAGAATTTGAAGTTAACCCAATTGACGGGCACCAACGATCGATATCCATAATCAGTTCCATGCGGGTTCAATTAAACACTTATTTTTGTATCACGACAAGTGTCTTCAATCGAGATCGTGCAGGGCCGGGGGAGGCGCACTTGTGATGACACGCAAAAAAACAGGGCGGTAGTGTTCCGCCCTGTGGTTTGTTGCATGCTGCAACGATCGAGCTTAGATCAGCGGCACGATCATCAGCGCGACGATGTTGATGATCTTGATCAGCGGATTCACCGCCGGACCCGCGGTGTCCTTGTAGGGATCGCCCACCGTGTCGCCGGTCACGGCGGCCTTGTGCGCGTCCGAACCTTTGCCGCCGAAGTTGCCGTCTTCGATGTATTTCTTGGCGTTATCCCAGGCGCCGCCGCCGGTGGTCATCGAGATCGCCACGAACAGGCCGGTGATGATCGTGCCCATCAGCAAGCCGCCCAATGCCTGCGGGCCGAGTATCACGCCGACCAGAACCGGTACCAGCACCGGCAACAGCGACGGTACCACCATTTCCTTGATTGCGGCGGTGGTCAGCATGCCGACCGCGCGCGAGTAATCGGGCTTGGCTGTGCCTTCCATGATGCCCTTGATCTCCTTGAACTGGCGGCGCACTTCAACCACCACCGAACCGGCAGCGCGTCCGACCGCTTCCATCGCCATCGCACCGAACAGATAAGGCACCAGGCCGCCGATGAACAGGCCGATGATGACCATGTGGTTGGAAAGATCAAACGTGATTTGCTTCCCTACCGATTCCAGCGCATGCGTGTAATCCGCAAACAGCACTAGCGCGGCGAGGCCGGCCGAGCCGATCGCGTAACCTTTGGTCACCGCCTTGGTGGTGTTGCCCACCGCGTCGAGCGGGTCGGTGACGGCACGAACGCTCTCCGGCATCTTCGACATCTCGGCGATGCCTCCGGCGTTGTCGGTGATCGGGCCGTAGGCGTCGAGCGCGACGATGATGCCGGCCATAGACAACATCGAGGTTGCGGCGATGGCGATGCCATACAGTCCGGCCAGCGAGTAGGAAGTCCAGATCGCGGCGCATACTGCGAGCACGGGCCACGCAGTCGCTTTCATCGAAATGCCGATCCCTGCGATGATATTGGTGGCATGCCCGGTCTGCGATGCGGCAGCGACATGCTTGACCGGCGAAAAGTCGGTACCGGTATAGTATTCGGTGATCCATACCAGCAGGCCGGTCAGCACCAGGCCGACGATCGACGTGCCATAGATCGCCATGCTGCTGTACGTTGTGCCATCCGCCAGCGTCACGCTGCCGCCGAGCAACCAGGTGGTGATCGGGTAGAACGCGATCAGCGCCAGCACGCCGGCAACCGCGAGGCCGCGATACAGCGCGTTCATGATCTTGCCGCCTTCATTCGCCTTGACGAAAAAGCAGCCGATGATGGAGGCGATGATAGAGGCGCCGCCCATTACCAGCGGATAGATCACCGCGTTCTCTCCGATGCTTGGCAGCATCAGCGCGCCGAGCAACATGGTGGCGATGATGGTCACGGCGTAGGTTTCGAACAGGTCGGCTGCCATGCCGGCGCAGTCGCCGACGTTATCTCCGACGTTATCGGCGATTACCGCCGGGTTGCGCGGGTCGTCTTCTGGGATGCCGGCCTCGACCTTTCCGACCAGGTCGGCCCCGACATCAGCGCCCTTGGTGAAGATGCCTCCGCCAAGACGCGCGAAGATGGAGATCAGCGAGCCGCCGAAGGCGAAGCCGACCAGCGGCTGGATGATGGCGTGGGTGTCGGTGCTTCCCCCGGCCATCATCTTCAACACGATGTAATAGCCGGTAACACCGAGCAATCCCAAGCCGACCACCAGCATGCCGGTGATCGCGCCGCCGCGGAAAGCGACGTCCAGAGCGGCGGCGATGCCGCTGCGGGCAGCTTCGGCCGTGCGCACGTTGGCGCGCACCGACACGTTCATGCCGATGTAGCCGGTTGCGCCGGAAAGCACCGCGCCGATGGCAAAGCCGATTGCGGTCTTGATACCAAGGAACACGCCGATCAACACTGCAAGCACGACGCCTGCAATGGCGATGGTTGAGTATTGTTTGTTCAGGTACGCGGAAGCGCCTTCCTGGATCGCGGCGGCGATGCCGCGCATGGTTTCGTTGCCGGCCGGTTTATCGAGTATCCATTTGATGGAAAATAAGCCGAAAATTATTGCAACAATCGCGCTTGTCAGCGCAAATCCCAGACCACCCGTCATAATACCCCCTTAAAAAATTAATCATCCAACCGCACCAGCATCGAAATACGATGTTTCCAATTATTTTGCTGGAACCTTGAGAAGCGACTTCAGGTTCCTAGGATACTTCGGATTCTGCATAATGACATGATAATTCAAAACATCGCAGTCCAGCTGCCCGAATTTCCATTTTGTTGTCGAGTCGGGCAATTACTGCGGCCAAGCAGGCTGAGCCACGTCACACCGGCCATTTTAAACGGGATGCAGTCCGTGATGGTGGCGCGCCAATAGTTCAACATAGTGCTTGACGTTGGCATGCAACTCCGCGATTTCAGAATCCGTCAATGTGCGTACCACTTTTCCCGGCATGCCGATAACCAGCGAGTTGTCGGGAATCACCTTTCCTTCGGTTATGAGCGCGTTGGCCCCGATCAAACAGTTCTTGCCAATAATGCTGCGGTTGAGTATCACTGCCTTGATGCCGATCAGGCTGCCTTCGCCGATTGTGCAGCCATGCAGCATGGCCTGATGTCCCACGGAGACATTAGCCGCGACCGTGAGGGGAATCCCGATGTCGGTATGCAGCACCGCGCCATCCTGGATGTTGCTGTTCGCGCCGATGTGGATCGGCTCGTTGTCGCCGCGCAGCACCGCGCCATACCACACGCTGACATTGTTCTCCAGAATGACATTGCCGATGACGGAGGCGGTGTCGGCGACGAAATGCCGTTCGCCGCGCAATTCGGGTATGCGTTCGTTCAGTCGGTACAGCATGTCTAGATTTCATCCAGGGCAGCGATACCCGCTGCCGCGACCTGGCCGTCCTGGAAAGAACGCACCCCGCTGATGCCGAGGCCGCCCACGATCACGCCATCGATCTCCAAAGGCACACCGCCTTCGGCAGGAATTACGCCGGGGAGCGCAAGATGGATCAATCGGCCATTTTGAACTGCGTCTTCGGAAGCCTTGGTTGGACGCTGAAAAGCCACGGCGGCGTGGGCCTTATGTATCGCGGTTTCCACGCTGCCAAACTGGGTATCGTGGCTACGCTCCAGATACAGCAGATGGCCGCCATCGTCCACCACGGCGATCACCACACGCCAGTCGTTGCGCCGCGCTTCCGCCTGAGCCGCAGCCGCGATGCGCTTGGCGTCCTCCAGCGTAAGAACAGGCTTCCCGGCCATGGTCATCCGGCGCCCAAAGCGGCGAAGATCCGGTCGCGAATTTTTTCCACACTGCCCACTCCCGGGATCTTTACGCACTTGGGAGCCTTTGCATCGCCGGATTTTTCCCATGCAGTGTAGTAATCGACCAACGGTTGCGTTTGGTCGTGGTAGACGCTGAGGCGTTTGATGACGGTGTCTTCCGCATCGTCGGGCCGCTGCACCAATTCCTCCCCGGTAAGATCGTCCTTGCCGGCCACTTTGGGCGGATTGAACTCCAGATGATAAGTGCGTCCGGAAGGCAGGTGCACGCGCCGGCCGCTCATGCGCCGGATGATCGCGTTATCGGGCACCGCGATCTCTACCACGTAATCGATGACGATACCGGCATCCTTGATGGCCTGCGCTTGCGGGATGGTGCGCGGGAATCCGTCGAACAGAAATCCGTTGGCGCAATCGGGGTCCTTGATGCGTTCCTTCACCAGGCCGATGATGATGCCGTCGGAGACCAGGTTGCCCGCGTCCATCAGCTTCTTGGCCGCGATCCCCAGCGCCGTGCCCGCTTTGGCTGCCGCACGCAGCATGTCGCCGGTGGAAATCTGCGGGATGTTGAATTTTTCCTTGATGTAATTCGCTTGGGTTCCTTTTCCCGCTCCGGGCGGGCCCAACAGTATCAGTCGCATTATTCACTCAACTCCCTAGACTTTTCTTCAAATTGCTTTTGTGCCGCGTGCAGGTCTTCTTCGGTATCGACCCCGCCCGGCGGGGCCTTTTCGGTGATCACCACACCGATTTTGTACCCATGATACAGCGCGCGCAATTGCTCCAATGCCTCATAGCGCTCTAACACTATTGGGGGGAGTTGTCCGTATGCACGCAGGAAGCCCGCACGGTAGGCGTAGATGCCGATATGGCGCAATACCGGCAAGTCGGCGGGCAGAGGCTGATTACGGGCAAAGGCTTCACGAGGCCAGGGGATCGGCGCGCGGCTGAAATACAGCGCGTTGCCATTCTTATCCAGCACCGTTTTGACGATGTTCGGATTGCGCATGGCAGCTTCATCGTGAATGGCATGACAAGCCGTGGCAATCGCACATTCAGGATGGGAATGCAGGTGTTCGGCAACGGCGCGTATCAGCGCGGGAGGAATCAGCGGTTCGTCTCCTTGCACATTGACCACAATTGTGTCATCAGGCCAATCGCATTGCTCAACCACTTCGGCGATACGATCCGTGCCGCTCGCGTGGCTGTCTTTGGTCAAGCATGCCTTGAAGCCATGCTCGTGCGCCACGTTGGCAATCGCGTGATGGTCGGTGGCGATCCAGATTTGTTGTGCGCCGCTTTTGGCCGCCTGCTCGGCAACCCGTACCACCATCGGTTTGCCTGAAATCAGCAGCAGCGGTTTGGCGGGTAGTCGTGTAGATGCATGGCGCGCCGGAATGACGACATGAAAATCGGTCATTTGGGAGCCTCTAAAAATTCAGAGTTCGCCCAAATGCAAGGCGCGGGAAAGATTTCACAGCGCTGCATATGCGTTATATGTAAGCAAGAAATTTTTTCCGCAACACAGCAGTTGGGATGAAATGTGGATTTTTAGAGGCTTCCATCAAATTTTTTCGGCTTCTTCGGGAGTAAGCTTGCGTGCCTCGTCGACCAGCATCACCGGTATGTCGTCTTCGATTTTATAGGCCAGGCGGTCTGCCTTGCAGATCAGTTCCTGTTCGGCTTTATGGTAGACCAACGGTGATTTGCACAACGGGCAAACAAGGATATCAAGCAGTTTTGCGTCCATCGGGGTCGATCTTTCGAAGTATCAGGTCAATCAGGGCCGGGTCGGTTTGAGCATCCACACGCAATACCCAATATCTTGCATCGGCAAATGCGGTGCATTTTACCGCATCTTTTTCGGTCATGAGTATCGCATCGCAATCGTTGAAGGACAGGTCGGATGCGCGGTAGGGATGATGATCTGGAAAAGCATGCGGAGTGAAAGGGATGCCCATCGTCTCCAGATATCGAAAATAGCGCTGCGGGTTGCCTATACCGGCCACGGCATGGATGTTGGGTTTGTGAAAATCGGCGGATGTTGCGGTTTGTTCTGGATTCAGCAGGTTGAAAAACACATCACCGGCAAGGCGCATTTCATGCTGCCCTTCGCCTACGTGACCGCCATTCACTACGATGGCATCGACCGTATGCAAACGCGATTCCGGTTCGCGCAACGGGCCGGCGGGAAGCAGCAGGCCGTTGCCATAACCGAGTTCGCTATCGACGACCGCGATTTCCACATCTCTTTGCAGCCGGTAATGCTGCAAACCATCATCGCACAGCACAACATCGCATTGCGGGTTGGCTTGCAACGCCGCCTGAGCAGTGGCAACCCGATCTGCTCCCACCCACACGGGGCAAATTTCGCGTCGAGCCATCAACAATGGCTCGTCCCCGACCTGCGCGGCCGTGCTGGACGAGAATACCGGTTGCGGATTTTTGCCGGTGCGGCCATAACCTCGGCTGATGATGAGCGGAAGCCAGCCCCGCTGGATCAATTGTTGCGACAAGGCAAGCGTAAGCGGCGTTTTTCCGGTGCCACCGACACTGATGTTGCCGACCACAACGACAGGCAACAATAGTTGATGGCTGGCAAGGAAACTGCTGAGGTACAACTCGCGCCGCAGCGTCACGAGCGCGCGAAAAACCAGGCTGACAGGATACAGGAGCAGATGCAGAGGGGTAATACGAGACCAATGTTGCTGCAGCCAATGCACTTTGGTTACTTTGTTTGACGCTGGGTAGTGAAGGTGATGCGCCCATAACCGGCCCGCCTTGCTGCTTCCATCACATTGATCACGGACTGATGCGTGGCTTTGGCATCGGCGTCGATCACGATCGTGGGGTCGGTCTGATTGCCGGCGGCGGCTGTCAGGGAAGCTGCCAGCGCGTCAACACCGGTGTAGGACAAACCCTGATTGTTGATCGCGTAGTGTTCCGAGGCATCCACTGCGACGGTGATGATGTTGGACTTTGCATTTGAAGTTTCGCCACCCGCCTGTGGAAGATTGATCTGCAATTCCGAGAATTTGGCATAACTGGTGGTTACCATCATGAAGATCAGGATCACCAGCAAAACGTCAATCATCGGGATCAGATTGATCTCCGGCTCTTCGCGTCTGCGCCCTATCCGGAAGTTCATTTCGGATCAACTCCCGCGTTGGCCGTGCACGATCGCCACCAGCTTGATCGCCTGTTGCTCCATCTCCATGGTCAGGCTGTCGACTTGCGAACGGAAATGGCGGTAGAAGATCATGCTGGGAATCGCCACGATCAGACCGAAGGCGGTATTGTATAGAGCCACGGAAATGCCATGTGCAAGTATTGCGGGACTGTTGCCGACGGCGGATTGCGATCCGAATATCTCAATCATCCCCACCACCGTTCCGAACAACCCCAGCAAGGGGCTGATGGAGGCTATCGTGCCCAGTGTGGTGAGGAAGCGCCCCAAATCGTGCGACACGGCACGACCCGCTTCTTCGACGGATTCCTTCATTACTTCAGGCGTGCTTTTGATATTCTTCAAACCAGCCGCGAAAATGCGCCCGAGAGGCGAACTGCTGGATAACTTGGCCAACATCCCGTCGCTTACGCCCCGTTGTTTGAGCTCTTTGATGACTTCGTCCAGCAGGGCGGGAGGAGCTATGCGCTGATTGCGCAAGAACATCAAGCGTTCAATGATCAAACCGACTGCGATGATGGATGCCAGAATCAAAAACCAGATCGGCCAGCCGGCCGCTTCTACGATTGCGAACACGCGTATTCTCCAAATGTGCTTAAATTAACAGGGCGCAACTGTAGCGTGTCGCAATGACTTGAGCAACCTTTCTCAGGATTTACTTCAGCACAGTTTTGCTAACGTGCCATTTGAAAAGAGTATTTCCGTTTACTCACAAATGTTGTGGATAACTTTGTGGATGACTCTCGGGAAAGGCGATATAAAATGGCGTGGCGCAAGGGATTTTGTTACTTTGCCTATTTTTTGAAACAAAATATACTAGAATAAAAACAATATGTTACTGTAAGTTTGCATCTTTGTTGAGGGATGTTCTGGCTAAAAGCGGCAATTTTGCTGGGAGTGTGGATTAATTTGGATTGTCAAGATGTTTTCTGAACTTTTTTTTGAAGAAAAAGCGCGAGTATTTCGCGTCGCGGAACTCAACTTTGCAATCAAGCAGTTGCTGGAAAGCAACGTCCCGCTGTTGTGGGTTCGCGGAGAAATTTCAAATTTTGTGAGAGCTGCGTCCGGTCATTTTTATTTTTCCCTGAAAGATGATCAGGCACAGGTTCGCTGTGTGATGTTCAGGCATAAGAACCAGTCTTTGAAAGAGCCGATCGCGAATGGCCAGCAGGTTGAAGTCCTGGCCGTCGCTACTTTATATGAACAACGCGGCGATTTTCAGCTGACTGTCGAGCAGATCCGCCCCGCCGGTTTGGGCATACTGTATGAACGATTCGAGCAGCTGAAGAAATTGTTGCAAAGCGAAGGATTATTCTCCGCCGCGCGTAAACGCCCCGTGCCCGAAATTCCCGCTTGTATAGGCATCATAACCTCCCCACAGGCTGCGGCATTGCGGGATGTGCTGACGACATTGAAGCTGAGACTGCCCAGTGTGCCGGTGGTGCTGTACCCTGCGCCGGTTCAAGGAGCGGGAAGCGCGGACAAGATTGCGCAGGCCATCCAGCTTGCCAACAAACGCTCGGAATGCGATGTGCTGATCCTATGTCGCGGTGGGGGCAGCATAGAGGATCTGTGGGCATTTAACGAGGAAATCGTTGCACGAGCGATCGCCGCAAGCGACATTCCCATCGTAAGTGGAGTTGGACACGAAACCGATTTCACGATTGCCGATTTCGTGGCCGACGAACGTGCACCGACGCCCACCGCAGCCGCCCAACGCGTTGTCCCGGATCGACATGCGCTTCTTGGGAACCTGCGCGATCAGGCGCAGCACCTGCAACGCGCACAGCGCAATCGTCTGCATATTGCCATGCAGGCGCTGGATTACCTGCAACGCAGCCTGGTACACCCGGCGCAACTGCTGCAACGCCAATCCCAGCAATTGGACCAATTGCGCCAACGCATGCAACGTGCCCTTGCTTATCGGCTGCAGCATCAATACTGGCAGTGGCAATCATTGGTGCAAAGGCTGCGGTCCATGCGCGGCAACTGGGTCCGTCTGGAAGACAGGCAAACCAATC
The DNA here is from genome assembly GCA_035498295.1 of Gallionella sp. Taxonomy (GTDB): domain Bacteria; phylum Pseudomonadota; class Gammaproteobacteria; order Burkholderiales; family Gallionellaceae; genus Gallionella. The sequence goes on along the minus strand of DATKAK010000085.1, from coordinate 15,098 downwards.
TGGCGCAACGCCTGGTCAAGGCGATGCACGCCGGACAGGCGAGCCGATCGGCGCGGATGGATAATGCCGCACAGCATTTGATCTTGCTCGACCCGAAAAGAGTCCTCACGCGGGGCTATAGCATAGTGCAAGACGCAAGCGGTAACGTGGTGTCGAATGCCGGGCAATTGACTGCGGGCGAGGAAATTGGCATTACGTTTGCGCGAGGATGGGCGAGGGCTGGAGTCAAAGAATGTGGTGTGGTTCGTTCATCAAATGACGTTAAGGATGGAAAGATCTGATGAGGTCGGATTTCAGAAGACATAACGATATCCGAAGCTCACAGCGATATCGCTCAATTGGTATTCGTATCCGTCCTGCTTCAAGTCCGGCCCTGCGGCGGTGATTAGCAAGCCCCAGTTCTTCCAACGGGCCTCGAATTCCACGCTTGATGCTATGCTGATTTCGGAAGTCTGGTGGGTGAACTGAACGAGATCTTGCGTGGAGGAGTCGGTCAGGATGATATCGCCGTCGAACGTGGCGATCCCTGCCCCCAAGCCTATCCCGGTTTTGATGTAAGTGCCTTGCAGGTGGTCTCCCCACATATAGAATAGGGTGGGGACAAAATAAGCGAACTTGCCATTCCCTCCAGTGCCCAGGTTTTGATAGACGTTATTGGAGATTTGCTGTTCGTGCATATGGAATGTCGACAGGTTGAAAGCAAAATCGTAGCCAAAATGGGTATCGCCGAAGAATCCGGGACGGGTACTGTAGCTCAGAAAATACGACCTTTCATTGCGCTGTGCCAGTTTTCCGCTGGCGTTATCGGAAAGGCGTGTCACTGTCAAATCCGCTTCGCGTCCGCCGACGCCTATCGTCAGGCTGCTGCCGTTCGTAAGATAATCCCAGATAATTGCAGAATATGAAGTCGGCGCGGGTGGTTCATCTTGCGCGGCCGCGTGGGTAGCGAACCCGAATGCCGACATCAATATCAACCCGCCGCGATAACCCCTTTTATTCACAGGCAACCCTTACGCAGTTTCCGTCCGCTGTTTCTTGCTTATGGTGTTACTTTATGACTGAACCGGAATTCGGTTCGGCGATCGAATATACAGTATCTCGAACGGCTCATTCAATTAAAAATATGACAATTTGGCGAGATGGGCTTCCGTCACGAATCGCATGACTTAATTGCATGGCCAGGTCATGCAGGGAGAGGTTGATCGATTCGCGTCCTCTTGGTTAGCCATTGCTTTGAGGTATCATCTTCCACCCAGCAAATTTGCCAAGCAATCCAATTGCAATGACATCCGAAAAATTCATTGATCTTCCGCCACTGCTCAGCGCGCGCGGCACGATCACGCTGCCCGGTTCGAAAAGCATTTCCAACCGCATATTGCTGCTGTCAGCCTTGGCACAAGGTACTACTGAGATACGCGACGTGCTGTTGTCCGACGACACCGGACGCATGCTTGATGGTTTGCGCTCTCTGGGCGTCAAAGTGGAACAACTGGAGACGCATGCGTTCCGTATACAGGGCTGCGGGGGGCATTTTCCGGTAAAGCAAGCAGAGTTGTTCTTGGGGAACGCAGGAACCGCGATTCGTCCGCTGACGGCGGTGCTGGCGTTGTCCGGCGGGGAATACCGGCTTTCGGGTACGCCTCGTATGCATGAAAGACCAATAGGCGATCTGGTTGATGCGTTGCGCGAGTTGGGCGCGGACATCGAATGCATGGACAATGAGGGTTTTCCCCCGTTGGAGATCCATCCTCCGGCTCTGAATGAAGTGAACCGTGTCAGCGTGCGTGGAGACGTATCCAGCCAATTCTTGACCGCATTGCTGATGGCCCTGCCACTATTGAACAGGAATATCGCCATTGATGTGACCGGCGAATTGATTTCGAAACCGTATATCGAGATCACGCTGGAAATGATGGAGCGCTTTGGTGTAGAAGTGTGGCGTAGTGAAGATTTGCAAAGCTTTATGGTATTGCCCGGCAGCCACTATAAGTCGCCCGGCGTGATTTATGTTGAGGGCGACGCGTCGTCCGCATCGTATTTTCTTGCGGCTGGCGCAATCGGTGGGGGGCCATTGCGTATCGACGGTGTAGGCAGCCGAAGCATACAGGGTGATGTGCGTTTTGCCGATGCCTTGGCGCTGATGGGCGCGCGGGTCGAAATGGGGGCGAACTGGATGGAAGCGCGCGCGCCGAAATCGGGGTTGCTCAAGGCCATTGACCTCGACTGCAACCATATTCCCGATGCGGCGATGACGCTGGCGGTGGTGGCGCTGTTTGCCGCAGGCACGACGACCTTGCGCAATATCGCCAGCTGGCGCGTCAAGGAAACCGACCGCATCGCGGCGATGGCGACCGAATTGCGAAAGGTCGGCGCGACGGTGGAAGAGGGCACAGATTTTATTCGCATAACGCCGCCAATCGCCAAGCCAGCCAAAACCGGCAGAGCCGGATTGGGACCCATTATCGCCTCATGGATGCATTCTTCCTGGTCTGCAACTCATGATCCCCGGCTTGCGATCCGCAATCCGACTTCAGGCATAGACACTTACGATGATCACCGCATGGCCATGAGTTTTTCGCTGACCGCCTTTGGCGCGGAAGGAATACGCATCAACGATCCGCGCTGTGTTGCAAAGACCTTTCCGAATTTCTTCACACTGTTGCATGATGTGGTACAGGCAGTCCCGGTCATTGCGATCGACGGGCCATCGGCATCGGGGAAAGGTACCGTGGCCAAACTTGTCGCGGCAAGGCTCGGCTATCACTATCTGGACAGCGGCGCGCTGTATCGATTGCTCGCATTGGCTGCGCAACGCGATCGGGTTCCGGTGACTGACGAAGCGGGCCTGGCTGCATTGGCTGAACGCATGGAGATACGCTTCGAGGACGACAAAATCTGGCTGGACGGCGTATTGGTTGGTGACGAGTTGCGCTCTGAGCAATGTGCGGCTGCAGCCTCGAGCGTCGCCGCCATTCCAAAGGTTCGCGCCGCGCTGCTTGCCAAGCAGCATGCATTCCGCCGCGCGCCGGGACTGGTTGCGGATGGCCGCGACATGGGCTCGGTCGTGTTTCCTGACGCCACGTTGAAAATCTTTCTTACCGCCAGTGCCGAGGCGCGTGCTGAACGAAGATATAAGCAGTTGATGGAAAAAGGAATCGATGCTAATATCTCGGCCCTTTTGCTGGATATACGTGTTCGTGACGAGCGGGATACTCAACGCAGCACGTCCCCCCTGCAACTGGCGCCGGGCGCAAACCTGCTGGACACCACGTCTCTGAACATCGAGCAGGCCGTACAGGAGATATTGGCACACTGCCGGGTAAGCGGCTCTGACAAATAAGCCCCATCGACTCTCCGTCATGATGGGAACGTTAACTAACCTTCTGTTGTTACAAACAGAATACTTTAATCTTGGGTGTATCCGATGAACGCAACCGCAACCGCTACAACAGTAAAAGACCCCGATAGTTTTGCAGCATTGTTCGAAGAAAGTTTGACGCGCAAGGAAATGCGCGCAGGCGAACTGATCACCGCACAGGTCGTGCGCGTCGACCACAACATGGTGGTCGTGAATGCCGGACTGAAGTCCGAAAGTTTGATTGCGATCGAGGAATTCCTCGACGCCAAAGGTGAATTGGAAGTCAAGCCGGGCGACTTCGTCACCGTTGCCATCGAAGCGCTGGAAAACGGCTATGGCGAGACCAAACTGTCGCGCGAAAAAGCCAAGCGCCTGGCGGCATGGCATGAGCTGGAAGTGGCGATGGAGGAAGGCAAGATCGTCGAAGGTTTCGTCAGCGGCAAGGTCAAGGGCGGCCTGACCGCGATGGTCAATGGCATCCGCGCGTTCCTGCCCGGTTCGCTGGTGGATATCCGTCCGGTCAAGGACACGACGCCATACGAAAACAAGACCATGGAGCTGAAAGTCATCAAGCTGGACCGCAAACGCAACAACGTGGTGGTTTCCCGCCGCGCGGTGCTGGAAGCCAGCGTGGGCGCCGACCGTGAAGCGGTCCTGGAGAATCTCAAGGAAGGCGCGATCGTCAAAGGCGTGGTCAAGAACATCACCGACTATGGTGCGTTCGTCGACCTGGGCGGCATCGACGGTTTGCTGCATATAACTGATCTCGCATGGCGCCGCGTCAAGCATCCTTCCGAAGTATTGACCGTGGGCGACGAGATCGAAGCCAAGATACTGAAGTTCGACCAGGAGAAGAACCGCGTTTCGCTGGGGATCAAGCAAATGGGCGATGACCCTTGGAATGGCTTGGCGCGCCGCTACCCGCAAGGAACCCGCATGTTCGGCAAGGTGACCAACCTGACCGACTATGGCGCGTTCGTGGAGATCGAACAAGGTATTGAAGGCTTGGTGCATGTTTCGGAAATGGACTGGACCAACAAGAATGTGCATCCATCCAAAGTCGTGAGTCTGGGCGATGAAGTCGAAGTGATGATTCTGGAGATCGACGAAGGTCGCCGCCGTATTTCCCTGGGCATGAAGCAATGCCAGTCGAATCCATGGGATGATTTTGCGATCAACCACAAGAAGGGGGACAAGGTTAAGGGCCAGATCAAGTCGATCACCGACTTTGGCGTGTTCATCGGACTCGATGGGGGCATCGATGGCTTGGTGCATTTGTCAGACCTGTCCTGGAGCCAGCCAGGTGAAGAAGCGGTGCGCAACTACAAGAAGGGCGATGAAGTCGAGGCCGTGGTATTGGCGATCGATGTGGAACGCGAGCGCATCTCTCTGGGCATCAAGCAACTGGAAGGCGATCCGTTCGGAGGCTTCGCCTCCAGCCATGAAAAAGGTGGCGTAGTCACCGGCAAGGTGAAGTCCCTGGATGCCAAGGGCGCAACGATTGTATTGGAAGGCGAGGTCGAGGCGTACCTGAAAGCTTCCGAGGTGTCAGCGGACCGGGTCGAGGATATCCGCACCCATCTGAAAGAAGGCGATAGTGTTACTGCCGTTATTATCAATGTGGACCGCAAGAATCGCAGCATTAACCTGTCCATCAAGGCGCTCAACAAGACGGAAGATAACGCTGCGATGCAGAAACTGTCTTCGGAAAGCAATGCCAGTGCCGGTACGACCAATCTGGGCGCGCTGCTGAAGGCCAAGATGAGCGGCACTAAAACTGAAGCATAAGTCCGAGGTTACCGACATGATTCGTTCTGATTTGATCGCGAAACTAGCCGAGTTGCATCCGCAACTGCTGGCCAAGGACGCGGAGCTTGCCGTTAAGGTAATTCTGGATTCGTTGTCTGCTACGCTGTCGCGTGGTGGACGAGTCGAGATTCGCGGTTTCGGCAGTTTTGGCCTGAATTACAGGCCGCCGCGTCAAGGGCGCAACCCCAAGACCGGCGACAAGGTGAAGGTGCCTGCCAAATATGTTCCGCATTTCAAGGCAGGAAAGGAACTCAGGGAAAGAGTCTGCGAACACAAGATTTGATTTCTGATTTAGTCAACGTTCAATTGGCGGCATATCGCAAGGTATCGCCGCCTTTTTTTATGTTATCGTTGCCATGAATATTTCGGGGTATGCCATGCGTTATTTGAACTGGACCATACGTGTCGTGTTGTTCCTGGCGCTGCTTGGCTTTGCAGTCAAGAACGATCAGCCGGTTACGCTGCACTATTTCTTCGGCTATGAATGGCAGTCTACGCTGGTGATTGTGCTGCTGATATTTTTTTCCGCAGGTGTGGCAGTTGGAATAGTTGCGATGTTTTCCAAAGTGCTGCAAAAACGCCGTGAAATCGCTGTTCTGAAGCGCGACATTCCGAACAACAGCAAGCCCGGCGATATCGGCGGTAGCCCGCAAGAGAATAGATAGGAATTTTAAGTCATGGAATTCCAGCTCTGGATGCTGCTGATTTTTCCCCTGTTTTTCGGGATGGGATGGCTTGCTGCACGCATTGACATCAAACAACTGCTCTCGAATTCAAACATTATTCCGCATTCCTATTTTCAGGGGCTGAATTTTCTGCTCAATGAGCAACAGGATAAGGCGATTGAAGCTTTCATCGAAGTGGTGAAGGTCGATCCGCAAACCGTCGAACTGCACTTCGCGCTGGGCAGCCTGTTTCGCCGTCGCGGTGAAGTGGATCGGGCTTTGCGTATGCACCACAATCTGGTTGACAGGGCCGATCTGGATGATGAGAAGCGCCGGCAGGCTATCTTCGAGTTGGCACAGGATTATCTGAAGGCCGGGATTCTGGACCGTGCCGAAAGTCTGTTCAGCGAACTGGAAGGCACGTCGTATGGCAAACAGTCATTGGAATTCCTGCTGGAGTTGTATCAGAAAGAGCATGACTGGCTGAAGGCGATAGCCGTGAGCAAACGATTAACGGCGCTGACCGGGCAGCCATATAACAGGCAGGCCGCCTATTTCTATTGCGAGCTGGCAAGTGAGGCAAATGCGGACGGCAAACAGGCTGCAGCACGCGATTATTTGCAGCTGGCATTGCAGACCGATCCAAAGGCGGTACGAGCTTCCATGTTATTGGGCGATTTTCTTGCCAGCGACGGAAAACATGAAGAGGCGATCGGCATTTGGAAGCACATTGAAGAGCAGGATGAGCAATATTTGCCACTGGTTGCAGAGCGTCTGTTGAATTCTTATCGCAGCCTGAATCGAGAAGCGGACGGGATAGCCCTGCTGCGCGAGTATTTGAGCAAATATCATTCGCTTGATCTGTTGAATGTAGTGTTCACAGGTGTGCTGAAGAACAGTGGTTCGGCTGCCGCCTATCAATTGGTCCGCGATGAGCTGGAGCGTAATCCGACCTTGCTGGGACTGGACAAGCTGCTCGAGGCAAGATTGCTGGAAGTACCGGCGGACATGCGGGCCGATGTTGAGATGGTGAAGGAACTGGTCCATAAACGCACGAGAAATCTGGCGGCATATTACTGCTCAAATTGCGGCTTCAAGGCGCAGCAGTTCTACTGGCATTGCCCGGCTTGCCATGCATGGGGCAGCTATTCGCCCCGCCGGAGCGAAGAAACCGGTATGCCGCTATGAGCGATCCAAAGATCATCATCGCCTTGGATTATCCTTTTGCCGCGCCTGCGCTGGCATTGGCCGATAAAGTGGAGCCCGCTTTGTGCCGATTGAAAGTTGGCAAGGAGCTATTTACAGCCTCGGGCCCGGCTTTGCTGGAAAAACTGATGCGTCGCGGATTCGAGATCTTTCTCGACCTGAAATTTCACGATATTCCCAACACCACCGCGCAGGCATGCAAGGCGGCTGCCAGTCTGGGTGCGTGGATGATCAACGTGCATGCGATCGGGGGGCGCAAGATGCTCGAAGCGGCCCGCGAAGCGATCGTAGGCGGCTCGACTCGCCCCAAGTTGATCGCTGTGACTATGCTGACCAGCATGGCCCAAGAGGACCTAGCCGAAATCGGCATCAATGCCAAGCTTGCCGATCTGGTTCTGCGTCTGGCAACCTTGGTTCGCGACTGCGGTTTGGATGGCGTGGTATCGTCTGCGCAGGAAGCCGAAATGCTGCGCAAACATTGTGGAAATGAATTTTGTCTGGTGACACCGGGCATTCGTCCGGCACATGCCAGTATAGACGACCAGTCACGAATCATGACTCCGAAGGCCGCTATTCTAGCCGGTTCCGATTACCTGGTGATCGGCCGTCCGATCACCCAGGCAGCGGATCCGCTGCGGGCCTTGCTCGAGATCAACCATGAGATCGGAGAAACGGCATGAAGAAGAATGGAGCAGGGGGATATGACCAAGTTACCAAAATTTGATCGGGCAAAAATACTTGTGGTGGGCGATGTGATGCTGGATCGCTACTGGTTTGGCGATGTTAGCCGCATCTCCCCGGAAGCCCCGGTGCCAGTGCTCAAGGTCGAGCATGTGGATGAGCGCCCCGGTGGTGCTGCCAACGTGGCTCGCAACATCGCTGCGCTGGGCGCGCACGCAACTTTGCTGTCGGTGGTCGGAAACGACGAGGCAGGGGCCTGCCTGGAAAGGTTGCTCAAGGAACATCGCAACCTGTCTGCGTTGCTGCATCGCGATAGCACCATTTCCACCATCATCAAGTTGCGCGCAATCGCGCGCCATCAGCAGTTGCTGCGCATCGATTTCGAGACGCCGCCCAGTCACGAGGTGTTGCACACCGCTCTCGAAGATTATCGGTCGCAGATGCCGCAGGCCGATGTGGTGATACTCTCCGACTATGGCAAGGGGGGGTTGGCGCACATCGCCGAAATGATCCGACTGGCGCGTGCGGCAAACAAGCCGGTGTTGGTCGACCCTAAGGGGGATGATTATGCGCGTTATCGCGGTGCGACTTTGCTTACACCGAATCGAAGTGAGTTTCGGGAAGTGGCGGGAACCTGGAAAGATGAATCCGAGCTCAGCAACAAGGCAGAAAAACTGCGTGCCGAATTGCAACTTGACGCGCTGCTGGTCACGCGCAGCGAAGAAGGCATGAGTCTGTTTCGTGCCAACGAAGTGCTGCACGAACCGACACAGACCCGTGAGGTTTTCGATGTCAGCGGTGCCGGCGACACCGTGATTGCCACACTGGCAGTGATGATGGCGAGTGGGGCGGGTTTACTGGATGCCATGCGTATCGCCAATCGTGCTGCAGGCATCGTGGTCGGCAAGCTTGGGACGGCGGTGGTCAGCCGAAACGAGATCATTCAGGATATGGGTTTGGCGGATTAACGGAGATACAGAGACGCGCGAGTTTTTCCGCGCCTTGTATCCGTTCCTGACGCCTGAATTTGTGAGGAGATAGAAAATGTATTACATCATCACCGGTGCAGCGGGATTTATCGGTTCCAACTTGGTCCATGCGCTCAATCAACGCGGTGAGAACAACATCATCGCGGTGGACAACCTCAAGAATGCAGACAAGTTCAAGAATCTGGTGGACTGCGAGATCGCCGATTATATCGACAAGCAAGTCTTCCTGGAAAAACTGCAGGATGGCTTTTTCGACGGGTTGATCAGTGCGGTGCTGCATCAGGGTGCGTGTTCCGACACCATGGAAACCGACGGCCGATACATGATGGTTAACAATTACCAATACTCCCTTGAGTTGCTGGACTACTGCCAAAATGAAGAGATACCGTTGCTTTATGCCTCGTCCGCATCGGTATATGGCGGCGGCAGCGTGTTCAAGGAAAGCCGCGAGTACGAATCCCCGTTAAATGTTTATGCCTATTCCAAGTTTTTGTTTGACCAGATTGTGCGTCGTCGCTGGCAAAAGCGCAGCGCGCAGGTTGTTGGACTGCGCTATTTCAACGTATACGGTTCGCGCGAAGCACACAAAGGGCGAATGGCTTCCGTTGCTTATCATTTCTTCAACCAGTATCTGGCCGAGGGCCGGGTCAAATTATTCGAAGGGTGCGACGGCTACGCCGATGGCGGACAGTTGCGTGACTTTGTTTCGATTGAGGACGTGGTAAAGGTTAACATGTATTTTCTCGACAATCGGCAAATATCCGGCATTTTCAATCTGGGCACAGGAAAAGCACAAAGTTTCAATGAAGTGGCGGTTGCGGCAATCAATACCCTGCGCAAATCAGAGTCCAAGCCGGTTCTGGGTCTTACCGAGATGCAACAGCAAGGGCTGGTCAGTTACATTCCATTCCCAGGGCAACTGAGGGGAAAATATCAGAGTTATACCCAGGCTGATATCAGCGCGTTGCGCAGCAGCGGGTACTCTGCGGATTTTATGACCGTGGAGCAAGGCGTGGCAAGGTATGTAGAGCAGATGATGAAGGGCAGGGCATAAATCTGGATACTTTTCCGCATTGGGAGAAAAATTGTATTTGACATTGGAAAATTTCGTCGGGCACACGCCGCTGGTGCAGTTAAAACGCATCTCGGGCAAAACGAGCAATGTGCTGCTCGCCAAATTGGAAGGAAATAATCCGGCCGGCTCGGTAAAAGACCGGCCCGCGTTGTCGATGATCGCCCGCGCCGAGCAGCGGGGTGAAATCAAAACCGGCGATACGCTGATCGAAGCGACCAGCGGCAATACCGGGATCGCGCTGGCCATGGCGGCGGCGATGCGCGGCTATCGGATGATATTGGTGATGCCGGAGAACCAGAGTGCTGAGCGTCGTCAGACCATGCGCGCGTTCGGTGCGGAATTGGTGCTGACCGCAAAGGAAGGCAGCATGGAACTGGCCCGTGACACTGCCGAGAAACTGCGTGACCAGGGAAAAGGATTTATCCTCGATCAATTCGCCAATCCGGATAATCCGCTGGCGCACTATGAAGGCACCGCGCCGGAAATCTGGCACGACACGGACGGCAAGCTCACGCATTTCATCAGCAGCATGGGCACCACAGGCACCATCATGGGTTGTTCGAGGTTCTTCAAGGAAAAGAATCGCAACATCCAGATCATAGGTGTGCAACCGGAAGAAGGCGCACAGATTCCCGGTATTCGAAAATGGCCGCAGGCCTACTTGCCGAAGATATACGACGGCAGAAATATCGACCGGCTGGAAAATGTCAAGCAGGCTGAGGCCGAAGAATTGACACGCCGTCTGGCGCGCGAGGAAGGCATCTTCTGCGGTATTTCTTCCGGCGGAGCTTTAAGCGTCGCGTTGCGTGTATCTCGGCAAGTCGAAAACTCCGTAATCGTGTTTATTGTGTGCGATCGCGGAGATCGCTATCTTTCGACGGGGGTATTCCCTGCCTGAAAACCGGCGCAGTATTGATGTGCTCATTGCAAGACGAATCAATGGACTTGTGCAACTCTTGGTTTGGACAGTGCCGGGTTTTGAGCAAAATAATGTTTGATGCCGCCAAGGATCGCATTGGCGACTTTCATCTGATAATCATTGTCATTCAAGCGGCGCTCTTCGCTGGGATTGCTGATGAACGCGGTTTCGACCAATATGGAGGGAATTTCCGGAGATTTCAGCACCGCGAATCCCGCCTGTTCGACACGACCGCGATGCAGGTCGTTTATATCACCCAGTTCGTTCAATACTTGCTTGGCAAGTTTCATGCTGTCGCTGATGGTGGCTGTCTGCGAGAGATCGAGCAGGGTTCGCGCGAGGTAGGGGTCTTTAACCGCGAGATTCACACCGCCGATCAAATCCGCTTCATTTTCTTTCTTTGCCAGCCAGCGCGCGGCAGCGCTGGTCGCGCCGTGCTCCGATAGCGCGAATACCGAAGAACCACGCGCGTTCGCTTTTATGAATGCATCGGCATGGATGGAAATGAATAAATCCGCATGCAACCTGCGTGCCTTGTTGACACGCTCGGCGAGGGGGATGAAGTAATCCCCGTCTCGTATCAATATGCCGCGCATGTTCGGCTCGTCATCGACCAGCGCCTTAACCTTGCGTGCAATCGCAAGTGTTACATTCTTTTCACGCGAGCCATGCCGCCCCCTGGCCCCCGGATCTTCACCGCCATGTCCGGCGTCGATTGCGATGTTCAGGGTGCGCGAGCGCATCTCGGGCAGATTTGGAGTAGCATCGGGGGCCGATTTGACGGTATTGTCGATATTCATATTCTGCGGCATGCTCATCGTATCTTCGGCTGCAGAAGCCGTATCTGCCGTGGGCTGGGATACTGCGCCCGGGATTCCATCGGTTTCGGGTTGGCTGGTCTTTGGTTGCGCCAGCAATGCCATCAGCGGATCAACCGGATGAGCCGGATACACGTCCAGTACCAAGCGGTAGCCATATTCTGCAACAGGTTTCAGAACGAACAGTTGCGGCTTGACATCAGCTTTCAAATCCAGCACCAGGCGCACCACGCCCGGCTTGAAACGACCAACACGTATGCTCTTTATATAGGGGTCATCGTTGCCGATCAGCTTGGACAAATCGTTAAGCGCTTTTCCCAGCACTACCCCGTTCAAGTCGATCACGAGACGGTCCGGATTGGTTAAACTGAACATATTGTGATGGATGGCTTTTTTTGATTCGAGCGTCAGGCGCGTGTAATCCTGTGCCGGCCATACACGCGATGAGCTCACGACAATGGCTGCGTTCCCCTGCGGTAACCAGAGAATAAGTGAAAGTGTAAAGAGGTTTAAAGCTGCTCTAAGCATTCCCGTCCTATAGTTGTGCAACCACTAATTTCGACGATACGTCCTTTCTGCAGAATTTCAAACACAATTTCCACATCGGCATGAGGAAGCAATCCTTGAGCATGTCCCGGCCATTCGATGAAAAATATATTGCAGCCATCAAATTCGTCACGAAATCCGGCGGAAACCCATTCTTCCTTGTTTTGCAGCCGGTACAGATCAAAGTGGCGTAAGTCTAACTCAGCGACATGGTATGGTTCAACCAGCGTGTAGGTGGGACTTTTTACGCGACCTTTGTATCCGAGAGCATTTAGCACACCGCGCACCAAGGTAGTTTTGCCGGCTCCAAGATTTCCATGCAGATAAATAACCATTCCGGGCTTGAGCCGCGCGGCGAGACGTTGCGCCAGAGCAAGAGTCGCTTTTTCATTTTCTAGCTTCATGCGGATTCGGCTATTATCTTGACTATGCAAAACGGAAATCCCCAAAGTGAAAATTACGTCGAATTGGCCGCACAGATACACTCGTGGGCACAGGAGCTTGGCTTTCAGCGCGTAGGCATTTGCGATACGGATCTAAACGCGGCGGAAATCGGTCTGCTGGAATGGTTGTCGCTTGGCCGGCACGGCAATATGGATTATATGGTAAATCATGGGACCAGACGCAGCCGTCCGGCCGAGCTTGTTCCGGGAACCTTGCGAGTGATTTCTCTCAGCATGAATTATTTCCCGCCTCATGCACGAGACAGTTGGAATGTGCTTGCGGAAAGTGAATACGCCTTCATTTCGCGCTATGCCCTTGGGCGAGACTACCACAAGATTTTGCGCAATCGCCTGGCGAAACTGGCGGACAGAATCCGTGCCGAGGTGGCGGAAGCGGGCGTGCGGGTGTTCACCGACAGTGCACCGGTAATGGAAGTTGAGCTTGCCCGCAAAGCCGGATTGGGCTGGCGTGGAAAGCATAGCTTGTTACTTTCCAGAGAACACGGATCATGGTTCTTTCTTGGCGAAATATATCTGAATCTTCCTCTGCCGCTAGATACGCCGCAACAAGAACATTGCGGAACTTGCACGCGTTGCATTGAAGTTTGCCCGACCCGAGCGATCGTTGCGCCGTACCGGCTGGATGCGCGCCGCTGTATTTCCTATCTCACTATTGAACTGAAGGGCAGCATCCCGGTTGAGTTGCGCCCGCTAATTGGCAATCGCATCTATGGCTGCGATGATTGCCAATTGGCATGCCCATGGAATGGCTATGCACAAACAACAGTCGAGCCTGATTTCGCGGTGAGGCACGGTTTGGACGATGTGTCGCTGGTAGAGCTGTTTGCGTGGGAAGAAGAAGATTTTAAATCAAAGCTCGCGGGCAGCGCCATCTATCGCATCGGCTATGAGCAGTGGTTGCGCAATATCGCCGTAGCGCTGGGTAATGCGACCAAAAATGATGCAGTGATTGCCGCTCTCAGAAACCGTGCCAAACATGAATCAGCGATCGTCAGGGAACATGTCGATTGGGCTTTGACACAGCAAACTAATAGATGAATCTATCGCGCAATTCTTCCAGATTGAACTCTCTCAAAATATGTTCCAGCCTCTGCTGGGCATTCTTTCTGGGCGAGCCTTTTCGATTGGCAATGATCAGTTCATTTTTCAAGGAGTGCTCCCAGCCCACCAGTTCCGTGACTGACACCTGATAGCCATGTGATTCGAGCAGTAAGCAACGCAGCACATTGGTGAGGAGGCTGCCGAATTCGCGTGTATGGATCGGATGCCGCCAGATTTCAGACAGCGGCGTCTTGCTGAATGACTGGTTTTTGTTTTTGTTCAATACTGCGGCCAACTCGGCTTGGCAGCAGGGCACCAGCACGATGAATTTAGCCTGTGTGATCAAAGCGAATTTGATTGCGTCATCCGTAGCGGTATCGCAGGCGTGCAGTGCGGTAACGATATCGATTTGTTTTGGCAGTTGCGGCGAGTATATGGATTCTTCTGTCGGCAGATTCAAAAACGACATGCGGGGGAAGCCCAATTTTGTTGCCAGCTTTTGCGATTTGCTGATCAACTCCTCGCGGATTTCGATTCCGAAGATGTGTCCCGCCTCGTGAAATTTAAGGAATAAATCATAGATGATAAAGCCGAGGTAGGATTTCCCGGCTCCGTAATCTACCAGCGTCAGATCGTTCCTGTCGGAGAATACCTCGTTCAGCAAAGGTTCGATGAAATGAAATAAGTGATATACCTGCTTCAGCTTGCGCTTGCTGTCCTGATTGAGTTTTCCATCCCTTGTGAGGATATGCAATTCCTTGAGCAGTTCTACGGATTGGTCAGGTTTGATTTCGGGGGTCAGCATCATAAGACGTTGTGCTAGCCGAATTTGATTTTCATCGCCAGAACGGCCCCCGCCAAAACCAGCGTAAATGAATTTGCCGCGATGATTGGCCATGATTCAAGCAGAATTCCGTAGGCCAGCCACAGAGCCACCCCGGTCGTAAACAAAATGTACATACCCAACGAGATGTCGGCCGTATGTTTAATGCGCCATACTTTCCATGCTTGCGGGATGAAAGATATGGTGGTTAGCGCAGCTGCGGCACTGCCGATCCAGTCGGTAAAGGTCATGAGCGCTATCTGCTGTTTCATTGGGCGGAAATTATAACTTCGCTGCACGTAATCGTAATTGGAGAATCACTATTTTATTCAGGGCGAGTTGCGTATCGCTGCAAGCCTGCGCCGGAAATCAAAACGTTTAATTAATTGACGATGTCAGGATGCTTTGCTATAGTGGCAATCTTCGCTGACGCGGGGTGGAGCAGCTCGGTAGCTCGTCGGGCTCATAACCCGAAGGTCATAGGTTCAAATCCTGTCCCCGCAACCCTATTTTTTAGTTTAGATAATAATCTATCTAGTCAGCCGTTCTTTAACAGAATAGATGAACAACCGACGAGTGTAGGTACTTGGTTTATGGGAAGTTTCTTTATCTTTTGGGATAGGGGAACGACTTTAAGAATAAGCAGTACTTACGCAAAGTCGAAAAGAATCATGTCAATGATTCACTTTGAGTAATACCGATTC
>DATKAK010000084.1:0-19532 GCA_035498295.1 Gallionella sp. | reverse complement strand
AAATCCCAAACACCATTCCGGAATAACCATGAAGATCGTGACTTTGCTGGCGGCGCTGGGTTTCTTGTTTGCATCGGGATGCAGCCAGAAAAAGGCAGACGGCTACTTTCTGATCGTCGATCTCGAAAACACCGAGAACATCAAACAATACTCGGTGTTCAATCCGTATACCCACAGCCTCGAGGAATGCAAAGCCACCGCAAAAGCGGCTATCGCGGAGATACTTGCGAGCAATGCCGTGCCCAAGGATTCCAGGGTGACGGGGTGGCGCTGCTCATTGAATCCGCCCGACCGCGGCGGGTGAACTGCATCCGCTTCGTGCCATTCTTGTTCATTGACCAAGCCGATGCCATCGCCGACTGAAATCGAACAGCTGGTTGACCTGCATAACGCCGGCCGTTACGCCGAACTGGAAGGCCGCGCCAATTCTCTGCTTACCCGTAGTCCGGAATTTGGCCTCGGCTGGAAGTTGCTGGGCAGTGCGCTCCAGATGCAGGGAAAGAATGCGCTCCTCGCCTTCAGGAAGGCGGCAGAGCTCATGCCTGATGAAGCCGAGGCTCATTGCAATTTGGCTGCCGCCCAAAAAAGCTTCGGGCTGCTCAACGACGCTGCGGCCAGTTACCGCCGGGCATTGCAGATCGACCCGGAATATGCCGACGCATATTTCTGCCTGGGTAATACCTTGACGGAGCTCGGGCAACTCGACGACGCGATTTCGAACTACCACCGGGCATTGCAGATCAAGCCCGATTTCGCTGAAGCGTATCTCAAGTTGGCCGATGTCTTGTCCGACCTCGGCCAGCTCAATGATGCTGTTTCCAGTTACCGCCGCACATTGGAACTCAAGCCGGAATACGCCGACGCTTATTACTGCCTGGGCAATGCCTTGACGGAGCTTGGGCAACTCGACGAAGCGATCTCAAACTACCGCCGCGCATTGCAGATCGAGCCCGATTTCGCCGCCGCGCATAACCGGTTGGGCGTCGCGCTCGAAGCTTTTGGCCAATTTGACGAAGCACGGGCATCCTATCGCCGCACGTTGGAGCTGAGGCCGGACCTGGCGGACGCGCACAACAATTTGGGCAGGCTGTTCCTGCAGCTGGGCCAGTTTGATGCGGCGGTGACGAGCTTTCGCGCTGCAACGGGTCTTAAGCCCGATTTCGCCGAAGCGCATGACAATCTTGGCAACGCGCTGCAATCTCTCGGCCTGCATGATGAAGCGCGCGCCAGTTTCAAACGGGCGGTTCAGCTCAAACATAATCTTGCGGTGGCGCATAACGATCTTGGCGTGGCTTTGCTGGAACGCGGACAATCAAATAGCGCCCTGGCCAAATTTCGCCGCGCCTTGGATCTCAAACCCGATTTTGCCAGGGCACACGGCAACCTGGGCCTCGCTTTGCTCAGGCGTGAACAATTTGCAGATGCTGCTTCCAGTTTTCGCCGTGCTCTGCAACTCAACCCCGGCTCGGCCGAAGCGCATTTCAACCTCGGCAACGCGCTGAGAAATCTGGGGCAAAACGAAGACGCTTTGGCCAGCTATCGCAGGGCACTGGAACTCAAACCCGATTTCGTTGCAGCGCAATCCACCCTGCTGTTCACCCTTAACTATATCTCCTCCCGCCCGGAATCCAGCCTGGACGAAGCGCGGAAATACGGCCGGATGGTGGACAAGAAAGTGACGTCAAGGTTTACCTCCTGGTTGTGCACTGCCAAGCCCGAATGCCTGCGGGTGGGTATCGTATCCGGCGATCTGTATAAACACCCGGTGGCATATTTTCTGGAAGCCCTGCTTACCCACATCGATCCGGCCCGCATCGAATTGATCGCATATTCCGCCAGCTCCAGGGTCGATGACTTCACCGCCCGGATCTCGCGCAACCTGGCTGCATTGAAACCAATCCATGGGCTGAGCGACGAGGCAGCGGCCCGCTTGATACATTCAGATGGTGTGCATATCCTGATCGACCTGTCGGGTCATACCGCGAACAACCGCCTGCCCGTGTTCGCCTGGAAGCCCGCGCCGGTTCAAGTGAGCTGGCTGGGCTATTTTGCCACCACCGGGGTGAAGGAAATGGATTATCTGCTGGCGGACGAGGTGGGTGTTCCCGAGACACAGCGGGAACATTTCACCGAATCCGTCTGGTATCTCCCTGACACACGCTTGTGTTTCACCGCACCCGGAGTTGACCTGCCCGTCGCGCCTTTGCCCGCACTGGCGAGGGGCTTTATCACGTTTGGCTGCTTCCAGAATATGGCCAAGTTGGGTGATGATGTGCTGGAGGCGTGGGGGAAAATCCTTGCCGCTCTGCCGAATGCAAGGCTGCGTTTGCAGACCTATCAACTCGACAAAACGTCGCAAGTGGAACAACTGGTTCAACGTCTGCAGCGTCATGGAATCGACCCGGCGCGGGTGGCGCTGCATGGATCGGCCCGGCGTGATGCGTATTTGGCGGCACACGCTGAAGTGGACATGATACTGGACACTTTTCCTTATCCGGGCGGCACCACCACTTGCGAAGCATTGTGGATGGGAGTTCCTACGCTGACCCTTGCGGGCGACAGCCTGCTGGCCAGGCAAGGTGCCAGCCTGCTCTCGGCAGCGGGACTGGAAGAATGGGTGGCAACCAGTAAAGCGGAATACACCGCCAAGGCAATCCGCTTCGCTGTCGACAAGTCCGGCTTGGCCTTATTGCGTGCCGGTTTGCGGCAGAAGGTGCTGGCATCTCCGCTGTTCGATGCCCCCAGCTTCGCCCGTCATTTTGAAGATGCGATGCGTGGAATGTGGCAGGCCACCGGACAGATACGACTCGAAGGTTGAGTGCCCCTTTTCCGTAACTGCAAATTTTCCAATTTGATCGCGGCAGGCGGACCGTCAGATCCGCTGGCTGACTTATGCAGATGCTCACGAACTGCAGATTTCCGGAAGGCGATCGCCAACAAAAAAGCCAGCCGAAGCGGGCTTCAATCGCGCAGAATGATCGTTTAGTAACGCATGCATACCAGATACAGGTTGTCGTCATTCACAAGCGCTGTCGTTGTGGGTAATGGCGCCAACGCGCCTTGAGGCGTGGGGCTGGTAGCGGCAGGCACCACCCGGACAAAGCCGGTGGAAGTTTCCCCGTCATCCAGTGCGATGTCGAGCAGTTTGGCAAATTTTCCCGGGATGAGATTGGAACAGATGAGGTAAGCTCCGGTTAATCCCTGAATCGGGGTCTGTGCTGCGTTGGTTATCCCGATCTTGCCGCCGAATGCGTTTATCGGCACGTAATCGAGTGTACCGGGAGTGGTTGACCCCGGCGCAAAACCGGCCAGACGGACATGCTGCCAGAATACATAGGTTTCAGCGGCGACCGAATTGGCATCCCAGCCGCCGTCAATGACGCCGCTGCCCGGATTGCACAGTCCGGCTGTACCGGGCGTGGTGCAGGGCACCGGGGCCACGGGAAGGCCGGCCAGATGCGTGGCGAGGTTCAGATCATCACCGGGCAAGGCCTTGAACTTGTCCTGATAACCGTAAATGAAGATCGGGACGATCCTGAAATCGCCGGCGAGGTTTTTCACCCTCGCGCCGTTGATCAGTTCTTGTCCCTTCAGGACGCCGCCAAGAAGCAGTCCGATAATCACCAGCACGATGGCGATCTCGATCAAGGTAAAACCGTATTGCTTGCTTGCCATGATGGACCCGGAATAGTTGATGTTGTTAATGGTTACGCAAGCAATGTGCCAAAACTGAAATATTCTCCAAGCGTAATTACACAAGCGAGTATAAACTACATCAAATCAAACGGATAGTTCATCATTAAAGCACTAAATCATGGACATTGATGTGGATTGATGATAGGCAATATCTAACGGGACCGCAGATTCCTGTCGCAAAATCGACAGGAAATGCCGAGTTGCCGATGCCGAACATCTTTGCTTATGTAATGTGTCGTTAACTACACGCGACCAGGTTTTGCTTTCGAGCAAGCTACCGAAAGGTTCGATGGTGGCTTGGTGCCGAGAGCAAAAATTCACGGTTGCAACGTTCAGGTACTGAACTTAATGTGCTGTGAAAGCACTCAGCATCAATTATCATGCACCCGAGAACTGGGCTCGGCGTTAAAGTTGTAGATTCGGCCGGTTCCCGTATAAATCGCATCTCTTCTGTTAAGGATTCCCTGCCATGATCAAGAAAGCGGCCATCCTCCTCGCAATCGCCATGCTGGTCATCGTCGCATGGGGACTGATCTTCGAGGCCGGATCAACAAGAATCATCGTCAACGGCCAGGAACTCGCGGGGCCGCTCAAGGGGACGATCGGCGCCGCCGGTCTGGTCATCGGCCTGATCGCCCTGTTCTGTGCCGCGATTTTCCTCCTGTTCGTGTTTGCCGGGATCGGCATCTTTATCCTGGGCGCAGTGATACTCGCCGGGCTCGTCCTGGCAGGTTTGGCATTCCCGTTGCTGCTGGTCATGCTGCTGCCATTGGCCATCGTCTGGCTGTTCATTGCGATCACCCGAAAAACCGTGACTTGAAATCCTTCGCTTCGATTCAAACGTTCATTTCCCCCGCCACCGCAGGGGATGGCCGATGCGCCCAAGAATACGCGTCGACTGGAATCAGGATAGAGTATGATTCGGGTTGCAACAGCCCATCTCTTAAATTTCAGAAATGAGGATATCCATCATGAACAAATCAAGCATCTTTTCCCTGACCGTCGCATTGGCGGTATTCACCATTCCATTCAGCGCTCAGGCGGCAACGTGGACCTGCAAGAATGGCAACAACGTCCGTGAAATTCTTATCCAGACCGAGTCGCCCTCCAGCCCGGTACCCTGCAGCGTGGTCTACAAAAAAACCACGGAAGGTGCGGCAGATCAGACCCTGTGGACTGCGGCCAACGATGCAGCCTACTGCGAAGAAAAAGCCAAGGCTTTTGTCGACAAGCAGGTTTCCTGGGGCTGGACCTGCGTAGAATCGACCGGAGGCGGTGGCGCCATGACCAAAACAAACACGCCATGACCAGTACAAACTACTGAGGCAGACTATGGGGCTGGCAATGGTTTCCGGTCGCGGCGTTGAAACTGGATGATCCAGCCATCGACGTCGCAGGCGGAAACCATGATCAGGGAATAAAGAGCCTAGGGATCGGCATCAAACAATCATCCACGGGTATCGGGCAAATGAAACAGTCCAGGAGCGATACACTGCTTATCCGTGAAGCAACTGCGTCCGACTTGCCTGATTTGATGCGCCTCTACGCACAGCCTGATTTGGACGACGGGAAGATCCTTCCTCCGGCAGATGCACAGCGCATATTGAACCAAATAGCACACTACCCTAATTACAAGATCTATGTCGCCATCCGGGAAGGGTATGTTGCGGGCACGTTCGCGCTCCTTGTCATGGATAACCTGGGACACAGGGCAAGCCATCCGCAATCATCGAAGATGTAGCGGTCGATCCTGTTCTTCACAGGCACGGAATCGGCAAGGCGATGATGCAATATGCGATCGAGCGGGCCTACGAATATGGCTGTTACAAAGCCGTGCTATCCTCGAACCTGAAACGAAAAAAGGCTCACGCATTCTACGACTCGCTGGGTTTCGAGCGTCACGGTTATAGTTTTCGCGTCGACCTCCAATAGACCGCTCGGATCCGACACACCGGGAAACAGTCGAACTACCTGGCCGGCAATACCGCAAGATATCGGAGTCGATTCCGATCTCGTCCGCCCGACAACGACCATACTATAATTCGCCCCGGATATCAGTTGAATATTGGCCTTTAAACCAAATCATGCGGGGAATTCAGCCGTGAAGAAGTCTTCCATATTGTGTTGCATATTATTGCTGGCGGCGTGCGGCGACCCTCACGACACCCGAGTGCCCGCCGACATATCGAAGTGGCGGAACACCGTGAGACCCTCCCTGCAGAAACTTACGCCCGATGAACAGGCGTTATTTGCGCAGTACGCCAGAAGGCACACGATATTGGCGGATGAAGTCGGACTGTATGGCGACAAGGCCGACCCGATCCCCGACGGCATGACGATAGGCAAGGCGATAAAAGAACAGCGAGACTATATTGCCAAGCAGCAAGCCAGCGAGCCAGAAGGGAAGAAACGCAAGGACAGGGCCGGAAAACAGCAATCCGGTCACGACAATTGACTTGAACACGACGGGGAACGTGACGCTACAATTCTTCTGCCGGCTATTGCGACCAGCGCATGCGGGCGATCGCATTCCATGAACGGCCGCTTTCCGGCATCGTGATCGATGCTGCGGAATACCGTGCGGGGTTATTATAAAACTCCGCATTGTTGTGCTAGTATGCCGCCCGCGCAGGGTTCCTGACTGCAGCGGGCCAACTGTTTGGGGCGGTCGGCATCCCAATTTGATACCGGTGAAGACATGCAACGACAAGATTTGTGGGCAACACCCTTGTGGTACTTTGAGGTTCCTCCATCCCTGATCAATCCTTCCGATATTGCACAGGATGCGTATGCATTTCAAAAATCGGACACAGGCGTCGTCATTTCAAATGTCGGCGGATACCAGAGCACTACGCTAACCATGCAGGATCGAGTTCCTCCGGCAATAACCAGGCTGCTCGGAATCCTGACCGAACAATGTCAAATTTGTGCAAGGGAATTCGGTTTTGAACGCAGGCTGGGCATCGCCAACTATTGGATCAACATCAATAAGAAAAGCAACTACAACAAGATGCACATTCATTCTTCAAGCATACTTTCCGGATGTTACTATGTCGCGACGCCGCCCCGGTCCGGAAGCATAATTTTTCATAACCGGCCCGAAGCGAGCTATATTCTGGACGAGATGAAACAGATCGGCGCAAAGGAATCCATGTTCACTTGCACGACTCAGGCTTTCGAGCCAAAAGCGGGCGCGGTTCTTGTCTTTCCGGGATGGCTGCAACATAGCGTGGAAGAAAACAAATCCGAGCAAGACCGGATAAGCATCGCCTTCAATCTCGCTTGAGTCCGACAAGTCTTCTCAAAGTAAAAAGCGGCGGAGCGTTCGTGGTCTTGAGCGCGGGTCCCATTGCTCCCCTACCGTTCGAAGCGGCTCCTAACCGCGGCCCCGGGATCAAATGGGCCTGCCTTAACGTTCCGCATTGATTGCTACTTTAAGCCCGAACTTGTACTCGCATTCTTGGTGCCTGCGCCATGGTCTATGTATTTCTTCACCGTCCGCCTATCCAGAGCGGTCTTCCTTGCGACCACCTCGTATGACCCGTGCCTGTTGTACAGAAGTACGCAGTAGTGCGATAGCAGATCTTGCGCGTCCAGGGAGCCCGCCTTGACGCCATTGATCAGCCTGCCCTCAATGTCAGCCGGAGCGATGGCGGCCCTGTCGATTTCATAGTTCTGCTTAAGCAGGATGCGCCGTATGCACTGTTCCAGTTCGCGCACGTTGCCGGGCCAGGCATAGTCTGCGGGAACCTGAGCATGGATCTCACGAATAACGCGAAGCGCCACGTCCTCCGATTCCTGGCCGACAATTCGCTTGACTGTGTGGATAACGAGATCGTCCAGCTCAACGGGATCCTCCCGTATCCGCTGACGCAGAGGCGGTACGAGAATGACATCTGAACAGAGCCGGTAGTAGAAGTCGTCGCGAAACTTTCTTTCGCTGCGCAGATCGTCCAGTGACCGGTTCGTCGCGGCGATGATCCTGCCCGGGAACCGCTTCTTCTCATGACTTCCCACGGGCGAGTAGCTACGGTTCTCCAGGACATGCAGGAGCTTGATCTGAACGGGCACGGGGACCTCACCGATCTCATCGAGGAAGATGGCTCCGTAGCGGCTGCACTGCGAGAGTGCTCCATCGTGGTTGGACACTGCGCCCGTGAACGACCCCTTCGTGTGCCCGAAAAGTTCCGATTCGATCAGCTGCTCAGGAAACTGGGACAGGTTCGTAGACCTGAAAGCACGGGTGAAACTCTCGACGAAGCAACCCTTCTTCTTATCAAATGGAATGTATCCCGACCGGCCGATGGCCTGGGCCGATACCCCTTTCCCCGACCCCGTCTCGCCGAGTAGCAGCGTCGAGTAGTCCTCCATCCTGTTCCAAAGCTTCCTGGCATAGAGGGCCAGATCCTGGGTGACCACGTTGTTCCACAGGCCCTCGCGCAAATTGCTCATGCAGGGACTATTCCCGATGATCCCTTTGCGGATGAAGTAGTAAGCCCGGCGCAACTGAAAGTAAATGGCAAAGTAATGCAGCGCTTCCTCGGGTGTAAAGCCAAAACTCGCAATCATGCCTAGGGCTTCATCCGCAAAGGATACCTTACAGGGAGTATCCCCCTCTGCCAGCTGCTTTTCAATCAGCGGGTCGAAACGCAGGAAATACTGGTTGTATACGTGAAATACGAACAACTCCTCGACGAGGATATGGTCCTTTCCCTCGAATTTCCGTATATCGCCTTTCCCCTCGGACAGGAGCTTGTTCACCGACCGTGTCACTGCCTCAACCAGCTTTGAATATCGTTCAGTGTATGTTGCATCGGGAGGGAAATCGGCAATCTTGCGGTCGGCAGTTACCCTCTTGTCGCTGAATGGATTTGCGTGGAATGCATCAAGGATGTTCGACAGGATCTGCCGCTCTGAATTCGTAAGCTTAACCTTATTCATTGTGCATTATATGTACATATATATGCATTATTTGTCAATCCTCGATCTTTTGTCCATTCCGTCAGCGCAAATAATATCCATAAAAAACAGATCAATGCAGCCCACCCCTGCAGATTGAACGCGCTGGTATGAGTTGTGCTGCAACAACGGCGAGAGCCGGATCATCTTTAAACCCAGCTTTTTATTGAGTTGATTCGGGCAAAACGCATCAAGCGCCGGGGAGATCGTGATGAGCGCCATGACGAACAGATTTGCACCGCATACGGGATATGAGTCGTTTGCGAACGGGAAGCACTTGTACTTTCAATTAAGGAGACAACTCGACCAAGCCGGGTGTTTTAGTCAGTCAGCGCTGCCTTACGTATTTCATATCGCTTTGGTGCTGACCCTGTATTTCGGGGGCTTCTACATTTTACTTTTGAATCCCGGGCCTGGTATCCGTATGACTACTCTTATATTGATCGCGTTTGCCAATGTCCAGGCAGGTGTCATTGCGCACGAGGCTGGGCACGGAGCAATAACGAATCGCCGATGGAAGATTGTCTTGTTAGGGCAGACGTTCAATACATTCCTTACCGCTTTGTGCTACTCGCATTTTCAATACATTCACAAGCGCCACCATTCCCATACAAACGAAATTGCAAAGGATCTGGATGTTCAATCCAATATATTCAGTCTTTATCCCGAATCAGCCCGTGAAAAGCGCACAAAAGCCGGTCGTTTCATAACGAAGTATCAAGAGCTTCTCATCTGGCCACTCGTAACGTTACAAGGTTTTTCATTAAAGATAGACAGCATGATTACGTTACGAAAAAACCCCGAAGAAACGCGCATTGACCAGCTAGTGTTGATTTTGCATGGGCTGTTGTGGTTTGGCTTGCCCGTTTACATGCTGGGTTTGACGAAGGCGACGGCTAATTATTTATTGATGACTTGGTTCGCCGGACCATACCTCGGTTCGATCTTCCTTGTTAACAACCTGGGAATGTATTACGTAAGGCCGGATGAGAAATTGCCTTTCTTGCATCAGCAACTGATTACAACAAGAAACCTGGGGCGGTCGAAATTCGAGGATTTCGTATTTGGCGGACTCAACCACCATATCGAACATCATCTTTTTCCGACAATCCCGATGTTCAAATTACGCCAAGCGAGAATCATAACCAGGAACTTTTGCAGCGGGCACAACTTGCCCTATACGGAGATGAGTTGGTTCAAAGCCATAGGTGAAGTGCATGCCCATTTGCGGCAAGTGAAGCAGCAGTTGTGAATTAGGTTTGATGGCAAGAAGCTTGAAGCTAGCGCAGTCAACGATACGAGCAATTTTATCAAGGAAGTTAAACCATGTTCCCGATAGAGACCGAAGTAATCATTGTCGGAGCCGGCATTTCCGGGCTAAGCACTTCATATTACCTTTCAAGAAAAAACATAAATCATCTCATTTTTGAAAAATCCTCGGCGGTCGGAGGGATATGGAACACACAAAGATGGCCGGGCATAAGATGCGACACAGACATCATCAAATATTCTTTTGGTTTTCGGCCGTTGTTTTGCCCCACAAGCATGGTGTCGGGTGAAGTTATTTCGGAATACCTGAGTGAAACATCCAAAATCTTGGATATCGAATCAAAAGTTATATTCAATACCATGGTAAATAAAGCCGTTTTTGATACTCAAGGAAATCTATGGCATGTATACACCGATAAAGGCTGCTGCAAATCCAGATTCCTGATCAATGCAAACGGATATTTTGCGGATGCGCCATATATTCCAGAAATCCAGGGAGCCGAAAATTTCAAAGGGATCATTACTCATCTCGCCAATTTAGACAGCCACGCCGATCTGGACGACAAGCGCATCGTACTGGTAGGCAGTGGCGCGTCTGCAATAAGCGCCGCTCCCGCACTGTGCTCAATGAGCAAGTCAATGACTTTGCTGCAACGATCACCATCCTATATTTTCGAGGATGACAACCAGTTGGGTTACTTCGTCAAACTATCCATGCGTCTGCACAAGATAGGGTTAACCCAACCTACAAAACTGGTTAATTACCTGATCCAGCTTAAAGACGATCTTATATTCGTCGCGTTCAGGCATTTTCCATGGGTGGGAAAGCAATTCTTTAAATATCATTGGATAAGGGCGGTGGGCCAAAAAATGTATGAGGAGCATTTCCGCCCGTCCTACAACCCGTGGGAACAAAGGATACCGGTTTCAATCGGTTTAAAGGAGATAATTAAGAATCGCAAACTGGAAATCGTTACAGGTCAAATCCATTCGTTTACAGAGACCGGCATTGTTTTAAGTGACGGGAGAATTCTAGGTGCGGATATGTGCATATTGGCGACTGGTTACAATTTACAATTTTTTAAATTTGGTGTTTTCATAGACAACCAACAAGTCGATACGAAGGGCATCAATTATTACCGGGGCATGATGATGGGCGGGTTGCCGAATTATTTTCAGCCTTTCGGCACGCAACATACTTCGTTCACAAGACGGATTGAAGTCATCTCCAAGCTCATCGTAAAAATTATCAGTTACATGAAGAGGCGCCAAATAGATACGGTTTCGATCGAACGCAGGAAAGTTGAAAAAAGTCCCAGAATCACTCCAAATTACATCATGAGGGAACTGGGAAATTTGCCCATTATCTATGGTTCGATGGAATTGCCGTCCATAGACAATTTCATATTTTCATTTTTTTTAAAACGGAATTATCTATTTTCAAAGTCCAAAATGCGTTCCGATCGGTCCTCGATCTTCCGTAATCACCGGCCTTCGCGATCTTCGCGTTTGTTTTGATGTCCGCCCTGGCCGCGTTGCTGATAATACTGCTGCGTGACTGGATCGCGCGGCTGATAACGGTATCTCTCGGACCGGATGGTATGTTGTTGCTCCATCTCGCGGGGATAGCGTTCCCCGTAATACCGCTTCTGATAGGAAGGCAGCGGCGCAAGTGACGGAGCAGTATGGCGGTCCCATTGATCCCATCCTTTACGATGCTCTTCCCAGTCCCGGCCCCAGTGCTCGCCCCAATGCGGGGGCGCGTCGGCGTGCCAGCCGAAAAAGTATGGGGGAGGCCTGCGATAGTAGCGCACCGGAATGCGCAGCACATACACCGGTACATAGGCAGGCGCCACCAATTGCCACGGCCCATTGTACCAGCTGCTCACATACCAGTCGTCTCCCTGGAGCACCCAGTACATGCCGTCATAAAAAAAGTAATTCAGATCCACCCTCGGATCGTAGTAAACGGGATAGCCCGGCACCGGAACCAGCCTCGGATATGCCGGCATATTGATCCCGATGCTGACGCCGGGAACACTGATCCCGACGCCGACACTTACCTCGGCTTGGGCGGCGCTTAGCGGAAAAAGCAGCACCGACAAAACAACAACGAGTTTGCGCATTTTCTGTCCTCCTTTTGGGTAAGCGGGCATCGCATGACGATCGCGAAGTATTCAACTACCACCGACAAGCAAGGCAGGGTAAAGTTTCCCGGCTGTGTTGTATCACGGCTGATACATATCATCTTGCGTTACTCGGACGCGGGCCATCCGGCATCGCGCCAGGAGCCCGCATCGCCTATAATTCTGTTGTACCGGCATCGTGCGGCGCGCCAGATTGCGGCGGCGGAGCACGCATCCTTGTATTGCCATTTTTTGCGTCATTGGAGGGAAAGATGAAACAACTTAAGTCGTTATTGCTGAGCTTGTTGTTCGGGATTGCCATCGGAATGTGGTTCGGCGTGAATATCGGGCGTGAAGTGCCGTTCTATTCCAATCCGTTTGACACGCATTCGATCAACCAGAAAATCAAGGGCGTGGCCGGAGAGACGCTGGAAAAAGGCGGCCAGGCGATCGAGAAAACTGGCCAGTCACTGCAGGACAAGATGAACAAATGAACTTGAAATGGATTGTCGATTCCGCTGTCGAACATGCAGCGAAGAATTGGCGTTCGCAACCCTCGATCGGAGATGTGTCATGAAACTGCTGGGCACCAACACCAGTCCTTATGTGCGCAAGGTGCGCCTGGTCCTGCTGGAAAAGAACCTGCGCCACGAATATCTTGTCGATCCGCCGCGCGAGCCCGGCAGCCAGGTGGCGCGCGCCAATCCGCTCGGGCGCATCCCGGCTCTGATCCTGGATGATGAAACCTGCGTGTTCGATTCACCGGTGATCGCAGAATATGCGGACTCGCTGAACGATTCCCCTATCCTGATTCCCCGCGACAGCGCGGTGGCGCGGATGCGCGTCAAGCGCTGGGAAGCGCTGGCGGATGGCATCATGGATTCTGCTGTTGCGGTGCGCACCGAGCGCATCCGTCCGCAGGAAAAACAGGAGGCGGATAACGTCACGCGCAATAACGATGCGATCACGCGCGCGCTGTCGTTTGCCTCCGCGCAGCTTGGCGACCAGGCGTGGTGCGAGGGTTCGTCGATCACGCTGGCCGATCTCGCGCTCGCAAGCGCCCTGATCTATCTGGACCTGCGCCAGCCCGAACGCGACTGGCGCGGGCCTCATTCGAATCTGGCCGCATGGTTTGCCCGCGTCAGTTCGCGCAGCAGCGTGCGCACCACACTCGCCGAGTGACGCATCAGGCCGCGGCAGCAGCCGGCTGCATCTGTCTTTTCAGGGAGATCATCAATACGCCGGCCAGCACCAGCGCCGAACCGGCGATCTGCTCCGGCGACATCCGTTCGCCGAGGAATAGGTAAGCCAGAACGATGGTCGAGACCGGGCCGATCGAACCGATCATCGAAGTGTGCACGGAACCGATGCGGCGCATCGCCGCAGCAAGCAGGAATGCCGGCAACACGGTGGAAAATAACGCCATCGCAAAGCTAAGTCCGTAGACCCTGAAGGAAAGATCCAGTGCCGCGACATGATGCGTGACGGCGAACTGCACCAGGCAGGCGGCGCATGCAACCGTCATCACATAAGCGGTAAACCGGGTCGCGCCCACCCTCGCGATGGTATGCCCCGCGCCGACCAGATACACGGCGTACGCCAGCGCACTGGCGAAAACCAGAACCGAACCCGACAGCGCGTCATGCTGCAATACATTCATGTCGTGCAAGAACACCAGCGCGATGCCCGCATAGCTGACCACCAGGGCGAACAAGGCGGTGCGCCCGATATTTTGCCTGAAGACCAGCGCGGAAATGATCACCACCATGGTCGGGTACAAAAACAGGATGAGCCTTTCCAAACCGGCGCTGATGTATTGCAGGCCCAGAAAATCGAGATAACTGGCAAGGTAATAGCCGATCAACCCCAGGCCGAAGATTGCAAGTTTGTCTTTGGCAGCGAGCTTCTGGTTGTGTCTGTTGCGCTTCGAATTCGCCGCAACGACCAGGAAGAACGGCAGGGAGAATGCCATGCGCAATGCCAGCAGCGTGATCGCATCCACCGATTCGATATAGGCCAGCTTGACCAGGATCGCCTTGGCGGAAAAGCCGACCGCGGCGACCAGCGCAAACAGGGTACCGGTTATCTTCTGGCGCGAAGAATGGATCATTTCTGCTGCAGACGTCATGGGAATCCCGTGAGGATTGCGGGTCTTGTGCCGGGATCAACGGCTGCATGCTGAAAATCTCGATGCAAACCTTCCGGATGCGCCGGGTCCTTCATACACCGGGCTATTTAGCTGCATGCCCCGCGGCATGGCCGGATGCGAGACGATAGATGTTCAGCAAGTCCTCCTTGCTCACGTCGATGACGCCGTCCATCCGGGTCAGTGCCCATTCGATATCCGCCTGCCCGAGTTCGCCCGGCCGGTGCGCGACCTGGTTCGATGCATGCCTGACCGTGCCGCGCATCGGATAACGCCTGCCGGGAATCACGTTGTTGATGACCAGCGCCAGCGACAGCGTAAGCAGCGTATTTGCGAGCACGGTACCCGCGGCCCATGCCCAGCCATGCTGATGGAACTGCTCGGCCGCCAGCACCATGATCAGCGCTGTCGCTCCGCCGGGCGGATGCAGGCAATGCGTCATGTGCATCAGAAACACCGCCATGCCGACGGCAATGCCCGCAGCCATGACCGGATCGGATATGTATAGGCTGCATGCCCAGCCTATTATCCCCGAAAGCAGATTGCCTCCGACCACCGGCCATGGTTGCACCATCGGACTGTGCGGGACCGCATAGATCAGAACTGCAGCCGCACCCGAAGACGCCAGCATGGTCAGGGGAAAACCGATCCGGGGGAGAAAATGCAGCGCCAATCCCGTCAGCAAAATACCCGCCAATGCCGCCAGCCCGGCACGGATCTTTTCGGCCAGGGGTACGGGATCAAAACTCGGCTTGAGTGATGACAGCAAATCTGCAAGATTCATATAACGCTCCGCAACAAGGAAAACACTGACTGGGCAATAAACAACATCCGCCGCACCCGTCTTATTGATGTTTGCAGAATGAACTTAAGTCTGTTTCATCCTGCAGGCTATCAGCACCGCCCACACGCCCAGCGCCACATAGCACAGCAGAGACCATTCTGGTATGCCGAGCGTCAGGAAGGTCCAGCCCTTTTCCGCGCATTCGCCCGAGCCGTGCATCAGCTCCTTCAGCACGTTGGACATCGGCATGGTTTCCAGCATGTAATCCAGGCCGGGGCCGCAGGCAGGAACCTGGTCTTTCGGCAAATGCTGAATCCAGATATGGCGCGACGCGACACCCACACCGGCCAGAGACAGCAGCACGATCAATGCGGCGTAGATGCGTTCACCCGGACGTTTCGGGCCGTGCAACAAGGCGAGCACGCACACTGCGGAGATCGCGATGAAGATGACGCGCTGCACCATGCATAACGGACAGGGATCCTGATGTTCGATGTATTGCAGATACAGCGCGACGCCGATCAGTCCGCCCGCAAACAACGCGCCGGCCAGATACAGCCAGCGATTGGAAATGCCGCGCCAAAATTTACGCATACTCTAGCTTTCTAAATTCGGCCAATCCTGAAACTGCCCACACCGTCGCGGGATCGAGCGCAACACGGTAATGGCGATCTTCAATAAGGATTAGGTTGGAGCCAATGCAGGTTCGCCACTAAAACGAATGGTGGCGATTCTATCCGCCATGAAACGATGAATCAATGCGAATGCAGAGACCGGAACAGAGGCGGCTCAAGCCAACCGCCTCTTGCAATGCTGCTAAGCCGCGACACTTTCCGGTTTGATCGACCTTTTCAGGGAAATGGAAGGAATCCTGGATTCTTTATTGTTGTGGCTGTCGTCCACCAATTGTTGCAATGTGACCGCCTGCAGGTAATCCAAAATGCTCTCGTTCAGACCCATCCACAAATTATGGGTGATGCAGGGGTGTTCGTCGCCCTGGCAATTGCCCTTGCCGCCGCATTTGGTCGAGTCCAGCGGTTCGTCCACCGCGATCACGATCTCGGCAACGGAGATGCTGTTGCCCGGACGCGCCAGATAATAGCCTCCTCCCGGTCCGCGCACACTTTCGACGATCTTGTTTCTGCGCAGTTTGCCGAACAATTGCTCCAGATAAGAGAGCGAAATCTTTTGCCGTTCGCTGATCGCCGCCAGCGTAACCGGCGCTTTACCGCCGCGCATCGCAAGGTCAACCATTGCGGTCACGGCAAAACGTCCTTTGGTGGTTAATCGCATGTCATTCCCCTGTCGTTGGTGGAGTCGGGTAGTTCAAATCAGCCTGTGCTGTGCTTCGAATACCGACGGTTGGGATAATAGAATACCCGTATTTTTTAGTCAACAATCTTGTTCAGGTGATTGGGGTCGAACTTGTCGGCAGTCGCGCGTTCATCATCCACGGGCACGCCCATCTTTTCGAGTTGCCGCAAAATGAATTCGATGCGCTGATCCACCGTCACGCTGTGGCCGATGAGCCCGTGCAACGCCTTGTTGACCGGATCGTTCTGGTCGTTGCCGATACCGTATGCGTTGAAACCGCCGGAACTTTTCCTTTCCTCGTCCAGGATCCGCGCCGGTATACCGGCGGCGGTCGCGCCGGCGGGAACATCTTTGACCACCACCGCATTCGAGCCGATCTTCGCGCCGTCCCCGATGGTGATCGGACCGAGTATCTTTGCACCCGCTCCCACCACCACGTTGTTGCCCAGCGTCGGATGGCGTTTGCCTTCTTTCCATGAAGTGCCGCCCAGGGTGACGCCGTGATAGAGCGTCACATCATCGCCGATCTCGGCAGTCTCGCCGATCACCACTCCCATGCCGTGATCGATGAAGAAGCGCCGGCCTATGGTCGCTCCGGGGTGGATCTCAATTCCGGTGAACCAGCGTGCGATGTGCGAAAGAAAGCGCGCCAGCCATTTGAGCCCGGCCTTCCACAAGGTATTCGCCATGCGGTGCAGGATGCGGGCATGCAGTCCCGGGTAGCAGGTCAGCACTTCAAAGGTGCTGCGCGCGGCGGGGTCGCGATCAAATACGCTGGTGATATCTTCCCGAATATTCTTAAACATCTTTATGGTCTTGCTGGTAACGTGCCCTGAGGCGCGCATTATACTCGGTGGCAACACTCAATATGCCGCGCAGGATATTGATCTCTTCCTGCTCGAGCCGCGACCGCGCATACAAACGGCGCAACCGCTGCATCAGGCGCGCAGGATTTTGCGTGGTGAGGAAGCCGATGTCGAACAGCGTCTTCTCCATCTGCTCAAAAAAG
Organism: Gallionella sp.; assembly: GCA_035498295.1. Lineage (GTDB taxonomy): Bacteria > Pseudomonadota > Gammaproteobacteria > Burkholderiales > Gallionellaceae > Gallionella. Next base: position 2,229 of record DATKAK010000084.1, on the reverse strand, counting down.
CCTTCCACCTGCTCGTGCGGCGCGGGGCGGATTTCAGGTTCGTTCGGCAGGTAATTTTGCGCCGCCACGACCAATTCGTATCCGATCACCTGCACCGCGGCGGCGACATTGAGCGAAGAAAATTCCGGATGCGCGGGAATATTCACCAGCACCTGCGCCTTGCCTATCTCTTCATTGGTCAGACCGGACATCTCGGTTCCGAACAGAATCGCCACCGGCTGAACCGCCGCGTGTTGCAACAGGATCGGCATGGCCTCGCGCGGTGTCTTCACCTCGATGGAGATATCGCGCATCCGCGCCGTCATCGCAACCGTGAACACCGCGCCGTACAGGGCTTCATCGATCGAGCGGCACTGCACCGCATCACGCAATACATCGTCGGCTCCCGCCGCCATCGCATCCGCCTGCGGGTCAGGGTAATGCCGCGGATTGATCAGGTACAGGTGCCGCAGGCCCATGGTCTTCATCGCGCGCGCGGCCGCGCCGATATTGCCCGGATGGGTGGTATGGCTGAGCACCACGCGGATATTTTCGAAAGGATTCTGTTTATTCAAAACGCGATTCCAACTAAAATGCACGCTGAATTTCTCCAGCTCATTAAAAGGTCGTACCAAATGCACCCCATGCTCAACATCGCGGTGAAGGCCGCGCGTCGCGCCGGCAATCTGATCCAGCGTTCCGCCGACAAGATCGATCACCTCACCATCACCAAAAAATCCCATGCGGATTTCGTCAGCGAGGTCGATCGCGCCGCCGAGCAAACCATCATCCGGACTCTTCTGGATGCCTATCCGGATCACGCGATTCTAGCAGAAGAGAGCGGCGGCCAAGGCGAGTCGGAATACCTCTGGATCATCGATCCGCTGGACGGAACGACCAATTTCCTGCACGGCTTGCCGCAATTCGCGGTGTCCATCGCGTTGCAGCACAAGGGCATCATCACCCAGGCCGTGGTGTACGATCCGACCAAGAACGAGCTGTTCACCGCCACACGGGGCCGCGGCGCATTCCTCAACGACAAGCGCCTGCGCGTCACCAAGCGCCTCCACCTCGCCGACAGCCTGATCGGCACCGGTTTCCCCTATACCCGGTTCGAGCATCTGGATGCCTACCTCGCGATCTTCAAGGACCTGATGCAGAAAACCGCCGGCCTGCGCCGCCCCGGATCGGCCTCGCTGGATCTGGCTTGGTTGGCAGCGGGACGCTACGACGGATTCTTCGAGACCGGACTGCACCAGTGGGACATCGCCGCAGGCACGCTGCTGATCACCGAAGCGGGCGGACTGGTCAGCGACCTGAGCGGCAACGATACCTATCTCAAGTCGGGACATCTTTGCGCGGGCAACCCCAACATCCATCCTCTGCTGTTGCAGGTGATGGCCCCGCACCTGGCCGGCAGCCTGAAGTTTTCCAGGGCATGAAATGAACCGGACCGCGGCGCTCGAACAGATATTGCACAGCGAGATCCCGATCTCGCGGGCAATGGGCATACGCGTAACCTACTATGACGGAACAAGCCTGAAACTCGATGCACCGCTGGCTCCGAACACCAATCATAAAAGCACCGCGTTCGGCGGCAGCCTCTACTCGCTGGCCGTGTTAAGCGGATGGGGCCTGTTGCATCTCAAGCTCGCCGACGCCAGGATACATAAACACATCGTCATACAGGAAAGCGGCATCCGTTATCTGCATCCGGTCGAGCATGACCTGCATGCCGAATGCCATGTGGACGATGCCGCTTTCAATCGTTTTCTGCTCACGCTGAAAAGACACGGCCGCGCCAGGATATCGCTGGCCGCCGTTATCACGCGTGATCATCTGACCGCAGTCGAATTCTCCGGCCGCTACGTGGTGCACGGATAAAACCATGACAGACCTCCATTCCCGGTCACAGGCAAAGCAAGGTCGAGGCGGCAAGGAGGACATGTCGAGACATACCGTGGCGGGTAGGCGAGAAGTTGCCGACGCGGCCAACGCAGAGATTGCGCAGCATGCGGCCGGGAATCACACCCCGATGATGCAGCAATATCTGAAGCTGAAGGCTCAGCACGCCGACATGCTGCTGTTCTATCGCATGGGCGATTTCTACGAATTGTTCTACGACGACGCCGAACGTGCCGCGAAATTGCTCGACATCACGCTGACCCAGCGCGGCGCCTCCAACGGCCAGCCGATCAAGATGGCGGGTGTGCCCTACCACGCCGTCGAACAGTACCTCGCGCGGCTGGT
>DATKAK010000083.1:0-45665 GCA_035498295.1 Gallionella sp. | reverse complement strand
GCGAGCAATACAATCGCTACCGATCAGAAGCTGACCGTTGCTCTTGATTTGTATAACACATACTTTACAGAAAAATCTTTAAACGCTCGTTTTCTTACGTTGATTATGGCTCTTGAGGCTCTGGCTGTTGACGTGGAACGTACCCCATTGGTCCTTGAACTTCTCAACGAATGGAGTCAAAAGGTTAATGAAATATTGGATAAAGTCGATCCTGAATCAGATGATGCGCAGTCACTTAAAGCGATCGGTAAGGAGCTTCTATTTAAACGTGTAGATTCGATTGGACGGGCGATTCGAAATCTTGTTTTGTATACGTTACAAGATGTGGCCGGAGTTAATGCAAAGGCAATTGCCAAAAGAGTCACCAAACTTTATGGTTTGCGCAGTAAGCTGGTGCATAGCGGTTACTTGGATCCCAAAGAGCTTGGCGATGCAACCGCTCAGGCGAAGGAAATCGTTCAGCAAGTACTGAGGGCTCGATTTCAGAAATTGATAGGTATCGTATGAACAAGTTGATGCCCAATGTGCATATCAAGTGGAAATTGGCATTTGGAGCAATTTAAAAGAATAGTCATGTCAAACTTTACCAAAAAAATCTGGGACCACGAACGCCAAAGACGCGACCGCAAGCTGGAACGCGCCACATCGGCGCTGGGCGCATCGCTGCGCGATAAGGTGGTGAGCGCGGATATGGTGGTTCAACTGCTCGAATCCGTGATCGAGCCGAGCGACCGCGTGTGTCTGGAGGGCAACAACCAGAAGCAGGCGGATTTTCTGGCGCAGGCGTTGACGAAAGTCGATCCCACTAAGGTCAATAAATTGCATATGCTGCAATCGGTGCTGGCGCTGCCCGAGCATCTCGACCTTTACGAGCTCGGCATCGCGGAGCAGGTGGACTTCTCGTTCTCCGGCCCGCAGGGCGCGCGGCTCGCGCGCATGGTGGGCAAGAAGCAGATACGCATCGGTGCGATCCACACTTATCTGGAATTGTTCAGCCGCTATTTCATCGACCTGACGCCGCATGTCGCGCTGGTGGCCGCGCAATCCGCCGATGCGCAGGGCAACCTGTACACCGGCCCGAACACCGAGGACACGCCGGCGATCGTCGAGGCCACCGCGTTCAAGAACGGCATCGTGATCGCGCAGGTCAACGAGATGGTGGGCAAGGTGCCGCGCGTCGACATTCCCGGCGACTGGGTGGATTTCGTGATTCCCAGCCCGCGCCCGCATTACATCGAGCCGCTGTTCACCCGCGACCCGGCACAGATCTCCGAGATACAAGTGCTGATGGCGATGATGGCGATCAAGGGCATCTACGCCGAATACGGCGTGCAGCGCCTGAACCACGGCATCGGTTTCGACACCGCCGCGATCGAGTTGCTGCTGCCCACCTACGCGGAGAGCCTCGGGCTGAACGGCAAGATATGCAGTCACTGGGCGCTCAATCCGCATCCGGCGATGATCCCCGCGATCGAGGCCGGTTTCGTGAAGTCGATCCACTCGTTCGGCTCCGAGCTCGGCATGGAGGATTACATCGCCGCGCGTCCCGACGTGTTCTTCACTGGGCCGGACGGGACGATGCGCTCGAACCGCGCGTTCTCTCAGGCTGCAGGCCACTATGCCTGCGACATGTTCATCGGCTCGACATTGCAGATCGATCTCGAGGGCAACAGCTCGACCGCGACGCTGGATCGCATCTCGGGTTTCGGCGGTGCATCGAACATGGGTGCGGACGCCGCGGGGCGGCGCCACGCCAGCCCGGCCTGGTTGAAAGCCGGCGAGCAGCGGAGAACCCAATATCCGGGCATCCCGCGCGGCCGCAAGCTGGTGGTGCAGATGGTCGAGACGTTCCGCGAACATATGCAGCCCGCCTTCGTCGCCAAGCTCGACGCGTGGAAGCTCGCCGAATTCGCCAACATGCCGATTCCGCCGGTGATGATCTACGGCGACGACGTTACCCACATCCTGACCGAGGACGGCATCGCGAATCTGCTGCTGTGCGCCAATGCCGAAGAACGCGAACAGGCGATACGCGGCGTTGCGGGATACACCGAGATCGGGCTGAGCCGCGATCAGCGCATCGTGGAGAACCTGCGCGATAAAGGCGTGATCCGGCGCGCCGAGGATATGGGTATAGACAAGCGCGACGCAACGCGCGACCTGCTTGCCGCGAGATCAGTCAAGGATCTTGTAAGAGCATCGGGAGGGTTGTACCAGCCGCCGGTAAGATTCAGGAATTGGTGAGGGGTTTGAATTGGATGATCGGTTATTTCGTCCCCCTCTCTCCAACTCTCTCCCTATAAGGGAGAGAGAGCATCTGTTCCCTCTCCCGCTCGCGGGAGAGGGCTGGGGATAACCAGCGACTTGGCTGCGGCCTTTGTGCAGCCTAGTCGAATGGCTAGTTGTTTAATTAGAGGGTTATCAGAGTGAAGGCTGCTTAAGGTAAAGGAACAAGCAACATGACCATCGAAAATCTCAAGTACCGCTTTGACGCCGGCACGCCGACCCAGGGGGCGACCGCCATCGTCGGCGTGCTCGGCTCGGGCAATCTCGAGGTGCTGGTGGAACCGGCTGCGCTTAACGGCGCATGCGAGATCGAGGTGAACACCGCGGCGCGCGGATTCGGGGCGATCTGGCAGGCGGTGATGAAAGATTTTTTCGCGCGGCATCATGCCGGCGACATCCGCATCTCGGTGAACGATGCAGGTGCGACCCCGGCCATCGTCAGCCTGCGTCTCGACCAGGCGATCGAGAGTTACAAAGGAAAACACAAGTAATGCTACGCAGCTATTACGAAAGCACTGCGCGTGCGCGCATCGCCGGTCTGCTGGACGCAGACAGCTTTCATGAATGGCTGCCTGCCTCCGAGCGCGTGACCAGTCCGCATCTGGCGACGCTGGAACAGCCTGTCGCGTTCGACGATGGTGTGGTCATCGGGCAGGGCAGCATCGCAGGGAAGAAGATCTTCATCGCCGCGCAGGAAGGCGGCTTCATGGGCGGCGCGGTGGGCGAGGTGCATGGCGCAAAGATCGTCGGCGTGCTGGAACGCGCGGTGCGCGATCATCCGGCGGCGGTGTTGCTGTTGCTCGAGACCGGCGGTGTGCGCCTGCAGGAAGCCAATGCCGGGCTGATCGCGGTGTCGGAAGTGATGCGCGCAATACTTTCAGCGCGCGCGGCGGGCGTGCCGGTGATCGTCGCGATCGGCGGCCAGTACGGCTGCTTCGGCGGCATGGGCATCGCGGCGCGCTGTGCGACCGCGATCATCATGAGCGAGGAGGGCAGGCTCGGACTGTCCGGCCCGGAAGTGATCGAGACCGCGCGCGGCGTGGAAGAATACGATTCGCGCGACCGCGCGCTGGTGTGGCGCACCGTCGGCGGCAAGCACCGCTACCTGCTCGGCGAGTGCGATACCATCGTGCCGGACAGCATCGAATCTTTCCAGCAGGCAGTGGTTGCGTGCATCGGCAAAGGCGACAACTGGACGCTGGACGCGCTGGAGCAGGAACATCGGCTGCTGAGCGATCGGGTGCAGCGTTTCGGCGAATGCGCGGACGGCCGCGACATCTGGCGCAAGCTGGGCTGGACCGACCCGGATGCGATCGCGATGATGGACAACGACGAGTTCGTCGCGGCCGCGCAAGGCCGCAGCGCAAAGAATAATTGAATTTTACATAATTTAGGCCGAAGCTCGAATGGAGAACTACAGCATACAAAATTTATTACCTCATCACTCTGGCGAGCCTCTCCCTCAAGCGGGGAGAGCGAAGCGAGGGGTGCGCAGCAGGACGATTACTCTCTCCCTTTGGGGGAAGAGTTGGAGAGAAGGGGTCAGAAATGACGGCAGGTCGACAGTATCTCTCATGAATTTCGTAAAGGCATGTGATTAGCATGGAATGGAAAAAAGTCGCCGACCAATTATTTCCTTCCGGCCACGAGGTGCGCCAGGAAGGCGACCTGTTATTGGGCGAGGGCCGCTGCGGAAAACAGTCAGTTGCGGTGATTGGTACCACCAACCACACCGAAGTCGGCATCGAGCTCGCACTGGCGATGGCGACCGAGGTTCTTGCGGTGATACGCCAACATCCCTCGCGGCCCATCCTGTTTCTGGTCGACACCAGCGGGCAGCGCTTGCGCCACCGCGACGAGCTGCTGGGGCTGAACGGTTACATGGCACACTTGGCAAAGTGCGTCGAGATGGCGCGCCGCTGGGACCATCCCATCATCAGCCTGGTATACGAACAGGCATTGTCGGGCGGGTTCCTCGCCAACGGGATGATGGCCGATGTGTGCGCCGCGCTGCCCGACGCCGAGATCCGCGTGATGGGCTTGCCGGCGATGGCGCGCGTGACGCGCATCAGCGAGGAAAAACTGACCGAGCTTGGCAAGACGTCGCCGGTGTTCGCGCCGGGCGCCGAGAACTATTTGAAGATGGGCGGCTTGGCTGAACTGTGGCAAGGAGACCTGTCAAATAGCCTTAATAATGCACTGGAAAATATTGATAATAAAGATCATCGTCGTGCTAATGGGTTGAAGCACGGCGGGCGCATGCTGGCCGATGTTGTCGTCAAGCGTGTGCTGGCCAGTGCCTGATCCCGATCTCACTATCGGCACCGCTGCGCTGTACAGTTGGCTTAAGGATATTGAATCATGAAACCATCGTTCAATAGACACACATTGGTGTGGGTGCGGCCGGAATGCCGCGTGAAAGTGGCCACGCAGATCACCGATGACGCGACACGCGCGCACGTGGGCGCATGGCTGGCGGCGGATCGGCCATTGGTGGTCGCGCGCCAAACTTGCGGCAAATCGATATCGGATACCATCGCAGCCGGTCTGGCTCTGCCGCCGGCGCAAGGCAAGCGCCGCATCGCGTTCAGCGTGTCTGTGCATGACATCGCCCGGCACACGCCGCCATTATTGCTCGCCGATGCGGTCGTTCATGCGCCGCGATCTTGGCAGGCCGCACTTGCCGGACTGGATGCCGCGGCAGCTGACATCGATATCGAGCTGCGCGTGTTCGGCTCGCTGGCATGGCAGGCATTGAGCGGCCTGCCCTACCTGACTCCGCGATCGGACATCGACCTGCTCTGGCATCCGCACTCTCACGCGCAGTTGCAGCAGGGCATCGCGCTGCTGGCGCGCTGGGAACTGGAAGGCGGATTGCGCGCAGACGGTGAAGTGCTGTTCCGAGAGAACAGCGCGGTATCCTGGCGCGAATGGGCCACGTTGAAACCCGGTGACGATCAGCGCGTGCTGGTGAAACGTGAAACCAGCGCGGAACTGGTAGCTGCACGCGAGTTGCTGGAGATGCTGGAGTGAACCAACTGCGTCACAAAGCGGCAGCTTGTGCCGGATCAGAGCAGCTCAGTGCGCACCACATCGCGCGTTTGGCGGTGCGCAGCCTGTATCACGAGCTGGCGCTGTACCCAAAGCCGGGCCTAGTCAGCTTACGCGACAACGGCGCTCACCGGGACATGGATGCCGCGACCTTTATGCGCAGCCTGTTCTCGCTGCGCGGTTATTTCTCCGCCATTGCATCAGCGGGAATGCGCGATGCAGGATTCGCCGAATTGCAGCAGCTTGGCATCGCCGCCGAGTCGCGCATGCTGCGCGCCACACGCGGCATCAACACGCACCGCGGCGCGATCTTCACGCTCGGCATCCTCACCGCCGCCGCGGGCCATGCAGTTGCGTGCAACATCGAACCAAGCGACAACAGTCTCCGCGCGATCGTCACTGGTAAATGGAGCCGCGACCTGCGCGCGATCACGGTCGCCCGCGCTGCGGCACCTACACACGGACAATTGATGGCTGCGCGCCACGGTGTCACCGGCGCGCGCGGCGAAGCGCTGATGGGTTTCCCATCGGTGTTCGGGATTGCGCTGCCAGCCTTGCGTGATGCGCTGGCCCGGGGTGCCGATATAGATCACGCGCTGCTGCATGCTTTCTTCACGTTGCTGGCTGGAACCACGGATACCAACGTTTTGTTTCGCGGCGGAGCAGAAGGGCTGCGGTTTATCCAGACGCAGGCCGCAGAATTTCTGCAACGCGGCAGCATATTCGAAGCAGGGTGGTGGCGGCGCGCGGAATCTTTGCACCGCCAGTGCTCGGCAAGGAATCTTTCGCCGGGCGGCTGCGCCGATCTGCTTGCCGCGGCGCGGTTCGTGCACCAGTTGCAGGTCGAGCCCTTATGAGTTTGGCCATCCTGTGTTCGGGGCAGGGTGCGCAGCATCCGGCGATGCTGGACATGATCGCGGGTCATCCGGCAGCCCTGGATGTCATCAAGACGGGCGAGACCGAACTCGGATTCAAATTGCGCGAAGTGGTCGCGCAAAGCGACAAGATTTTCCGCAACGCGATCGCGCAGCCGCTGATCTGCCTTGCGCAATTGGCGCTCTGGACCGCGCTGCGACAAGATGTTCCGAAACCAGCCGCCTTCTGCGGATACAGCGTCGGCGAACTGGGGGCTTATGCCTGTGCGGGTGCGCTCGATGCGACCGGGCTGGCGCGCATCGCCGCCGAACGTGCCGCATTGATGGACAAGGCTGCGGCCGCTGCGCATGGCGGGCTGATCGCTTCGCAGGGTCTGCGGCGCAACGAGGTGGAACGACTGTGTGACGGTCAGCGCGCCTGGATCGCAATTGCGATCGGCGAAGATGAATTCGTTGTCGGCGGCGAAGATGCCGTGCTGGAAAAGCTGGGCAAAGATATGTTGGAACGCGGCGCGAAACTTGCCCGGCTCAAGGTGGGAGTGGCATCGCACACGCCCCTGCTCAGCGGTGCGGTTGAACCGTTCCGGGCATTGCTCGATGCATCGGCCATGGCCGCTCCCGCCACGCCGGTCGTTGCCGGCATCGATGCCGCGTGGGTGGTGCGGCGCGAGACCGCGGTCGAGAAGCTTGCGAAGCAACTGGATCGCACCATCGAATGGGGAAGCTGTCTGGATATGCTGTACGAACGCGGCTGCCGCGTGTTCCTTGAACTCGGACCGGGGCGCGCGCTGGCGCGCATGACGCAGGTGCGATTCGCCGATGTCGATGCCAGGGCGGCAGATGATTTTCGTTCGCTGGATGGTGTTTCCTCCTGGCTGTCCAAGCATGCTCGGAATCTTTGAATCGCACTGAACCGATATGAGATCCGTGCACCTGGTCGTTCCCGATCTGTTCCTGCCGAAAGACTTTGCGGAAGAGGCGAGCGCGGGATTGTCCCTGCCTGCCCTGGAAAAGATGCTGGGGCGCGGACACAGCGAGCTTCACGAACCCGTATCTCTGGAAGAATTTCTGTGCGATCGCTTTGATGCGGCATACCGGGGCGACGCGCCGATCGCGGCGATCTCTGCCGCATACGACGGGCTCGGATCAGGGTTCTGGATGCGCGCGGACCCGGTTAACCTGGAACTGCAGCGCGACCGGCTAGTGCTGTCTGAAGTCATGGTGGGCCAGGATGAAGCGTTCGCATTGTGCGCCAGCCTGAATCAGCACTTTGCGGGACAGGGAATGGAATTCCTTTCCCCGCATCCGCAACGCTGGTATGTGAGGCTGAGCGAATTGCCGCGCATCCGTACTGCGCCACTCTCGCAAGTTGCCGGAGGCGATGTGCGCGGGGCATTGCCAAACGGAGAAGATGCAGCACGCTGGCACCAGTTGTTCAACGAGATACAGATGCTGCTGCATGCGCATCCGCTCAATGAGGCCCGCGATGCGCGCGGCGAGGTGGCGATCAACAGTCTATGGATGTGGGGGGCAGGCGTCATGGAAGGCGCGCTGCAGAAATCCTATGACGGCGCAAGCTCGGATGAGCAACTGGTCGAGATGTTCGCGTCAGCCGCGGACGTTCCGTTTTCTGCATGGCCGGCATCATGGCATGAGGAAAAGACGCAAGGCAGGCAACTGCTGGTGTGGACAGGTTTGCGTTCCGCGCTGCGGCGCGGCGATCTGGCCGCCTGGCGTTCGGCGTTGCAGGATTTTGAAAACAGCCATGCGCGTCCGCTCTGGCAGGCGCTACGCTCGGGGCGTATCGCGAGTTTGCAGATCGATATCCCGGGCCGTGCCGGCATGCACCAGGTAAAGCTGACGCGCAGCGATAGCTGGGCATTCTGGCGGCGATCCAGGCCCTTGGCAGAGTATTCGATGGTGTAGAATGCCGCGTACGAAACCTGGGGAGTGACCGTGGCATTTTGGGATACTGCGTTTCAATATTTCTGGCGTGAAGAATCCCTGCTGGTGCTGTTGATGGCACTGGGTCTGGCTTTCGTGCTGTTTCATTTTCGCAAGGAAGAGCGCAAGAGCATCGTCAACACCCTCGGCTTTTTCCTTGCCTGCCTGTTCGGCCAATTCCTGAGCAGTCTGATCCATGCCCTGCAATTCGACATGGCGGCTTCCGTGCTGCACGAGACCTTTATCATCGGCGGCGGCATCGCGCTGATCAGGTTGTGGGGCCTGCTGGTGTTCAGGATCGTGTTGCCGTTCTTGCGCATAACTCCGCCGCGCATCACCGAAGACATCTTTGTCATCATCGCGTATATCGCATGGGGCCTGGTCAGGCTGCGGTATGCCGGACTCGATCTGGGCAGCATCGTGGCGACTTCGGCGATGATCACCGCCGTGGTTGCATTTTCGATGCAGGATACGCTGGGCAACATTCTCGGCGGCCTCGCATTGCAACTGGATAATTCGATCCAGATCGGCGACTGGATCAAGGTCGATGACGTGACCGGCAAGGTCGTGGACATTCGCTGGCGGTCCACGCTGGTCGAAACCCGCAATTGGGAAACCGTGGTGTTTCCCAACAGCCAGCTGATGAAGAACAAATTCCTGGTGTTGGGCCGCCGTACCGACAAGCCGGTGCAGTTGCGCCGCTGGGTGTGGTTCAACGTGAGCATGGAGACCGCGCCTACCAAAGTGGTCAACGTGGTCGAGGATTCCATCCGGCAGACCGAAATCGCCAATGTCGCGAAGGATCCGTTGCCCAATTGCGTGCTGATGGAAATCAACGACACCGGCTATGCGCGCTATGCGGTGCGCTATTGGCTGACCGATCTTGCCCCGGATGACCCGACGGATGCCGCGATACGCTGGCACGTCATGACCGCGCTGCAAAGAGAAGGCATCAAACTGGCGGTGGAAGAAAGAAGCATCCATATCACCAAGGAAAACGAAAAGTACGAGGAGGCCGTGCGCCAGCGTGAAGTGGCGCTGCGCATCAAGACCCTGCGCAAGGTGGAACTGTTCAAACAGATGACCGACGAGGAACTCAGGGAGTTGGCCGAACGGCTCAGGTACATGCAGTTCGCCAAGGGAAGCGTGATCACCAAACAGGGCGCTACAGGCCAGCACTGGCTGTTCATCATCATCGGCGGCAACGTCGAGGTGTTCATCACGACGGCGAACGGCGAAACTCGCAGCCTGAATGTATTGTCCAAAGGAAGCTTTTTTGGCGAGATGAGCATGATGACCGGCGCGCCGCGCGTCGCATCGGTGATCGCCAGGACCGATATCGATTGTTATCGCCTCGACAAGGAGGCATTTGAGGGAGTCATGTCGGCGCGGCCATCCATCGCAGATGAGGTTTCGCATATTCTCGTCGAACGCCGCGCGCAGCTGGACAGTGCGCTGGAAAACCTGGACGAGGAATCATTGAACAAGGAAATGACCAGCCGCCGCAGCGAGATATTGGCCACCATCAAACGATTCTTCGGTTTGTAGTATCATCTTGGCGCGTTCAAGGATGGGAAGATTGTCATGAAAGTAACATTTCTGGATTTTGAGAGTTCCATAGCCGAACTGGAAGACAAGATCGAGCAACTGCGCTTCATGCAGGACGACTCGGCGCTGGACATCGCGGACGAGATCTCGCGGTTGTCGAAGAAGAGCGAGGCGCTGACCAAGGACGTTTACAGCAAACTCTCGCCCTGGCAGATCTCGCAGGTTTCGCGCCATCCGCAGCGCCCCTATACGCTGGACTATATCGAGGCGCTGTTCACCGATTTCGAGGAATTGCACGGCGACCGGGTATATGCCGACGACCGGGCGATCGTGGCGGGACTGGCGCGTTTCAACGGACAGAGCGTGATGGTGATCGGCCACCAGAAGGGCCGCGACACCAAGGAAAAGATCATGCGCAATTTCGGCATGCCGCGTCCCGAAGGTTATCGCAAGGCGATGCGCCTGATGCGCATGGCGGAAAAATTCAATATTCCCATCATGACCTTCATCGATACGCCGGGGGCCTATCCCGGTGTCGGGGCGGAAGAACGGGGCCAGTCCGAGGCGATCGGCCGCAATCTTTACGAGATGAGCGAGCTGCGCGTGCCCATCATCTGCACCGTGATCGGCGAGGGCGGGTCGGGCGGCGCGCTGGCGATCGCAGTGGGCGACGTGCTGCTGATGCTGCAATACAGCACCTACTCGGTGATCTCGCCGGAAGGTTGCGCTTCGATCCTGTGGAAAAGCGCCGAAAAGGCGCCCGATGCCGCGGAGACCCTGGGCATCACCGCGACGCGTTTGAAGGCGCTGGGTCTGGTGGACAAGATCGTCAGCGAACCCTTGGGCGGGGCGCATCGGGATTATGCCGCTACCATGCACAGTGTGAAAAAGGCGTTGCAGGACGCGCTGAAGATGGTCCAGAACAAGCCAATTGGCAGTCTGATGCAGGATCGCTTCAACCGGTTGATGAGCTATGGCAAGTTCAAGGAAGTCTCGCTCCAATAATGGAAACCCGCAGCACTTATTCTCTCAGTCGTCGCGTCCCGTGAGGATTGCCCCCGGGTTGATCGCTGCGGTTTCCCCCAGAGATCGCCGCCGGTAATCATTGAGGATGGTTAAAGGTGTCCCATAACCAACTTGCTGACCGTGTAGCGTCGGTCATGTCACCGCTGGTTCATGCGCACAGTTCGATCGTGGTTGGTTTGAGTGGCGGTGTAGATTCGGTAGTGCTTCTGCACCTTCTGCATGAACTCGCACCGCGTTTCTCCTGGAAACTGTCGGCACTGCATGTGCATCACGGCATCAGCCCGAATGCAGATGCATGGTCGCGATTCTGCGAAGATCTTTGCGCGCGCCCGCACATCCTGCTTCGCGTCGAACGCGTGGATATCACGCCGCTGCGCGCGCATGGCCTGGAGGCGGCGGCGCGCAAGCTGCGCCACGAGGTGTTCTCCAGACAGGCATGCGACTTCATCGCGTTGGCGCACCATGCCGATGATCAGGTGGAAACCTTGTTGCTGCAATTGCTGCGCGGAGCAGGGGTGCGCGGCGCAAGCGCGATGCCGTTTCATGTCAAGCGCGCCGGCGCACCCGATTCATTGCGGCCGCTCCTGCATTGTTCCCGGCAGGAAATCCTCGAGTATGCCGCCGCTCATGAGCTGAAGTGGATAGAAGATGAAAGCAATGCCGATGACAGCTACCCGCGAAATTTCCTGAGACATAGAGTGCTGCCCTTGCTGGGCGAAAGATTTCCGGCATATCGCGACACCCTGTCGCGCAGCGCGCAACATTTTGCCGAGGCAGGCAAGCTGCTTGACCTGTTGGCGCAACAAGACGGCGCGCGGTCGATCGCCGGAGAAACGCTTGCCGTAGAAAGCCTGCGGTCTTTGGAACCTGCGCGGGCAAAGAATCTGCTGCGCTATTTTCTGCACGGCGCGGGCATGCCCATGCCTCAAGTGGCGCAGTTGGAAGACATGTTGCGCCAATTGCGCGATGCAAGGCTGGATGCGGCGGTGTGCGTGGAATTGGACGGCTGGCAGGTGCGCCGCTATCACGGCAGGGTTTACGCGCTGCGCGAGATGGGCGCCTTTGACAGCGATTTCGCGATGCCATGGCAAGGCGAAGCGGAGCTGGATTGGCCCGCGTTGAACGCACGGCTGCGCTTTGAACGCAATCCGAATCGGCGAGAACATTCCTCAGCGATCAGTCTGGCCAAGCTGCAACACGCGCCGGTGACGCTGCGCATGCGCCGCGGAGGCGAGACGCTGAGGCCGCATCCGGCCCGCGCGACACGCACACTGAAGAATCTGCTGCAAGAACACGAGATTCCACCCTGGCAGCGCGACCGCTTGCCGCTTCTGTATTGCGGCGATGAGCTGGTGTGCGTGCCCGGCGTGGCGATCGCGGCGGAGTATCTGGAAAATGGGCGTGAAGAAGCCATCCGGGTTGAATTGCAGGGCGCGCAGGCCGGCAAATCCTGATAGAATGTCAAGGTTTTTATCAACCATTATTCGAGTTTGGAGAAAGTAGCATGGCTGTTGAGCGTACCCTGTCGATTATCAAGCCCGATGCAGTTGCCAAGAATGTCATCGGAAAGATTTATACCCGTTTCGAGAATGCCGGCCTGAAGATCGTCGCCGCGCAGATGCGCCACCTGACGCGCGCCGAGGCGGAAGGCTTCTATGCCGTGCATCGCGCCCGCCCGTTCTTCAAGGACCTGGTGGATTTCATGATCTCCGGCCCGGTGATGATACAGGTGCTGGAAGGCGAGAACGCCGTTGTCAAGAACCGCGATTTGATGGGTGCGACGGACCCGAAGAAAGCGCAGATGGGCACGATACGCGCCGACTTCGCGGACAGCATCGACGCCAACGCGGTGCACGGTTCCGATTCTGCGGAAAACGCAAAGACCGAGATCGCCTATTTCTTTTCGGCGAAGAACATCCATTCATGTTGATGCCCATATCCCCGATGCAGAATCTTCTCGACTTTGATGCTAACGCACTGGCGGCTTATCTCACGGAAATGGGCGAAAAGCCGTTCCGCGGGCGCCAGTTGATGCGCTGGATCTACCAAGACGGGGAGCCCGATTTTTCCGCGATGACGGACATCGCCTCCGTGTTGCGCGGCAAACTCGCGCAGCGCGCGTGCATCAGCGCGCCGAATGTGATGCGCGAGGAATTGTCCGGAGACGGCACGCGCAAGTGGCTGCTGGATGTCGGTACCGGCAACGCGGTTGAATCCGTGTATATTCCGGAAGCAGACCGAGGTACCCTGTGCATTTCCACCCAGGCCGGTTGCGCGCTGAACTGTTCGTTCTGTTCCACCGGCAAGCAGGGTTTCAATCGCAACCTCAGCGTAGCCGAGATCATCGGCCAATTGTGGTGGGCCAATCATGAGCTCGGCAAGGATGCGGAGGGCAACTGGAAGATCAGCAATGTGGTGATGATGGGCATGGGCGAACCCCTGTTGAATTTCGACAATACCGTGAGCGCATTGCGCCTGATGCTGGACGACCATGCATACGGCCTGTCGCGAAGACGCGTGACGGTTTCCACTTCCGGCATCGTGCCGGCAATGGACCGGTTGCGCGAGGAATGTCCGGTGGCTTTGGCCGTATCCCTGCACGCGCCGAACGACGAACTGCGCGATGAACTGGTGCCGATCAACCAGAAGTATCCGCTCGGGGAATTGCTTGCGGCATGCCGGCGTTATCTCGAACGCGCCCCGCGCGATTTCATCACCTTCGAATATGTGATGCTGGAAGGCGTGAACGATTCGGTGCAACAGGCGCACGAGCTGGTGAAACTGGTGCGCGAGGTGCCTTGCAAATTCAATCTGATCCCGTTCAATCCGTTTCCGAACACGCCTTATCGGCGTTCGGCTCCGGATGTCATCCGGCGATTTCGCGATGTGCTGATGCATGCGGATATCGTGACCACCACGCGCAAGACACGCGGCGATGACATCCTTGCGGCTTGCGGGCAACTGGCAGGACACGTCAAGGACAGAACTAAACGAACCGCGCATCGCACCAGTGGAGCCGTATAGATGAATGCGAGAGGCACCGTGAACAGGATCATCGGATTGGCGTTTATAGCGGTTGTTCTTGCTGGTTGCAGTACGCCCGCGGATAACTCGCATGCTCTGAAGAGCGCCAAGGTGCATACCGATCTGGCGGCCTTGTACTATGAGCGCGCGCAGCTCGGCGTCGCGATGGATGAGTTGAAGCAGGCCTTGGAGGCGGATCAGAATTATGCTCCGGCTTACAACGTGCGCGGACTGGTTCATATGGAGCTGCGCGAAGACACGGAAGCCGAGGAAGATTTCAAGCGGAGCCTGCAACTGGACAATATGGATTCCGATGCGCATAACAACTATGGCTGGTTCCTGTGCCAGCGCGGCAGGGAAAAGGAGTCGATCCCGCAATTCATGGCGGCATTGAAGAACCCGTTGTACGTGACCCCGGGCCTTGCGTATCTGAATGCGGGTCTATGTTCCAGAAAGGCGGGCAACAACAAGGATGCCGAGGATTTTCTTAACAAGGCGCTAACAGTGCAGCCCGGAATGACGCAGGCGCTCTATGCCCTGGCCGAAATGAACTTTGCCGATGGCGATTATTTTGCAGCGAGGAAATATTTCGCGGACTTCGCCCAGAAATCCGACAAACTCACGGCGGAACAACTCTGGCTGGGCGTGCGCATCAATCGCAAGACCGGGGATCGCAATTCCGAGGCCAGCTTTGCGATGCAATTGCGCAATCGTTATCCGGATGCACGTGAAACCCAAATGTTGACACATGGTGAATGATGGAACCTCAAAACAACCCCGAACAAGGTAGCCGCGGCGCACCTTCAGCTTCATTGGGAACGATCTTGCGCGAAGCGCGCGAACGCGCGGGTTTTCGCATTGAGGATGTTGCGGCCCAGATCAAGTTTGCCCCCCGCCAGATCGAGGCTCTCGAGGCGGATGACTACAAGCATCTGCCAGAGCCGGCATTCTTGCGGGGTTTTGTGCGCAGTTATGCCAAGATTCTGAATCTGGACGCGCAGGCGTTGCTGGCGGCGTTGCCGCAGGAGAAAACGGCGCCGCCCGAGTTGATTCCGCCGTCGGTCAATGTGCCGTATCCCGTCGACAACACTTCGCAAAGACAAAATCTGATCCTGCTTGGCTCTGCGCTGCTGCTGGCGGTGATTGCCGTGGCGTTTTCGGTATGGCATTTCACGACACCGCTCAGGCAATCCGCAGGCGCCAAGGTTGAAACTCCGATAGCATTGCCGGCTCAAAATCAGGTCAAGCCCGAGCTGATCGTCGAGAAACCCAATCCGGCTGCACCTTCCAGCCTTGCAGAGACCAAACGCCAATCTTCGTCCGACGTTGAATCCAGACAGCAATCTACCGTTACGGAAACCAAGCGGGAATCTCGGGCGATCGCAGCGCAATCTTCGGTACACGCGGCCAAGACCAAAGCTGTTGTGACTGCAGAGCAAGCTCCTGCTGCTGCGCAATCTTCCGTCAGGGCGGCCAAGACCAAGGCTGCTGCGACGGAAGCGCAGTCTTCGGTACAGGCGGCCAAGACCAAGGCTGTTCAGGCTGTACCTAAACCCGGGGCGGATGACGGCGGAAACTCCGGTGACACAGAGGGTCCCGCCACAATGCTGCGGCTGGTTTTTGATGAAGAGTCGTGGACTGAAATCACCGACAAGGATGGCAAAATGATATCTTCGCAGATCAACCCGCGCGGAAGCGAATTGAACGTGCGGGGCCACCTGCCCCTGTCGCTGGTGATCGGCCATGCGGCCACGACGCATTTGTACAAGGACGGTGTGCCGGTGGATTTGACGCCTTACATCAGTTCCTCGAGCGAAGTGGCGCGGATCACGCTGGAGTGAGCATGAGCGCGATGATCAAACGCCGCCCGTCGCAGCGAGTGCTGGTCGGCAGGGTCATGCTGGGAGGCGGTGCGCCCGTCGTGGTGCAGTCGATGACAAATACCGACACTGCGGATGCGGCTGCAACGGCGCAACAGGTTTTCGATCTGGCCAGGGCCGGTTCTGAACTGGTGCGCATCACGGTCAACACACCCGAAGCCGCGGCGCAGGTTGCAAACATACGGGCACGATTGGACCGCATGGGTTGCGATGTCCCCCTGGTCGGTGATTTCCATTACAACGGCCATCGCCTGCTGACCGAGTTTCCGGACTGCGCGCAGGCCCTGGCGAAATACCGCATCAACCCGGGCAACGTCGGGCGCAGCCGCAAGGAAGATGATCCGTTCACGATGATGGTGGAAACCGCGGTCCGGTACGACAAGCCGGTGCGCATCGGGGTGAACTGGGGAAGCCTGGACCAGAATCTGGTGGCGCGCATGATGGATGAAAACTCGCGTTTGCCGCAACCCAAAGAAGCAAACGAAGTGACGCGTGCCGCACTGATCGCGTCCGCGCTGGAAAGCGCCGCTCGTGCCGAGCAGCTCGGTTTGGCGCACAACAGGATCGTATTGTCCTGCAAGGTCAGCGAGGTTCAGGATCTGATTGCAGTTTACCGCGCGCTCTCACGGCAGTGTGATTACGCGCTGCATCTTGGGTTGACCGAGGCGGGTATGGGTTCCAAGGGCATCGTCGCCTCGACCGCTGCGCTGTCGGTGCTGCTGCAGGAAGGCATCGGCGACACGATACGCATTTCGCTGACTCCCGAGCCGGGTGGGGACCGCACCCAGGAAGTCATTGTCGGGCAGGAGATCTTGCAGACCCTGGGATTGCGTGCATTCGCGCCGATGGTGACGGCGTGTCCGGGTTGCGGGCGCACCACGAGCAGTTTCTTCCAGGAACTTGCGCAACGCATCCAGACGCACTTGCGCGAGCAGATGCCGCTATGGCGTGATCGCTACGAAGGTGTGGAGAACATGACCGTAGCGGTGATGGGCTGTGTAGTGAACGGCCCGGGAGAAAGCAAGCTCGCCAATATCGGCATCAGTCTGCCGGGAACCGGCGAGAGTCCCGCCGCGCCCGTGTATATCGACGGCGAAAAAGCGATGACCCTGCGCGGCGACAACATCGCCGGCGAGTTCACGCAAATCGTGGATGACTACGTGGCGCGCAATTATGCCCCGCGCAACCATGAAGCACAGGATCAAACGCGCATCAATGCGCTTCAATCCGCTTAGGAAGTCGTCCATAAAAGATGAGCAGCAACGAAACCCTGCAAGCCGTTCGCGGCATGAACGATATTCTGCCGGACGAGGCCGGGATGTGGCTGTGGTTCGAGGAAGTGGTGCGCGACTGGCTGCACAGCTACGGCTATCGCAACATCCGCATGCCGCTGGTGGAACCCACGGACTTGTTCAAGCGCGCAATCGGCGAAGTTACCGACATCGTCGAGAAGGAGATGTACAGCTTTGCCGACGCATTGAACGGAGACCAGCTGACGTTGCGCCCGGAGGGAACCGCATCGTGCGTGCGTGCCGTGCTGCAGCACAATCTGCTGTACAACGCGCCGCAGCGTCTGTACTACAGCGGTCAGATGTTCCGCCACGAGCGTCCGCAGAAAGGACGCTACCGCCAGTTCCATCAATTCGGCGTGGAAGCGCTGGGTTTCGCCGGGCCGGACATCGATGCGGAACATGTCCTGATGTGCGCGCGTCTGTGGAACCAGCTCGGACTTGGAGATGTCACCCTGCAGCTGAATACCTTGGGCGATGCGGGCGCCAGGCTTCGCCATCGCGCCAAGCTGGTCGCGCATTTCGAGCAGCATAAAGAGGTGCTGGATGCCGATGCGACGCGCCGTCTGCACTCCAATCCGTTGCGTATCCTGGACAGCAAGAATCCGGCGATGCAGGAGTTGATCGCGTCCGCACCCAAATTGATGGACGAGCTGGAAGAGGATGCGCTGAAGCATTTCGACGGGGTGCAGGCGATTCTCAAACGCCACGAGGTGCCGTTCGAGATCAATCCGCGTCTGGTGCGCGGGCTGGATTATTACAACCGTACCGTGACCGAATGGGTGACTACACGCCTTGGCGCGCAGGGAACGATCTGCGCGGGAGGGCGCTATGACGGGCTGGTCGAGCAAATCGGCGGAGGATCCGTCCCCGCCACCGGTTTCGCGATGGGTATCGAGCGGTTGTTGGCGCTGCTGCAGGAAGATGGCATGGCTCTGCCGAAACATGAGCTGGATGTGTACGTGGTTCATCAGGGCGAACTGGCCGGGCAGCTCGCAAGCAGGGTGGCGGAGTTATTGCGCGATGACAGGAAGAGGGTGGTGTTGCATTGTGGCGGGGGCAGTTTCAAGTCGCAGATGAAAAAAGCCGATGCCAGCGGTGCGCGCGTTGCAGTGGTCATCGGTGATGACGAAGCGCAGACGAACGAAGTCGGCATCAAGCCGATGCAGGGCGGCGAACAGGAACGGGTGAGCGTGCGGGATCTCACATCGACAATCAACAAATATTTCAAGTAGGGGCACACACATGGCTGTATTGGATTCGCACGAACAGGAACAACTTGAAGCATTGACGGCGTGGTGGAAAGAGAACCGCAACCAGATACTCGGCGCATTGCTGGTCGTGGTCGTCGCGATGGGCGGCTGGCGCGGCTGGCATTATTACCGTCACCAGCAGGCCGTAGAAGCCGCGACTCTGTATCAGCAATTCACCCAGCAACTGTCCAGCAACGATGCCAAACGCATCAACGATGCAGCCGCCGCGGTAATGGATAAATTTTCATCCACCCCATATGCGACTCGTGCCGCGTTGCTGGCGGCGCAAGTGAATGAACAGGCCAATGACAAGGCTCGCGCCAAGACCCAATTGCAATGGGTCATAGACCATGCCGGGGAAGACGACCTCAAGGACGTTGCGCGGTTGCGCCTCGCGGCTATCCTGCTGGACGAGAAGAAATATGCGGATGCGCTGATCCTTCTGGACGCGAAACATCCGGACTCGTTCGACGGCCTGTACGACGATTTGAGGGGAGATGTGCTCAGTGCGCAGGGCAAGATCGATGAAGCAAGGAGTTCGTACAAGCTGGCATATGAAAAGGTCAGCGCGCAAAGCATGTATCGCAGCCTGATCCAGATGAAGCTGGATGCCCTCGGGCCTGCGAAATGACCGGAAGCTGCTAGATGTACACGCCCTCTTGCAGCGGTTCTTCGCCGGGATCTTGTGCCAGGGCTCTTGGCAGGCTTTGGCAGGGGCTGTTTCTGGGATTTCTGTTCGCGCTGGGCGGCTGCGCGTCCACGGATGAATCGATCCCGGACTGGGCCGGCGTAAAAGGGGATGCCGAGCCTGCCAAGCTCGTCGCATTCAGCGAGACCGCGAAGTTCGAGATCCGCTGGCACAACAATGTCGGCAATCAGGGCTCGAATCTGTTGCGGGCAGCGCTGACCAAAGATGCGGTCTATAGTGCGGACGCCAATGGCAACTTGACGCGCCTGGACCATACCACCGGCAAACAAATATGGAGCATCAAGACCGGCATTACGGTCAGTGGCGGTGTGGCCAGCGGAGACGGGCTCGTTCTTGTCGGCGGGGACAAGGGCGATGTGCTGGCTTATGACGAAGACGGTAAACCGAAATGGAAGAGTCTGGTTTCCAGTGAAGTGTTGAGCGTGTCGCAAGTCACGGACGGAGTTGTCATGGTGCGCAGCGGCGACGGACGCATCTCCGGACTGGATGCGTCCGATGGCAAGCGCGTCTGGATTTATGAACGCAGCACGCCTGCGCTGGTCGTGCGCAGCCACGCCGGAGTGGCCGTCCAGCGTGGCGTCGCGTATGCCGGATTTGCCGGCGGGAAACTGACCGCGATCAGGATCAAGGACGGTGAAGTTCTGTGGGAAGTCCAAGTGTCCCAGCCTAGCGGCAATACCGAACTGGAACGCATCAGCGACATTACCAGCGACCCGGTCGTGGATGACGAACAGGTCTGCGCCATTTCCTTCCAGGGCCGACTCGCGTGCTTTGACCCGGCGCAAGGCAGCCCGCTGTGGAGCCGCGATATCTCCAGCGACAAGGGCATGATGTTGCTGCGCAGTTTTCTTTATGTCACTGACACGGACGGATCGGTCTATGCTTTGGACAAGACCACCGGCAGCACGACATGGAAGAATGCACAGATGTTGTTGCGCGGTGTCACCGCCCCTTATGCCATCCGAGATCTTGTCGTCGTCGGCGACTTCGAAGGATATCTGCATGGTTTGAAACGCGATGACGGAAATTTTGCCGCGCGTATCGAACTGGAGGGAGGTGCGATCGTGGCGGCGCCGATCGAGATGGACAACGGGATATTGGTACAGACACGCGGCGGCGATCTCTATTCGCTGGCGATCAAATAGACTGTCTATGCTGCCCACACTGGTTTTGGTCGGCCGCCCGAACGTGGGCAAGTCCACCTTGTTCAACCGCCTCACGCGCAGCCGCGATGCACTGGTCGCCGATCTGCCGGGGCTGACCCGCGATCGCCATTACGGAAAAGGCAGGGTGGGGGATCTTCCCTTTCTGGTGGTGGACACCGGCGGACTGGAGCCGGTCGCAAAAGAAGGCATCCTGTTCGAGATGGCCAAGCAGAGCCACCAGGCCGTGGATGAAGCCGACGTGGTTTTGTTCCTGGTCGATGGCCGCTCCGGCTGCACGCCGCAGGACACCATCATCGCCGAGCAATTGCGCAAGACCGGCAAACCGATCCTGTTGCTGGTCAACAAAGCCGAGGGCATGGCGCGCGCCAAAGTTGCCGCGGAATTCTACGAGCTGGGTCTGGGTGAACCGCTGCCGATCTCTTCGGCACACGGTGACAACGTGAACGAAGTGGTCGAGATCGCACTGGAGAATTTTCCGCCCGTGACAGAACAGGAAGCGGATGATCACGAACATCCGCCCAAACTGGCCATCGTTGGCAGACCCAATGTCGGGAAGTCCACGCTGGTGAACGCGATACTCGGCGAGCAGCGCATGATCGCTTTCGACCAACCGGGCACCACGCGCGACAGCATCTACATCGATTTCGAGCGCGACGGAAAGCGATACACCATCATCGATACCGCCGGCGTGCGCCGTCGCGGCAAGGTGGAGGAGGCGGTCGAGAAATTCTCCGTGATCAAGACCATGCAGGCGATCGAAGATGCCAATGTGGTGGTGCTGGTGGTGGATGCCCGCGACCAGATCACCGAGCAGGACGCCCACGTTGCAGATTTCGTGCTGCAGGCGGGACGAGCGCTGGTGCTGGCAGTCAACAAATGGGACGGGTTGGACGAATACCGCAGGGACCGGGTCAAGCGCGACATCGAACGCAAACTTCACTTCCTCAGTTTCGCCAAGCTGCACTTCATTTCCGCATTGCAGGGCAACGGGATAACAGGATTGTTGAAATCAGTGGATGAAGCGTACGCGGCGGCGATGGCAAAACTGTCGACACCGAAACTTACCCGCGCGCTGATCGGCGCGATGGAAAAACAGCAGCCGCCGAAAGTGGGGCGTTTCAAACCGAAGATGCGCTATGCGCACCAGGGCGGAAGCAACCCGCCACTGATCGTGATACACGGCAGCGGGCTGGACAATGTCCCGGCCAGTTATTCCCGATATTTGGAACGAACCTTCTGTGAAATCTTCAAATTGAGAGGCACGCCCCTGAAAATCCAATACAAATCCAGCAAGAATCCTTTCGAGGGGACCAAGCCAAAACCGCTCACCGAGGCTGAACAGCGCAAGGCGCATCGCGCCAGGATACGCGGGCGCAGGCTTTACGGTTGATCGCCATTGTTTTGTCATCGCAAACCCTGTGATAAGATGGCCGAAATCAACAATAATCAGGCATGTTAATTGCGTATATCAATGTTATATAAATAAATTTCGCAATTAACCGGTAACAATTTTTAATGAAGGCGCCATGAATCAATCGAAGTGTAAGGATTGACCGGGGTCTTTTACACATTTTGGTACAGGCTATGAACAAATACGGATGCTTTCATACAGCGTCGTTGCGGAGGATTTCCGCGACAGTTTTGTTCTGCTTCAGCATGGAGTCCGTACTGGTTCTGCCCGCATATGCACAGCCTGTTGGCGGGGTGGTCAGTGCGGGTACCGGCACGATAGACCAGTCGGTCGCGAATACCACCACGGTGAATCAAACCACCCAGAACCTGGCCATCAACTGGCAAAGCTTCAATACCATCAGCAGCGAGACCGTGCAATTCACCCAGCCCGGCGCATCCTCGATCGCATTGAATCGCGTGCTGGATGGGAATCCGACTTCCTTTTTCGGCAGCCTCAGTGCCAATGGTCAGGTGTTTGTGCTGAATCCCAACGGTGTTCTGTTCGGAAGCACGGCGCAGGTGAATGTCGGCGGACTGGTCGCTTCCACGCTGAGTCTGAGCGACACCGATTTCATGGCGGGCAATAACGTATTCACGAATGTCGGTGCAGTCGGAACCGTTGACAATCAAGGCACGCTCAATGCCGCCAGCGGGGGCTATGTAGCACTGCTCGGCCCGGCAATCAGCAACAACGGAACCATTACGGCCCCTTCGGGTGTTGCGCTGCTGGGCGCCGGCGACCAGGTTACGCTTACCGTTAGCAACGGTTCGCTGCTTTCGTATAGCATCGATCAGGGCACGCTCAATGCACTGGCGGAGAACAATCAGCTGATCCAGGCGGACGGCGGGCAAGTCATCCTGTCCGCCAAGGCTGCGGACACGCTCAGCACGGCAGTGGTCAACAACACTGGCATTGTCGAAGCGCACACCATTCAGAACGTCGGTGGCATCATCAAGCTGATGAGCGACATGCAAAACGGTAGCGTCAATGTCGGCGGTACGCTGGATGCCTCGGCACCGAACGGCGGAAACGGCGGCCTTATCGAGACCAGCGCCGCGCACGTCAAGATCGCTGATGGCAGCAACGTCACGACCGCGGCTCCACAAGGGCTGGCCGGAAACTGGCTGATCGATCCCTACGACTTCACCATTGCGGCAACAGGTGGTGATATCACAGGTGCCGCGTTGTCCACTGCGCTGGGTGTCGGCGCGGTAACCATTCAGACAGCAGCCGGTTCGGCCACATGTACCGGCGCCACGTGCGGAACCGGGAATGCGGCAGGCATCGGCGATATCATCGTCAATGATCCAATTGCCTGGACCGCCAACACCACGCTGACATTGAGTGCTTATCACGACGTGAATGTCAATCAGATAATAGACGCCAGTGTAGGGGCAACGGGGGCTGGCAGTGTCGTCTTGCGTGCCGACAACACAGGGAATGGTCCCGGTGCAGCAGCAGGAACCGTGAATTTCTCCGGTGCTGGCGCTGTGGCCTTGAATACGGGTACAGCAAATTTTTTCTACAACCCGAGTTCATACGCTACGCCCACGAACTATGCCACTAACGTAACTGGCGGCACGCTGAGTTCCTACATGTTGGTGTTCGTCGACAACTCGTCGGCAACTGCGCAAAACAAAACTTACGATGGCAATACTACTGCAACGCTAAATACCCCGTTCACATTCCTGGCCGGCCCCGACGGTCTCTCTGCTGGTCAATTAGTAAGCTTGTCTGCAGGAGTGGCAGGCTTTAACAGCAAAGATGTGGCGACGGCTACAACCGTTAACTTTTCGGGCTATGGCCTTGGCGGCACAGATGCCGGCTTGTATTCCCTGTTTAGTCAGCCAGCAAGCCAAGCGGCGAGCATCACCCCCGCGACACTGACAGCGACGATCGCTGCACAGAACAAGGTGTATGACGGCACCACTACGGCGACACCGACGTTCACCATCACCGGCGGACTGGTCGGCACGGAAACGGTGACGGCCACGGGCACGGCGACCTTCAACAGCAAAAACGTGCTGACCGCGAATCTGGTGACCGCCGACAGCAACGTGCTGGCGGACGGCACCAATGGCGGACTGGCGAGCAACTACAGCCTAGCGACCGGGCAGACGGTTGCGGCGAACATCACGCCATTGGCGCTGACTGGAGCCGCGATTGCGCCGGTCAGCACGACCTACGGAACGGCGGCTGCTGCCGGCGCGGTCAGCTTCGGCAATGTCATCTCCGGCGATACTGTAACCAGCACGGCGAGCATCGTCAGCCCGTTGTACAGCACCAGCGGCAACCTCCATGTTGGCAGCTACACGCAGACGGCGAGCACGATCAGCGGTGCAGATTCGGCCAACTACAGCTTTGCCGGCTTCACCTCGGCTGCCAACTATAACGTCAGCCAACTGGCGCTGACCGGTGCGGCGATTGCGCCGGTCAGCACGACCTACGGAACGGCGGCTACTGCCGGCGCGGTCAGCTTCGGCAATGTCGTAAGCGGTGATGTTGTGACCGGCACGGCCAGCGTCAATACCGGCGCCACCAGCACGAGCGGCAACTACATCGTCGGAAGCTACACGCAGACAGTAAGCTCAACGCTGGGCGGAACGGACGCTGGCAACTATACATTTGCGGGCTACACCTCGGCGGCCAACTACACGATCAACCCATTGGCGTTGACGGTGAGCGGCATCGCAGTAAATACCAAGGTCTATGACGGTACCACCAGTGCGACCCTGAACCTGGGTTCGGTGAGCTTTGGAGGCCTGATCACCGGCGACGCGGTCAGTATCGCAACCGGCAGCATCAGCGGAAGTTTTGTTGACAAGAACGCAGGCAACAACAAGATCGTGACGCTAAGCGGTGTCGCATTGAGCGGTACGGATGCCGGCAACTACACGGTGGCCGGGGTTGGCGGAGTCACGGGCACCATCACGCCGTTGGCGCTGACCGGTGCGGCGATCGCGACAAGCAGTTCGACCTACGGTTCTGCGTTGAATCCCGGTGCAGTCACCTTCGGCAATGTGATCAGTGGTGATACCGTGACTGCCACGGCCAGCGTCAACACCGGCGCCACCAGCACCAGCGGCAACTACATCGTCGGCAGCTACACGCAGACGGCGAGCACGACACTGGGCGGCGCGGATGCGGGCAACTATACTTTTGCCGGATTCACCTCGGCGGCCAACTACACGATCAACAAACTGGCGCTAACCGGTGCGGCGATCGCGGCAAGCAGCTCGATCTACGGTTCTGCGCTGAATCCCGGTGCAGTGAGCTTCGGCAATGTGATCAGTGGTGATACCGTGACCGCCACGGCCGGCGTCAATACCGGCGCCACCAGCACGAGCGGCAACTACATCGTCGGAAGCTACACACAGACCGCTGGCACGACACTGGGCGGAACGGACGCGGGCAACTACAGCTTTGCCGGCTTCACCTCGGCGGCCAACTATACGATCAACAAACTGGCGCTGGCCGGTGCGGCGATCGCGGCAAGCAGTTCGACCTATGGCGCTGCGCTGGCCCCCGGCGCAGTGAGCTTCGGTAACCTAATCGGTGGTGACCTTGTGACTGCCACGGCCGGCGTCAACACCGGCGCGGTCAGCAGCAGCGGCAACTTCGTCGTCGGAAGCTACACGCAGACCGCCGCCACCACGCTGGGCGGAACGGATGCGGGCAACTATACTTTTGCCGGCTTCACCTCGGCGGCCAACTATTCGATCAACCCGCTGGCGCTGACCGGTGCTGCAATTGCGGCGGTGAGCACCACCTATGGAACGTCAGCTGCTTCGGGCGCGGTGACCTTCGGTAATATCATCGGGACTGACGTCGTCACTTCGACATCGAGCATCGTCAGCCCGGCATATAGCACCAGCAACAACCTCAAAGCTGGCAGCTACACGCAGACCGCGAGTGCGATCAGCGGTGCGGATGCGGCCAACTACAGCTTTGCCGGCTTCACCTCGGCGGCCAACTACACGGTCGGCCAGCTGGCGCTGACTGGAGCCGCGATCGCGGCAAGCAGCTCGATCTACGGTTCTGCGCTGAATCCCGGTGCAGTGAGCTTTGGCAATGTGATCAGCGGTGACCTTGTGACCGGCACAGCCGGCGTCAACACCGGCGCGACCAGCAGCAGCGGCAACTTCGTCGCCGGAAGCTATACCCAGACCGCGAGCACCACGCTGGGCGGAACGGATGCGGCCAACTACAGTTTCGCCGGCTTCACCTCTGCGTCCAACTACACGATCAACCCGCTGGCGCTGACCGGAGCCGCGATTGCTTCCGTCAGCACAACCTATGGAACGCCAGCTGCAACCGGTGCGGTCAGCTTCGGCAATATCATCGGCACGGACGTTGTCACTTCGACATCGAGCATCGTCAACCCGATCTATAGCGGTAGCGGCAACCTCAATGCCGGCAGCTACACACAGACAGCGAGTGCGATCAGTGGTGCCGATTCGGCCAACTACAGCTTTGCCGGTTTCACCTCTGCGGCCAACTATACCGTCAACCCCTTTGCGGTAAGCATGACCGGCTCCCGTGTTTACGACGGGACGACAATCGTGGATGCGAGCATCTTTACCTTGGGCCCATTGGTTGGAACGGAAACATTGACGCTCAGCGGGTCAGGCAACGTCGCATCCAAGGATGTGGGAACATACCCGGTCATATTGCCGGGACTGACACTGGGTGATGGAACCAATGGCGGTCTGGCAAGCAACTACACCTTCACCGGCGGCACGCAGACTGCGACCATCGATCCGGCTCAATTGTATGTTGCCATCATCGGCAATCCCACCAAAGTATACGACGGCAACACAAGCGCAACGCTTTCTTCCGCCAACTTTGCGCTGACAGGCTTCGTTGCCGGAGAAGGCGGAACGGTCAATACGGGAACGGCCGGTACCTATTACACCGACGCAATACTGACCACCCAAAGCAAGGACGTTCTCACCGCGACCACGGTAGCCTCCACTCTGGCCCCGACCGACTTCACGGCGAATACTGGCACCTTGCTTAGCAACTATATCCTGCCGACTGCGGCAGTAGGAGCGGGGCAGATTACCCCCTATGTGGTGAGCATGTCAGGCTCCCGCCAGTATGATGGCACGACGAATGCCGCCGCAAGCATGTTCACCACCGCGCCGGGCACGATGGGAACATTGGTTGGGACGGAAACCTTGACCCTCAGCGGCGCAGGCACCGTGGCGTCAAAGAATGTCGGGACCTACTCAACTGCGCTGGGCACGTTCTCGCTGGGCACGCTGGCACTGGGCGACGGAACCAATGGCGGGATGGCCAGCAACTATACGCTGGTAGGCGGCACTCAAACCGCGACGATCACGCCCTATGTCGTCAAACTGTACGGCAGCCGTAGTTACAATCAATCCGCGATTGTGGATGCCAGCGTTTTCGGCACGGTCTACGGCGTCACAGTCGGCGGCATTTCCGAAACCCTAACCCTCACCGGCAGCGGCTCCATGACGGACAAAAACGCCGGACCCGGCAAACCCGTAGCGCTGGGCACCCTCGCACTGGGTAATGGCGTAGACCTGGGTCCCACTTACTCCTGGCTGACGCCCGGCTTGGTGAGCAACTATACGCTCGTGGGCAGCTTGCCCAAGGTCACTATCCTCGGCCTTCCCATTTCGATTACCGGGTTGACGGCACAGAACAAGGTTTATGATGGCAACACCACCGCCACCCTGACGGGCACGGCCAGTATCTCCGGCATGCTAAGCGGAGATGTCGTGTCCTTGTCCAGCACTCCCACCGGTGTGTTCGCCAACAAGAACGTCGGCAACAAGATCCAGGTCATTCTCGGCCCCAACACTCTGAGTGGAGCGGATGCAGGCAACTACATCCTGCAACAACCGGTCATGAACGCCAACATCACACCCAAGCCCCTCACCATTACGGGTACGCCTTTGGCAAGCAACAAGGTCTATGACGGAAACACCAGCGCGACGATCAGCGGAATCACCGTGAACGGTGTGGTGAGCGGCGATGCCGCTTCCATGGTCGGAACCTTCGTTACTCCGAACGTCGGAACAGGCCTTAACGTATCCGTAGCTTTGACGGGAAAAGATGCCGCCAACTATAGTTATACCCTGCCCGGCGTGACCGCAGACATCACCCCGCGCGCGCTGACCTATACCGGCACTCCGGTCGCGGCGAACAAGGTATACGACGGCACATTGATCGCCACGGTGACCGGCATTACCGGTATCAGCGGACTGGTGGCGGGAGATGTCAATGATATAACCGTGAGCGGACTGTTTGCCGACAAAAACGTTGGCACCGGAAAAGCCGTGACCTTGTCCTTGTCCGGTTTGAAAGCTTCCAATTACACGCTGCCGGCAAGCGGTCTGACCGCCAACATCACCAAGGCGACTATCGCCAACATCACCGGGATCACAGCCGGCAACAAGACCTATGATGCCAGCACCGCCGCATCTCTGGTGACCAGCGGTGCTGTATTTGCCGGCATGGTCTCGGGCGACGTGCTTACGGTCAGCGGCGCGACCGGCACCTTCAGCAACAAGAATGTGGGCACAGCCAAGACAGTCAATATCAGCGGCATCACGCTGGGAGGCGCAGACGCCGGCAATTACTCGCTGTCCGGTAGTACTGCGAGTGCCACTGCAAATATCACTCCCGCGATTCTTGCGGTCACCGGCGTGACTGTTGCAAACAAAGTCTATGACGCCACCACAGCGGCCACGCTGGTGGGCACCGCAAAGGTCACCGTCTTGGGCAGCGATGTCGTAACCCTGGGCGGCAGTGGCAGCGGCGTGTTCGCCAACAAGAACGTCGGCAACGGGAAAATTGTGACCGTCACCGGATACACCATCAGCGGTGCCGATGCGGGCAATTACACCTTGGTGCAACCGACCGGCTTGACCGCCAACATTTCCCAGCGCGCGCTGACTTACACAGGAACGCCTGTTGTGCCTTCAAGCAAGGTATATGACGGAAATGCCTACATTACCGTAAGCGGTGCGACGCTGAATGGCGTGCTGGGTGGCGACTCCGTCAGCCTGACCGGGCTGTTTGCAAACCCCAATGTCGGAACGAATAAGCCGGTATCACTTGCATTGTTAGGCACGGACGGAGGCAACTACAGCATCAGCCAGCCTGGAGGCTTGATTTCAAGTATCACGCCGCGTCTCCTGATCGTCAGCGCCGACAACAAGACCATGATGTTTGGTGGCACGATTCCTCCGTTGACCTATACCGTCGGCGGCGCCGGACTAGTTCTGGGAGATTCGATCAATACCGTATTCAGCGGGCTATTGGCGGTCAATGTCACGGGAAAGGGCACCACTCCTATCACACAAGGTACGCTGGCCTTGACCGTAGGTCCGGGCGGAAACTACTCCATCAGTTCGTTTATCAACGGGGTAATGACGGTACAGTAAATTGAGCCAGCGGGCAGGCCTGCACGCGGGTAATCCGTTACCATATAGCGAATGACGCAAATTAAATCTAATCGCATCGCAGCGGCTGTTTTGATGTTGCTTTGCGATTTGCCCGTCATCGCAGTGCCCTTGCCCGATTCGGGTCAAACGATACGAGAGTTGCAGCAGCAGCCTGAGTTGAGCCTGCCGAAAACGACACCTCCATTGCAGCCTGCTGCCGCATCTGCACCTGTCGCGGCGCCTGCAATCGTGCCAGCAGCTGCACCCACATCTACACCGGCTGCCAATGCAACACCGGTTGCTGAACCCGAACCCTCTGCCAGCTCAGTACCGGCGTCTGAACCCGTTTCTGAATCTGAATCCGGGAAATCTGCTCCGGGGAATAAACTGGTCACCATCGAATACAACAGTTTCCTTCCCGGGACCGTCCAGTTGAAACCGGAAGCCGGCAGCGAACTGGATGCAGTCGTCAAATATGCGCGTAAGCATCCCGATGTGAAACTGGAAATTACCGGCTATTCAGACAATAAGGCAAGACCATCGCTGTCGTTGGGACTTGCCGATTCGGTGAGGAATTATCTTGTTACCAAAGGCGTGGCAGGACACCGTATAAGTATCAGCGGGGCAGGTTCCGCCTATCCTATCGCCGATAACCAGACCAGAAAGGGCCGGGCAAAAAATCGTCGCGTGGAAATCTTTTCGGTCGCCAAGAAAGAGAGCAAGGAACCTATAGAGGCACCCGTAGCCGCAACACCCACGTCAATACCGACTGCAGAACCCGCGCCTGTACCGGAAGAGTCCGCTGCTCCGAAACCCAAACCGAACGCCGCG
The DNA here is from genome assembly GCA_035498295.1 of Gallionella sp. Taxonomy (GTDB): domain Bacteria; phylum Pseudomonadota; class Gammaproteobacteria; order Burkholderiales; family Gallionellaceae; genus Gallionella. The sequence continues at coordinate 15,909 of DATKAK010000083.1, read as the reverse complement.
ATGCGCGTCATGGTGAATGCCATCCATGTTTCGGGGAACAGCAAGATCGCGACTGCCGAACTTGAATCTTTGCTGGGCGACCTGGTTGGCAGCGACCATACGCTTGCAGAACTTACTGAAGGGGCGGCACGTATCACTGCCTACTACCATCAACGCGGCTATATCGTGGCACGGGCTTATATCCCGCCACAGGAGATCAAGGATGGCGTGGTGACGATCAATGTCGAGGAAGGCCATATCGGCGAGCAGCGAATAGATAATCAATCGAGATTGTCGGATCAGCGCGCCTCCGGTTATTTCGGCGGTATCAATAGCGGAGAGGTGTTGCAGGCAGCACCCGTGGAACGCGCGCTGTTATTATTGAACGAAACCCCGGGTGTGGGATCTGCGCGCGCCTCGCTGCAACCCGGCGCCAGTGTGGGTGCCACCGACCTTGTCATCGAGCTGGCGCCTTCCGCAGCTTATGCCGGAAACATCCAGGCGGACAACTATGGCAACTACTTTACCGGAGAGTATCGACTGGGAGCCGAACTGGGATTTAACAGCCCGCTCAAGATCGGAGACCAGATCACATTCCGCGCATTGACCAGCGATCAGAATCTCATTTATGCCTATGCCGCCTACCAGATTCCGGTGGGAAGCAGGGGCTTGCGCATGGGCGCGGCCTATTCCGATACCAGCTATCGCCTGGGCAAGGAGTTCGCCTCGTTGGATGCGCATGGCACGGCTACCATTGCGAGCCTGTTTGCGGTTTACCCGTTCATTCGCAGTCAAAAAAGCAATCTCTCGGGAACGATCACGCTGGAATACAAACAGCTCAATGATGTTAATCTGGTCCTGTACAGCGACAAGACAGTTCAGGTCGGTACTCTAGGCGTGACGGGTAATCACCAGGATACGCTTGGCGGCGCGGGCGTTACGCTGTACAACGTTTCGGTTGCGACCGGCCACTTGAGCATGGATCCCGTCTCGCTGTTCATAGACGAATTGACGATCAATACCAACGGTGCATTTACTCGCATCGATTACAACCTCAACCGCCTGCAGCGCCTGAGCAGCAGTTACTCGCTTTCACTGGCGCTTTCCGGCCAATTCGCCAGCAAGAATCTCAACTCTTCGGAACAATTCTCGCTGGGAGGCGCTTATGGGGTGCGAGCCTACCCGCAGGGCGAAGGCGCCGGGGATCAGGGCCACATTGCGACCATAGAACTGCGCCATAGCTTTTCACCAATGCTGCAAGGCGTGATGTTCTACGACGCGGGCACCATCATGATCAACCGCGATCCCATCCCGTATCTTCCGGTTTCAAATACTCGCTTCCTTTCCGGTGCGGGAATAGGGTTGAACGCCTTTTTTGCGGGCATGCAGTTCAAAGCCGATCTGGCGGCGCGCGGCAGCGGCGGTCAGCCGACCTCCGAACCGACCACCATGGATCGCAAGGTCAGGTTATGGGCGGAATTGCAAAAGCAGTTCTGAGAACATCCTCCTGCATCCTTATAAACCATTTTCGCGTTGCCGACTCTGATTCCTTTTCGAAGCGGCCAAGGAAGAAATATCTTGGGGTCATTAGAACCGAAATGGGCAACAGACGGCCTTATGATCCGGACATATTGGACGGACATGCGACCCCGCAGGTTGAAAAGGGTAAAATAACCACGCGCAATCCCGGCCTGAAACGATATATCGAGCATGCCTTACGAGTTCCTCAATCAGCCGCGCGTCGCCTACTTCTCCATGGAGATCGCGCTGCGCAGTGAGATTCCAACCTACGCAGGTGGCCTGGGCATACTTGCAGGAGATACCATGCGTTCGGCCACCGATCTGGATTTGCCGATGGTGGGTGTCAGCCTGGTCAGCCGCGCCGGATATTTCCGCCAGGAGATCGATTCCGGCGGCCGGCAACTGGAACGTCCGGCGACCTGGGATCCGGCGCAATGGGCTAAACCGCTCGCTGCGAAGATCGCCATGCCGATCGACGGCCGCACGGTCTGGATCGGCGCCTGGCTGTATGTGCTGGAAGGCAGCATGGGCGGCCGCCAACCGGTGTTGCTGCTCGACACCGACTTGAGCGAGAACAGCCAGGAAGATCGCGAGATCACCCACTATCTCTATGGCGGGGACAACTCCTACCGGCTCAAACAGGAGATCGTGCTGGGTATCGGCGGTGTACGTCTTTTGCAGGCCGTCGGCTTCACGATACGGCATTACCACATGAACGAGGGCCACTCGGCCCTGCTCGCGGCGGAGCTGATGGGGCGCTATACGTATTCTTCGGAAGAGCTGCGCCCGGGTGAATCGTCTTACGATCTTCCGCGCGTACGCGACCTGTGCAGTTTTACCACGCACACCCCGATCGAAGCGGGTCACGATCGTTTTCCGTACGACATGGTGAACCACGTGCTCGACAGCGACTTCGATATCAACGCGCTCAAGAATCTGGCGGGTGCCGACAATCTGAACATGACACGGCTGGCGCTGAACATGAGCGAGTATGTCAACGGGGTCGCCAAAAAGCATGCCGAAGTATCGAATGCGATGTATCCCGGCTACAAGGTCCATGCGATCACGAACGGCGTGCACCCGTTCGTCTGGACGGCAGAGAATTTCCGCCAGCTATACGATCATTACCTGCCGGGCTGGTGCCACGAGCCGCAATTGCTGGTGCGCGCCGACTGCTGCATTCCGGATGTCGCGGTCTGGGAAGCGCACTTTCATGCGAAACAACATCTTGTCGAAAAGGTGCAGACGCTCACCGGGATAACGCTGAAACCGGATATACCGGTCCTGGGTTTTGCGCGGCGCATGACTGCCTACAAGCGACCCGACCTGCTGTTCACCGACCTCGAGCGACTGAAGGCGATCGCGCACAAGCAGCCGTTCCAGATCGTGCTTGCCGGCAAGGCGCATCCTCATGACGAGAACGGCAAGCACCTGATCGAATTGCTGTGCAAGCATGCACGCGACCTTGCCGGCACGATCACGGTGGTTTATCTGCCCGAATACGACATGGATCTCGCTCAGTCGCTGACTGCCGGCGTGGACGTGTGGCTCAACACACCGTTGCCTCCGCTCGAGGCTTCCGGCACCAGCGGCATGAAAGCCGCATTCAACGGCGTGCCGAATCTTTCTGTATTGGACGGCTGGTGGATCGAGGGCTGCATCGAGGGGGTGACCGGCTGGGCAATCGGCGATTTGTCCGGAATGCCGGACGGCAACGCAAGCGCGCTGTATGAAAAGCTCGAGCAGGTGGTGCTGCCGCTGTATTACAACAATGACCACGGCGGATGGATCAGGGTGATGAAGGGCGCGATCAGCAAGAACGCATCCTACTTCAACAGTCATCGCATGATGCGCCGCTATGCGACCGAGGCATACGCGCGCTGATTGGCCGGTATCGTTTTCGCAAGGAGAAGTACATGGACACAGCCGATCCCGTTGCAGATGAGGTCGTATACCAGGATCCTGTGTGCGGCATGACGGTGAAACCGGATTCTCAGTCGCGCCACGAATACGGTGGCAAGACCTATCTGTTCTGCAATCCCAAATGCCTGGCCAAGTTTTCGGCCGCTCCAGAAAAGTATCTTTTCGGCGGCGTGACGGATACGGGCGAGATCAAGGACCCGGTATGCGGCATGACGGTGAAGCCGGACTCGCCGCTGCGCCACGAACACGAAGGCAAGGTCTATCTGTTCTGCAATTCGAAGTGCCAGGCGAAGTTTTCTGCCGACCCCGGGAAGTATCTGCATCCGGCGGAGCCTGAGGTTGCGATACCGGGTGCAGCATATATCTGTCCGATGGATCCGGAAGTGCGCGAGTCAAAGCCGGGGAGTTGTCCGGTCTGTGGCATGGCTTTGGAGTCTGAAAATGCGCTGCCTCGGCCGGACATCACCGAATACGTATGCCCCATGCATCCGGAAATCGTGCGCAGCGAACCCGGTGACTGCCCGATCTGCGGTATGACGCTGGAGCCCAGGACGGTGGCGGCAAAGGAAGAGAATCCCGAACTGGACGATATGACGCGGCGCTTCTGGATCGGCGTGGCATTGGCGTTGCCGGTGTTCGTGATGGCGATGGCATCAGACATGTGGAAGGGATTTGCCCCGCAGATGATCACGTTCGCGCATTTGCAGATGGCGGAATTCCTGCTTGCGACGCCGGTCGTGCTGTGGTGCGGCTGGCCGTTCTTCCAGCGCGGTTGGGCTTCGCTGGTGAGCCGGCACCTGAACATGTTCACGCTGATCGCATTAGGAGTCGGCGTGGCCTGGTCGTACAGCGTGATCGGCACCTTCGTGCCGGATATCTTTCCGGCGACACTGCGCCGTGCGGACCGTACCCTGCCGGTCTATTTCGAGGCCGCGGCGATGATCACTGTGCTGGTGCTGCTCGGACAGGTACTGGAACTGCGCGCACGAAGCCGCACCAACACCGCGATCAAACTGTTGCTGGGTCTTGCGCCCAAGACCGCGCGCATCGTGCGCTCCCCTCTCCCCAACCCTCTTCCGCAGGCGGGCGAGGGGGCGAACAAATCGCTGCGCGATTTCCTTGAAAACTCCCGCGAAGAAGACATCCCACTGGAACACGTTCAGGTCGGCGACATCCTGCGCGTGCGCCCCGGCGAAAAGATCCCGGTGGATGGAAAGGTCGTCGAGGGCAGCAGTGCGGTCGATGAATCGATGGTGACCGGCGAAGCGATAGCGGTCGAAAAAAATGCCGGAGACCGACTCATCGGCGCGACGATGAACGGCACCGGCGGCCTTTTGATGCGCGCGGAAAAAGTCGGTTCGCATACCTTGCTTGCGCAGATCATCCAGATGGTCAGCGAAGCGCAGCGTTCGCGCGCACCGATACAGCGCCTCGCCGATGTGGTGTCCGGTTATTTCGTACCCATCGTTGTATCTGTCGCGCTGCTGGCCTTCGCTGTCTGGATGACCCTGGGGCCCGAACCCAGATTTGCGCATGCGATCGTCGCGGCGGTTTCGGTGCTGATCATCGCCTGTCCTTGTGCGCTGGGATTGGCGACGCCAATCTCGATCATGGTCGGCACAGGGCGCGGCGCGACTGCAGGCGTGCTGATCAAGAACGCCGAGGCGTTGGAGATCATGGAAAAAGTGAATACACTGGTGACCGACAAGACCGGCACACTGACCGATGGCAAGCCGAAGCTGGCCACGGTCGTGGCATTGCCGGGATTTGAGGATAGCGAGATCTTGCGACTGGGCGCGAGCCTGGAACGCGCCAGCGAACATCCGCTCGCGGACGCCATCGTCAAGGGAGCCGCGGCCCGTGGCCTGTCTTTGTCGGAGGTCAAGGATTTTCAATCGGTCAGCGGAAAGGGCATCACCGGCCTGGTGGCCGGACGCAAAGTAGCCATCGGCAACCAGAGATTTTTCGTCGATCTGAAGATCCACGTGGGTGCATTGCTCGAGCGTGTGCATACATTGCGCGCAGAGGGGCAGACTGTGATATTCGTGGCCGTCGATGGCCAGCCTGCCGGCCTGATCGGCGTGGCCGATCCGATCAAGGAATCCACGCCGGAAGCGGTGCGCGCCTTGCAGGAAGCCGGACTGGAACTGGTGATGATCACCGGCGACAACCGCGCGACCGCCGAAGTGGTCGCGCATCAATTGGGGATCAAGCGCGTGGTGGCAGAAGTATTGCCGGAACAGAAGGCCGACATCGTCAAGCAACTGCAAGCCGAAGGGCGCGTCGTCGCGATGGCCGGCGACGGCATCAACGACGCGCCGGCATTGGCGCAGGCGCAGGTCGGCATCGCGATGGGAACGGGAACCGATATCGCGATGCAAAGCGCCGGCGTGACATTGATCAGGGGAGATTTGAACGGCATCGTGCGCGCACGCCACCTGAGCCAGGCCACGATGCGCAACATCAGGCAAAACCTGTTCTTCGCCTTCGTCTACAACACGTTTGGCGTGCCGGTCGCGGCAGGAGTGCTGTATCCGTTCTTCGGCTTGCTGCTTTCGCCCATCATCGCGGCAGCAGCGATGAGTTTCAGTTCGGTGTCGGTGATCACGAATGCTTTGCGGTTGGGGCGCGCCAAATTATAAGGCGCAATATTTTTGCAACGCTTTTCGTTAGGGAGAGTGTTCCGTAATGATTTGTGGTTTTATAGCGTGACAGTCCGTTTACGACACATATCGGACTTTCATTCCATGAAAAAGCAGACGGACGTTTAGAAAGTTTCCTTATCTAGGGTGAGCGAACAAATATTCCCGCTAGTTAACCCTCATTCGAATAACCATGACTTCTGCAGAGGGAACCACCTTACCTTCTTTTATCGCAGGCATGAATTTCCAGTTTTTCAAAGTATCGAGCAACAGCCTATTAAGCCGGGGATTTTGCGTCGGTTTGACGAGGTCCACGGTAACGCTGCCATCCACAGCGATCTTAAAGCGAGCCGTGGCAGTTTCGTTCATCGCTTCTTCGCGCAATTCATCCGGTATCGCCGGCAACGGCTGGACCAGTGCTTGCGCACCGTGATTTTCGTTCATTGGAACAACAGGCTTGCTGGGCGGAGGTGCCGTGACGGGCGGAACGATCGGAGTCGACGGGGGAGTGACCGCTGCTCAGGTTGAAGCGCCGGTTCGATACGGGGTTGTACCATAGTTTTCTGTCGGACTTGCGGCTGCGGTTGTTCGGGAGCGGGCAGTTCGACCAGCTCGGCTGTGACCGGCACCGGGTCGGGCGAACGGATGACCGGCCGCCACGTCGAATACGCGAACAGGCTGAAAGTGACCGCGCAGATCAGCAGCGCCAGCGGCAGGGTCCAGTGCAGCCGGCGCCACGGAGAATCCATGCGGGTCTCTGCAACCCAGGGCAAGGCGCTAATCGACATGCTTGACCGCGATCAGGAAACGCTGCGCGCCGCGAATGCGACAAACGTATTGGAAGTGCAAGAAACAGGATTGTCAAAATGCAGCGTTTCGAAATTTTCACTGCTGGCGAAATAGATGGTGTTGCTGCCGATAGCGCTGCCGATTTGCCCATAAGCCGCGCACTGGCCGCAATACTTGTTATGCGGCAGTGCCTGATCTCAGCCCTGAGACTGTCCGGTGATAATGTGCGAAATGCCGTGCGCCAAGCCGCCCATCTGCGCGAATAGCAGGGAAAAGGCGAGCAGCAATGGATAGAAAATGCGGCGGCGAAACTTCATGGCAGGGCAAACTTAGCAAAGGGCAGGAGTAACTGCAAGAATAAACACTTCTGCTACTTGACTTGTATATTAATGATCATAACTTCCACAGAGCAACTGGTTTCCATTCTATTGCCGGAATTGGACTTGTCTTCCACTTGATTCACTGCAGGATGCCAGCACGAAAAAGAGCATTTCTGCATTGGTATGAGCAGCCATTGGCTCACAAATAGTTCATAGACTACTGTGAACGAGTCCTGATTACAAAGCTAACTATCTGAAATGCTCAAAGAGCGGAAACGGGTTTGCAGCAGAAAGTGTCATTATGTGACACTTCACATAATGAATTATCGTAGAAGATAGCGGTATGCTTGCTCGGCAGGGGATTTGTCGTCGTCCATATAAAACTGTGGTTGGTACAAACGAGGGTCGCTAGCACTTGATGGTGCCGACATATAACTAATTCCGTTGATCGAGGATGAGAACGAGGTATGCATCGCTGGCGTAGACGAACACGAACACAGCAACAACAACGATCCCACGCATAGTAATGTCTTCACGGTCAACCTCCAAATAACTGCATACACACTAGGTGATAAACCAGCCACCAACAGTGAGGGAATGCTACTCTCAGCCATTACCCAGGTCAAATACTAAACTGTTACATATTGTGTAGGCGGGCATTCCTTATGTGACTCCCTGCCCCGTCCGGCAGACCGGACAGAGCAGACAGTTTGCTTCTATCGGCAATGCTGTAGCACCGAGTCTATCCAGTCTTGATCGATTTCTCCTGTTCTCATCGCGCATAGCGAATGATCATTGCCCAGAACAACAGTATGTGGAAGCGCGCCGAACGGATCACCAAACCTCCTCAGAAATTCTGCCGGGTCTGGAGATTTCGCCAATTGCAAATAGCTTACCGGATGATCGTCCAGAAAATCCCGCGCCTTGTTTCGTTCCGATACCGTTGCACCAATAAAGAGTACATCGGGACGTGATTTGGATATCTTGTCGAGCAACGGCATTTCACGAACGCAGGGCGGACATTCGGTGTCCCAGAAATTGACCACTGTGATTCGGTTATGCGTCTCCGACAAGCGGAAAAACCGCTTGCCGTCGAGCGTAGGCAACTCAAAATCAAGCGGCGCTCCCGCCGCCGCAAGCGTGCCGCTAAACAGCACAATTATGGTGGCGAGAATGAGCATGGACTTTGAGAGAAACATCACAGATCCATCCGCATGCCGGCATAGACGTAACGCCCGATTTGCGGCCCCCAGATATGCGTCACATCCAGATTGCCCGCAGAGTCCGTCCACAAGTAACTGTCATGTTGCGCCTGCTGGTAATCGAACAGGTTGTCGGCGCCGAAAAAGGCCGCATAACGCCTGTTGATCCGGTATTGGGCGCGCACGTCTACTACGGTGAACGAAGGACTCCAGTCCAGCTTGGGCGTTCCATCCAGATTGTATTGCTGGGTGTCGACGTAATCATAGAACTTGGCGAGATTCTGCTGTCCAGTCCAGGTAAGCCTGGCTGTTAATTCCCATGCGCGGATATCCGAATCCAGTGTCAAATAGGCGCGGGTCTCGGGGCGCGAGAAATTCAATGTGCCCGGAGTGAAATCGTAGTGGAATTTCTCTGCGCCCAGAGTCATTGCGGTGCCCGGAGTGACCTGGTAGGTGCCTACCCAGTCGACACCTTTCACAGTGACCGGATCAGGGGATGAATTGAAAATCGTCACGCAGCATGGACCACCCAGCGGGTCAGGCTGGCCTGGCGTCAGCATGGCCATATTATGGATGCGGTTGTAGTTGGCCGAGGCTACCCAGCTGATCCGGTCGGCCGCGTAGCTCAGCGCGTAGCTTACGTTGTCCGAGGTCTCGGGCTCAGTGATGTCGCGCACGATATATCTGTCCGCAAGAATGCCATGCTCCTGCTCGAAGAACGAAGTTGGAGCGCGCCACCCTTTGCCGATGGAAAAGCGGCTCGCGTAAGCATCGCTGTGATGGTACAGCGCGTTGAAGCGCGGGCTGGTAATGGTGCCGAACACGTTTTGCTTATCCACCCGCATCGACGCGTTCAACTCCAGACGATTGTTCAGCACGGGCAGGTAAATCTGGGCGAACAGGCCGGGCGTGCGGTAAGTGTAGTTGTCAACGCCGTAGTTGTTGGTCATCGTGGAAAAAGAATATCCCGTGCTGCGCAAATCTTCAAACTGATAGTCGGCGCCTAAGGTCAGCAGTTTGTCTCCATATGGCACCCTGTAGCTGGATTCCAGGTAATATTGATTCTGGCTGGCATCGTAAACTGCATCCAAACCATAATAAGAATCCTGAACGTGATGCGCCAGACCGGTGGCCAGCCTCAGTACTCCGTCCCCGGCATTACGCTCGCCGATGACGGTTCCCTGCTGGCGGTCCGTGGTGATGATCTGCGCCAGACCGGCGGCACCACTGTTGTATAGCACCCCGTTCTGGCCATTGGACAATGTATCAGGACCGCTGACGCCATCGGGGGCCACCCACCCGTTGGGATCGGGCGAACCGTGCGGGCCGGCGCTGAAATTGAAGGGATTGCCCGTGGTCGAATTTATGATCGCGTAATAATCGCTGCCCAATGGACCTCCGCCGCGCGTCTCGTGTACCAGATCAATCCTGCTACGCACCTTGAATCCGCCGGCATCGTCGAGGAAATAGCCGAATCCGGCCATCTGCCGTTCATAGCCTGTATATTGGCTGAGATTCATGCCAACACCATCTACCGTATCGTGTTTACGGAAATCAACGGAGAGCGCCACCGCGCCGCCATCGAAGGGTTTGCCCACATAAGCATCCCCTTCATACGCGCCGTAATTCCCGATTTCCGCCTTGTAGACATTTTCATCTTTGGTGGGACGCTTGGTCACGATATTCACTGTGCCCGACAAAGCTTGCGGTGCGATCAAACTGGTACCGGCGCCACGGGCGATGTCGATTCGTTCTATTCCTTGCACATTGACACTGTCGAGACCGTAGGCGTTCGAGACCGATGAATACAGGGGGATGCCATCGATCAGCACCGTGGTGAAACGGCCCGGAAGATTATTCAAGGTCACATTGCGGACATTGCAGACCGAGCATTCCACCTGTACGGAAATGCCCGGCCGCTTGTCCAGCGCCTCCGTGAGATTGTCGGCATTGCTGCGTTCGATTTCTTGCGGACTGACGGATTCGGTTTTGATGATCTCGTTACGCAGGCTGCCCGGGGCGTTGTTAGTGATAGGCGAACCTGTCACCTGGACTTCCGGCAAGGTTTGCACCTGATCGTCGGCCCACGCCGGCGCGGGTATTGTGCTTGCATAAACCGCTGCGATGGCTGCGGCAATACTGAAAATTTTGATTGGCTTGAACATAGAAATCTCCCGTAAACACGTGGATACAGAGCCGGCTTCCGATTCAATCGCCGGCTCAACACAAAACAACAATTACCGGAGAGTAGGTGGGGCGCGAGCCGAAAACGGAGGGTCACCCACATGGGCATAGGAAATTTCCCGGGATGGGCTTGGCGGTTCGACTTCATATCTGGCTCGTGGAATATCTGGCAGGACTGAAGGCAATGCTCCAGACATTGGGGCAAGCGCCAAGCACTTCAAACACTGAGTGGTTTCTGAAGGGCTTTTGTCCTTATTCTGATATTTGGCGAGTTGCTCTTGAAAATGCGTCAGCGCATGCAGTACAGCCTCCTGCTGAGTACATACAAAAGTGAGCGCAACAAAGAAATAAAGCAGCGCTCTCCGCCAAATGCGTCGCGATGTTTTTCCCGTGTGTGAAAAACACAAACAGACAGAGCGGGGAGATAGACTGAGTGCCATCATTTTTCCAGCTGGTAAGTGACGGGAATCACTACCGTGGTATTGGAGGCCAGTTTGAATTGATCCAACTTCAATGGTGTAACCGTCCTCAGCAGCTCCAGGGCGTCGGCATCCAGAATGCTGTTACCGCTGCTTTGCTTGACCGTAGCCTGAACTACTTGTCCCTGCTCATTGATGGTGGCTTCCACCAGAACTTTACCCTCGATACCCATCCGGCGTGCCATCAACGGATAGCGTTTGCGTGCATTCATCAGCCCCCAAAGGGTTTGAGTTAACCAAGAACTGTCGGCGAACGTTTTATCTGGCGGCGGCTCTGACTGGGGCTGTATGGGTGTAGGAATATTCGTTGAAACGGGTGGCGTTGCTTCAGTTTCAGTCACTGGGGTTGGGGGCAATTGTGAAGGTGCAGGATCGGACTGGACAGGCTCAACAGCCTTGGGCTGTTTAACGATTTGTGGAGTGGGCTGCTGTTCGCTAACCACTGGAGACTCAAGCATGGACACGTCCCACTCACTGGATTCCTTCGGGGTCGCATGCCGCAATTCCCATTGCATCACCAGCAAGGCAGCGATAGCGATTGCATGCAGGGAAAGCGATGCGCTCCAATGTCTCATTGGCGGTCCACCTTGAGGCTGATCTTCTCGAATCCCAGTCCCTTGAAGGCATCAACTACCGCGACAAAATGTTCCAGAACAATCTGCCGGTCAGCCATGACGATCACAGGCAGTTGACGCGATACCGATGCAAGCGCATCGGGCAATTGTTCGAGCGTGATTTTTCTTTGATCCAGATAGACACTGCCATCCGTCAGGACTGTGACTTTCACCGGGGCATCTTGCGAAGCTGCAGAATTCTTTGCCTTGGCGAGATTGACCGGTATCTGTCCGGTGGCGATGAAACTGGCCGTTGTAAGGACGATCACCAGCAGCACCAGCATCACATCCACCAGCGGAATGACGTTGATTTCCTCGATGTCACGTTCCACGATCTGCCCCATATTCGGTGACTAGTTCTTTTACTTTGCGCCGCAGCATATTGTTCATCACTACGCAGGGAATCGCGACCATCAAACCCATGGCGGTGGATTTGAGTGACAGGCTCAAGCCGATCATGATGGTCTTGACGTCCAATGACCCGGCAGTCCCCATGGTGTAGAAGGTCAGCATGATGCCCAGCACCGTACCCAGCAGACCAATGTAGGGCGCATTCGCGGCAATCGTGCCGATTACGACCAGGCGGCGGGTCAGCGCTGTTTCCAATGCAACCTCGCTGAGATAGCCCTTAACCTGAACCTGTCGGAAAAAGGAATAACGTTCAAATGCAATTGCCACAGCCCATACGCTTAAAATAAAAAGCAGGCCGATGACACCATAATCGATCAGATCAGTAAGCCAGGTCATACCGTGTGACTCCTTCCATTAAAAATTGCAAATATTCAATTGGCAACCAGGCACAAGCTTTTTGTTTTGAAAACTCCATGCACCTAGGCACTCGCTGAACATTGTTCGCGAATGCTCGGTAATGCGACCGCTATCGCGTTTAAATATACTTTTAGGGTATTTAATCCACAAAAGCCGATGGCAGACTCTCATGCGATCAGCATGGGAGAATAGGCAACTCAAGAAAAGTAAGGCGGGCCGCGCGCTGCGGCGGCAAGGGAATGGATGGGACAGAATACAAAAGAGCGGAGCTGAATTGTTTCGCCGGATACAATCGGCGGGATGAAATCAAGTGTGCCAACGTTGAGCGCGCTGCCCAGTTGCGCATAGTTTGCGCATTGTTCGCAGGCGCCGGGATGCGGGGTTTGTTTGTCTTTCTGCTGATGCGTCAAATCCTCGAACGCATGGTGCACTGCGTGCGCAGCCCCGGCTTGCTGGGCAAACAGCAGGGAGAATATGCACAACAGAGGCAGAAAAAGTCGAGTTGATTTCATGGCGAATTAATAGAATCACCTCTAAATGAGCGCTCAGACGTCGCATGGAAGAGTCCATTGTTTGCAGCGAATTGCCCGCGGGCAGCATTCAATATTAAGCAACAAAAGCACCCATCAACATCGGTCAGCGGTGCAAAATTGCGCTGTGTTTCCATTTCCAAAAATCTATTTTCCACAGATTGGCTGCTCCAGCATCAATTTGACTGTCAGCAGGTACTCCTGCATTTTAAGCGCCATAGACAGGCGATTGCTTAGTGCATCCCGCTCAACTCGCTTGGCGTTGTATTGTTCTACCAAAGGTTCGCAGCGTTCTTGATCGGTTTCATTGAGATTCTTCCGGCAGGTATTTACCTGCTCCTTCAAATCGTTTGTTGCGCTGATCGCGCCGAGCAACTCCTGTGACACCGTAGGCAGGTCATATTTGGCAAACAAGTCCGCATATATTTCCCTGGTCTTCTGGTATTTCATTTCATCAATACAGTCTGCCTGTGCGCTCCACAGGTTATGAGAGTAACCGGCGATCATGGAGGACAGCCAAAATGCGAGGATTCGTTTCATATGGTGAACAAGTCAGATTCGAATCCACTGTAATGGCAATCCGACCGGCAGTATTGGTTCAAAGCTGGACCGGATAAGGAGTGCAATCATCACGGCAGCGGCATCACTAAGAGCCGGGGAAAGGACAAGGGCAATCTCCGCTGGGAACATACGTCTTAACATTCGCCTCCTTCATCCGGTAACCGGCGCTGCCCATCTCGGTATCGGAAGGAAACGCTTCCAGCTCGCCCTTGATCCAGACCGCATCCATGCTTTCCATCCCCTTCTTCAACGGCTTTGCCGGGAATACATGGATGATCTGGTTGGATGGCGGCGGGGGAACGTGGATGCATGCCCCGAAATAGGGAACCAGCAGGAATTCGGTTATCTGGTGGCGCACCACCTCAAGCGGCACGATAAAACCGGGTATCCGGATACGCGCACCATTCATCGATTCCTCGATGGGCGCATTGACCCAAGCTTCGCGAAGGTGTTGCAATGCTTCCTGCGCGCGCGGATCGGAATCTTTCATCTTGCTGAAATCGAGTTTCTTGAAATCGCTGGTAGGATCCCAATCCTTGGGCATGAGATCGTCCCATTTTATTTCCTTGTAAGGCGACTTATCAGTTGTTGGCTTCTGTTCCAATCGGTCGCCGACGCGATACTCGGTTTTCTTGGCATCGGGAGGTGTCCCGATTCCCATATAGCGGGACAGGCCGTCAAGAGCTCCCGCGTTTACGGCCAGGCTGGACAGGGAAAGCATCAATATGATGGCAGAATGAAATATACGGCGTGTTTGCATGAGATGTTCTCCTTATATGCGCGGCGTCAGGCCGTCCGAGAGGGAAAGTTTATACGCGCTATAACCGGGCGCAAGGCTGGCCAGCAGGCTGACTCCGATTACGATGCCCAGCAATCCGAGTTCGTCGTAGGAAATAAAAGTGGGCGCTATCATCAGGCCGTAGTGTGACTGGATCATCGGGGCAAAAGTTGCAGTGATTGCAGTGAGCATCACCAGGCCGGTCAGCGTGCCGGACAGGGTGATGAACAGCCCTTCCGCACTCAACAATAGAAACACATCCAGAGGGCGCGCGCCAACGGAACGCAGGATGGCCAATTCGCGGCGCCGTTCGTTGAGGCTGGCGAGAATGACCGCCACCAGGCCGCACAACCCGACCACCACGACCATGCCTGATACCGCGAGCAGGGCGCGCTCGGCGATGCCGACGACCTGCCAGAGCTGGTCGAGCGCAACACCCGGAAGCACTGCAAGCAATGGCTCGGTTTGATATTCATTTACATATCTCTGCATCTTGAATACTGCGGCACGATTTTTCAGCCCGACCAGAATGGCGGTGACTTCCTTAGGCGTAAGATCGAACTTGGTGACATATTGCGCGGGAATGGAAAAGCCCGGAATTTTTGCGCCGCCCTGCCAGTCGAGATGTATGGCCTCGATGGCTTCCAGGCTGACATGCACGGTTCGGTCTACCGGCGTGCCGGTGCGCGCGAGTATGCCGGTGATGGTAAAAGGCTTGTCGGCATGTTCGGCCAGACCGATTCCGCCCATGCCGTGGGAGAGAATAATCTTATCGCCGAGGTGATAGCCGAGATGTTCCGCGACTTCTGCGCCGATGACTGCATCGAACAGTCCGGCGAACGGTTTGCCGCTGCTGAAGACCAGCGGCTGCGAGTCGCTGTAATGAAAGTGCGCGAAATAATCCGTGCTGGTGCCCACGACAGGAAAACCATGATGGGAGTCCCCCATTGAGACCGGGATGGTCCACGCCACTGACGGATTTGCCGCAATGTCCAGAAAAGTTTTCCAGTGAATATTGTTTGTGGCATCCCCGATATGAAAAACCGCATACAACATCAACTGTACCGGGCTGGTTCTCGCACCTACAACCAGATCTGTTCCGGACACCGACTGAGCGAAGCTGTCCTCGGCATCCTGGCGCACGCGTTCAACCCCGATAAACAGGGCGATACTCAAAGCGATGGACATCAATGTAAGTCCCAAGGTCAGCTTTCTATTCCACGCGCTTCGTATTGCAAGGGATATCAAATATTTCATGCGGCCTCCTGACTGGCCTGTGCCCGATTAAGCGATGACAGATCGATTTCGCGGCTGAAACCGGACGCGAGCCGGCGGTCATGGCTGACGAACAACAAGGTTGTGTCGGCGGCAATGCATTCGCGAGACAAGAGATCGAGAAAGGCTTTCTGCCGTTCGGCATCAAGCGCGGAAGTCGGTTCGTCGGCGATGACAATCTCCGGACTGCCGATCAATGCGCGTGCCGCCGCGACCCGTTGCTGCTGGCCGACACTCAGTTTGGTAACGGGGCGGTGACGCAGCTCCATCGCAATGTCAAGATGGTCAAGCAATCGCGCCACTTCACCCTGCAGTGTATTGCCGGAAACAATCGCTCTGTCGCT
>DATKAK010000082.1:0-18068 GCA_035498295.1 Gallionella sp. | reverse complement strand
AACAGCGGCAGTGACATCCGCATGAATGGTGTCATCAATTCCGATAACACTGCCTTGCAAGGGAGCTTGAGCACACGAGGAAATGTAACGCTGCAAGCCGATCAGGTCTATCCGAGCACAATGACGCAATTCAAGTTATCGGTGGTAGACAGCGCGGGAAATCCGGCGGGAAATATCACGGTTCTGCCGGGACAGCATGATCCGAGCACGGTGATGTCGGCCGGCGGCCAGTTGACCATGAACGCGGCCGATATCGTGCAGAACGGTGCGGTAGAGGCGCCCCTTGGAACATTGGCTCTGATTGGCAGCCAGAGTGTGTCGTTGGGCGCAGGCAGCCTGACTTCGGTATCGGCGGATGGACTCACCATTCCTTACGGAGTGATCCAGGGGGGAAGCGCCTGGATGTATGACTTGACCGGGGCGGGTGTGTATTTTTCGCCGATTACAGCACCGCCGCAAAAACAGCTTGAGTTGACCGCACCGAATATCGACATCAAGAGCGGCGCAACAGTCAACCTGTCGGGGGGCGGCGATCTTTACGCCAATGAGTTCTTCGCGGGAATCGGGGGTTCGGTGAACGTGCTCGATCCGGCCAAGGCGCCGGCAAACACCTATGCCATCATCCCGGGTGTTTCCGGTTTCGCGCCCTATGACCCGCAGTCGGCCGATCAATACCTCCAGAGTGGTTCCCATACCAAACTGCAAACGGGTGCCAGCGTATATCTTGCGGGTGGGAATGGTATCCCCGCCGGTTATTACACGCTATTGCCAGCGGCCTATGCATTGCTGCCCGGCGCTTACCGGGTGACAGCGGTGGCGGGATATACCGACATGCAACCCGGGATGGGCGCCATTGCTCAGCTCGACGGCTCTCAAATCATGGCAGGCAAGTTTGCAGTTGTCGGAACCGGAATCCAGGATGCCCGTTATTCCGGTTTTGCAGTGACACCCGGCAATGTGGTGCGCACACAGTCGGAATATCACGACAGTTACGCGAATGCGTTCTTTGCAGATCAGGCCAATGCGAATGGGACGCCGATATCGCGAACTCCGGTTGATGCAGGCCAAATGATCGTATCGGCGGTCGGCAACGGAGCCAACCTTGCGCTGGACGGAAAATTCAGTGCCCAACCGGGCGCCGGCGGACGCGGTGCTCTCGTAGATTTGAACGGCCCCGCGTTCGATATCGTGACATCGAAAGGGGTTGCCAACGGGATGGTGCAGGTGACCACGGACTCGCTCAACAAACTGGATGCCGAAAGCCTGTTGATCGGCGGCGTGCGCACCCAGAACTCGACGGAAATGACCATTGGAGCGAGTCAGGTTGTGGTCGATAACGCAGGCAGTGTGCTGACCGGCCCCGAGATCATCCTGGCCGCGAATGATGCGGTGACGGTCAAGTCGGGAAGCGATATCGAGGGCAACGGTACATTCTCGGGAAAGGCGAGTGACATCGCTATAGGTTCAGCCACGGCGAATGGCGACGGTGCCTTGTTGCGTGTTTCATCCGCGGCGCAAGTGACGGTTGCACGGACCAATCTGGCTGCAACACCGGCGGCGGCAACGCTCACCGTCGAAGACGGTGCGACAATCGGTGCGCAGAATGCAGTGTTGCTGGACTCCTCCTATACCACGACCGTCGGCGATAATGCCGTTTTGAAGGGACAAGCCCTGAGCGTTGCGGCGCAGAGCATCGATATCGGGCCGAATCCGAATCCAAACGCGACATCGTTCTCGCTAAGTGACGCGCTGTTGAAACGGGCGCTCACATTCAAAGACCTCACTCTGCACAGCTATAACGACATCAATTTTTACGGCGCGGGATTTCTGGGCGGACTCGACAGCAACAATCAGCATGTCCTGAACAATCTGGTGCTCAACAGCCGCAGGTTGAATGGTATTGATAATGCAGGACAGACCAACATCATCGACGCTGCGAACGTTATGCTGATGAACAACAATACAGGCACTTCGGCTGCAACCGCGTACGGCGCGGGTAATCTGACGATCAATGCCGACCAGATTGTGCTGGCCGGCGGCAACAAGTCAGTCCAGGGATTCGATACCGTCACATTCGATGCCGCCAAACAGATCGTGGCGGAAGGCACGAGCAGCGTGACCATCGCCGCGGGAGATGCGAACGTTCACAGTCTGGTATTGCAGGCCGGTCAGATCGCCGGAACGAATGGTTCCGACCTGACCATCGCGGCCGGCAACGACGTCATCTCGATAAAACCGGTTGCGGGTGCCGCTGCAACACCGGGCGAAGCCCTGAATGCGAAACTGGAGATAGTCGGGAAAAGCATTGCGGATGACGGTGTGATCAACCTGTCTGCGGGCTCGGTCACCTTGCACGCCAGCGGTGGTGCCGCAACCGACAGCGTGACGCTGGGCGATGGTTCGAACACGTCTGCGACGGCGATAGGAAAAGACATTTCCGGGCAAACCGCTTATGCGCAGGCGGGAACAGTTTCATTGATCTCCGACAACGGCGGCGTCGATATCCGGAGCGGGGCGCTGGTGGATGTCTCCGGCGCCGCACGCGGCGGCGATGCGGGCAGTATCGATATCGCCGCCGCAAACGGGACAGTATCCGTGGCGGGTGATTTGCAGGGCGCGGCTAATGCGAATGGCGCACAAGGCTCGTTCACGCTGGACGCAAAATCACTGACCGGTACCACTACCAACGCGCTCACCGAACTCAATGACACTCTTACCGCAGGCGGTTTCGCCGCGTTGCGCGATCTTCGCGTTCGCACCGGCGATCTTGTGCTTGAAGCAAATGCGGGTAATGGAGCAGCGCGGGCGAAAGCGAATACCTTCAATCTCACTGCGGATGGCGGAAGTATCGACGTCTATGGAGTAGTGGACAGTTCCGGTACCAGTGGCGGGAATATCCTGCTGGCAGCCAGGGACAACGTGACGCTGAATGCCGGCGCATCGCTGGATGCACATGCGAGTGCATCAGGGCAGGCAGGCGGCAGTGTCACTCTTGAGACCACAGCGGGCGAGATCGACCTCAATAATCATCTGATCGACGTGCATGGTAACGGCGATAACGGTGGCAGTGTGCTGTTGCGTGCTCCCCGCAATTCAACGAACAACGATGTGGCAGTCAACAATACCGGTGGCACGTCGCTCAATATCAATCCCGGTGCCGCCGTTACGGTCGAGGGATTCAAAGCTTATGCACCAACGCTGGCCTCCGGGCAGCTTGATGCCACTGCCGTCAGTGGTACATTGACGGTCGCGGGTTCATCCGTTAACTTCAAAACCGAAGCAACCGACTTTTCCAACAACGCTGCGGCCATCAAGACACGTCTCGGAATGACGGCCAACCAGCATTTGGTACCCGGTATCGAGATCGACAGCAGCGGCGACCTGACGCTTGCCACGAATTGGGATCTGTCCAGTTGGCGTTTCAATGACGGCAACGGTGGGAACAGTGAGCCGGGTATCCTTACGTTCAGGGTAGCGGGCAACCTCAACTTCGGTACGAATGTGTCCTCACCGGCCGTCACTAGCCCGCCTGCCACAGCCACTCCTGCGACTCCCACCACACCTGCTTCACTTACCGATGGATTTTCCACAATCAATAATGTGATTCCGGTCAGCAATCTGGGCGTGTTTCCGACATTTACGCCGGTTCCAACCGCATCCTGGTCATATCGTCTGGTGGCCGGAGCCGATTC
The DNA here is from genome assembly GCA_035498295.1 of Gallionella sp. Lineage (GTDB taxonomy): Bacteria > Pseudomonadota > Gammaproteobacteria > Burkholderiales > Gallionellaceae > Gallionella. Next base: position 14,376 of record DATKAK010000082.1, on the reverse strand, counting down.
GACCAGTGCGGACGTGATGGCGGTAAGCAACAAGGTGCCAGCGACAGGAGGCACGCCAACAACAGGCAACTTGACGCTGGTGGCAGGCTCGGAATACAAGGGCACCGGCACGTCAAACAAGACAACTACCTATTATTCCATGGAGCAGATCCGCACCGGCACCGGCTTCATCGATATCGCGGCGGGCGGCAACCTGACGCTGGGCAATCGCGATTCGGTAATCTATACCGCAGGCCAGGCAGCGACAGGCGTTCCCGCAGCTGTCAGCGGCACCAACAAATATTTCGGCAGCAACGGCGGTGACATCAACATCCGAGTCAAAGGAGATGTGGTCGGCGCGGCGACCGATCAGCTGATCACCGACTGGCAGTGGCGGCCGGTGCTCAGCAGCGCGACAGCGGCCTATCAACCGGCATGGTGGATAAACATCGGTTCGTTCCGGCAAAACATCGGCGCCTTGGGCGGCGGAAATGTGAACGTGAGCGCTGGCGGCAATATCAATAATCTTTCCGCGGTTGCACCGTCGACCGGTTACGTTAACTACAGTCAGGATGCCTACGGCAACAACATCACTGACGCTAACGGGAATTATATTGTCGATCCCGTGAATCCCGTCACGGTGCTAAGCGGCGGCAACCTCAACGTTACGGCTGGCGGCAATATCAACAGCGGCGTGTTCTACGTGGGTAACGGACAAGGCTCGATACAGGCAGGTGGCAGTCTAGATGCGACCAGAACAGATAAGAACAATAAACCGCTCTACACCGTGCTTGCACTGGGGCAGGGTAACTTCGATGTGCGTTCCGGCGGTGATCTGACGCTGCAGACTGCCTTGAATCCCACCTTGTTGCCCCAGGGTTATTCACAGTTGCCGACAACAGTTTTTGGTAAGACCCGTAGCTATTTCTTCACCTACGGCGACACCAGCGGAATCTCTTTGTCCAGTTTGAGCGGTAACGTGAATCTCAAGAACGATACGAACATTTTTTACAGCACTGCACCCGCCACACCCACGACACCCACGGCGGGATTTTTCTACATGTTCGGCACGAACACGGATTCCAAAGCGGCTTCTGTTTATCCAGGCTCGCTACAGGCGACTGCATTGGGAGGGGGCATCATCAGCGGGTACTATCCGACCCTGTTTCCTTCCACGAACGGCAATTTGCAATTGGTTGCTGCCGGGAATATCTGGCTGAACGGATCGATACTGATGTCTGACGCTGCGCCGAGCAGTTTGCTGGCAAGTTCGACCGCGACCTCAAACATCGCGTTGGTGACAATTGCGCGGAGTATATATGGCTCGGTGCATGTACAAGATCCCCAATCCGCAATCCTGAGCGCTGGAGGCGACATCGGAAGTGCAACCGGTGGTGGGTCATTGATTCTATCCAAGTCGGCCCAGGTGCAAGCCGGGCAGGACGTGCAAGATATCAATTTCAACATACAGAACCTGAATGAAACGGACAGCACGACCATCGCTGCCGGCAGAGACATAGCAAACACCTCCGTGACAGTGTCCGGTCCTGGAGCAGTCGTTTTACAAGCGGGTCGAAATGTGGATCTGGGTCTAACCTCGGGAGTGACGACGACGGGTAATCTGGCTAATCCCCTGTTGCCGGAACAGGGTGCAAGCGTCACTGTAATGGCGGGCCTAGGCCACAACACTGCTGACACGCGGGCGTTCATCGATAAATATATCGATCCCGGAACGGGCTCAACCTATGGGGCTGACCTGATCGCCTATGTCAACAAATATGGCGCTCCGCAGGATTTGACTGCTTCCCAGGCATACACGTACTTCAGCGGCATGTCGAAGCCGCTGCAGGATACTTTCGTCAATCAGGTGTTCTTCAACGAGTTGAAGCAGTCCGGACGCAGCGCGGCGAATACCGGAAATTATCAGGCCGGTTATGACGCGATCGCCACGCTGTTCCCATCGAGTGACTACAAAGGTGATATCAATCTTTATTACAGCCAGATAAAGACCGTGCGTGGCGGGGATATCAATCTGTTTACGCCCGGCGGCAGCGTTAACGCGGGCCTGGCCAACGTGTATACGACAGGTCCTGTAAAAACGGCAGCTCAGTTGGGCGTAGTTACCGTCAAGGGCGGCGACATTAATGCTTTTGTCAGCAATGATTTCACGGTCAACCAGTCGCGCGTGTTCACGCTGCAGGGCGGCAATATTCTGATGTGGTCATCCTATGGGAATATCGATGCGGGCAAGGGTTCCAAGACAGCTACGGCCACCCCACCTCCATTGTTGGTGGTCGATCCGAAGACCGGCGCCTTCAATGTGGATGTGACTCAATCCGTGGTCGGCAGCGGTATACGCGTGTTGCTGGCGAACAAGGATGTGGTGCCGGGTACAGTCGATCTTTACGCACCGGCTGGTGAGATCAACGCAGGAGATGCCGGAATCGGATCGGCCGGCAATATCTTCCTGGGCGCGCAACAAGTTATCGGTGCCAGCAACATCAATTTCGGCGGAACAGGAGTCGGGGTCCCCGTGACGACCGTTGCACCGGTGAGCATAGGCGGTATGGCCAACATTCAGGATGCCAGCAAGGTTGCCGAACAGGCCACCCAAAGCGTGAGCACCACAAGCGAAAGTATGGCAAGCTTCCGGCCCACATTCCTTTCGGTCGAAGTGATCGGGCTCGGCGATGAGGGCACGAGCTTGCAACCATAGGCCGGATACCAATCCCCATCTTTTTGCAACTTGGGATCAAGAATGCCCAAAAATCATTAAGGGCAGAGTGTCACTTTTTTGTAACTTAACATTGCGAAAATCGTAACATGAATATCTTCAGCGCCCGGCGCATCAAGTTACCCGTTCTGTTGCTTCTGTCGATGATCGCATTTACACCCGGTCTGTCCCATGCCTGGTGGAATGGAGACTGGTCTGCGCGCGAAAAGATCACCATCAACATGTCGCAGGCGGAAACCAAGGAAGCGGTGTCGATGGCTCCGGTGCTGGTGCGCCTGCACAGCGGCAATTTCGATTTTCTCAACGCCAAGGACGATGGCGGAGACATCCGTTTCTTCCTGGCCGACGACAAGACGCCGGTCAATTTCCATGTCGAAAAATATGATCCGGTCAACGAAATGGCCTTCGTCTGGCTGCAGCTTCCGAAGCTTGATCCGGGCAAGCCCACGGTCATCTATATGTATTCCGGAAACATCAAGGCCAACGCGGCGGCCGACCCGGCCAATACTTATGATGCCAACATGGCCGCCGTGTTTCATTTCGCGGAAAAATCGGAAGCGCCCAAGGACTCGACGGCAAACAACAACAGCACGGCGCAATTTTCGCTGAAGTTGGGTGATGGTTCGCTGATCGGCGGCGGGGCGACCTTCGACGGGCAGAGCACCATGACGATTGCTGCTTCGCAGTCGATCAAATCCGACACGAGCCGGGGAATGACGATATCCGCCTGGATTAAGACCCCGGATGTGCAGAAGAACGCCGTTCTGTTGAAACAGCAGGACGGCGCCAAGTCATTGGAACTCGGCATCGAGGCCGGCAAGCTGTATGCCTCGGTAAACGGCACCAGCACGCCGAAGGTGGATATCGCTACGGGGGCATGGCACCATGTGGCGCTCACCGCGGGCCCCGCGTTGACCCTCTATCTCGATGGCAATCAAGTCGCCACCGCCGCGGCGCCGTTGCCGGAAATGCAGGGTGATGTCACAGTGGGCAAAGGCTACAGCGGCGAAATGGACGAACTGGAAATATCCAACATCGCGCGATCGGCGGACTGGATCAGGGTCGCCGCCAAGGGACAGGGACCGGATTCGCTGTTGCTGACCTATGGTGCCGAAGAAACGGCCGGGGGCGGAGGCAGCTCGTATTTCGGTACCATCCTGCATTCGGTTACGCTGGATGGATGGGTCGTCATCGGCGTCTTGATGATCATGGCCGTCATCAGCTGGCTGGTGATGGCGCTCAAGGCGATCATCGTAAAGAAGGCGGAGCACAGCAACAGGACCTTTCTGGCAGACTACAGCAAGCTGTCGATATCCGAGACGGGCAAGCTCGATGCAAATGAGAGCGACGAGGATGCGGATATCAGTGATTCTCCCATGCTTGCCGCGCTGATCGGCAAGCACGACCATTTCCAGGATTCGCCGCTGTATCACATCTATCATACCGGCGTGCAGGAACTGAAGAAGCGCTTCGGCTCTGCCGATGTGGGGCTGCAGAATCTCACCCCGCAGGCGATCGGCGCGATCAAGGCCAGCCTGGATGCGACGCTGGTGCGCGAGAACCAGAAACTCAACAGCCAGATGGTGCTGCTCACCATCGCCATCAGCGGAGGCCCTTTTCTCGGGCTGCTCGGCACCGTCGTGGGCGTGATGATCACGTTTGCCGCGATCGCAGCCACAGGCGATGTGAACGTCGCCGCGATCGCTCCCGGCATCGCCGCGGCGCTGGTGGCGACGGTGGCCGGGCTGGGGGTCGCGATTCCGGCACTGTTCGGCTACAACTACATCGGCAGCAGGATCAAGAGCATCACTGCGGACATGCATGTGTTCTCGGACGAATTCGTCAGCCGCATCACGGAAGCGTATTCGCGCTAGCCCAGCATGAAGGCCCAGACAGAAAACGAACCGTATGACGAGATCAACATCACGCCGATGCTCGACCTGGCTTATGTGCTGCTCGTCATCTTCATCATCATGACCACCGCGACCGTGCAGGGGATCAAGGTCAACCTGCCCAAGGCGAGCGCTGCTCCCAGTCTCGCCAAGCCCAAGACCAAGGCGATCACCGTCGCCGCGGACGGCAAGATCTATCTGGATACCTATCCGGTGACGATGGCAGAGCTGGAAAGCCGCTTGCGCGCATACAAGGCGGCGATCCCCGATCTGCCGGTGGTCATCAAGGGCGACGCGAAGGTGCAGTACGAAAAAGTCATCGAGGTCATGGACCTGCTGGGCCGGCTGGATATCACCCACCTCGGACTGGTTACCCAGAAGCTGGTGAAGTAGGTCTTGAATGAGATCCAGGAAGAGCTTACGCAGGCGCTTGCCGTTTCTGATTGGAAGCGTATTCATTCTTGCTGTGGTGGCGGGCATCGTGGTACTGATCAAGAATTTTCTGGACCATGCCGGCCCTCCGAATATCCAGAGAGTGCAGCAGATTTCTCTGATCCAGCCGCCGGAGCCACCACCGCCACCGCCACCGGAAGAGAAACCGCCGGAAGTGAAGCAGGAGGTGAAGCTGGATGAGCCTCCTCCGCAACCGGACGCGCCGCCGCCCGGGGCCAATTTGGGACTGGATGCGGAAGGCAGGGGCAACGGCGATGCGTTCGGGCTGATCGGCAACAAGGGCGGTCGTGAACTCACTCTGGGCGGATTTGGCAGCCGTTTCGGTGGCTATCTGGGCGGGATGCAGAAAAGCATACACGATGAGTTGGCGCACAACGACAAGTTGCGCAAGGGTGAATACAAGATCGATGTAGCAATCTGGATTCGACCGAACGGCAGTGTCGACCGGTTTGAACTATTGGCTTCGAGCGGGATGCAGGATGTGGATGCGGCACTCAAGAAGGTCCTGGCAAGCATCAAACAATTCGATGAACCGCCGCCGGATATGCCGCAACCGGTGAAACTGCGCATCAGTTCTCGTTGAGCATTCCATTCGCATCTTGGTCAACAAATACACAAACAAACGTCATTCGGGGAAGACAAAGCATGAACATCAGAAGCCTTATTTCGCTGTCCATCATGATTGGAATGAGTTCTGTGTCCGCTTATGCAGAAGACGTAATTGTCAAGCCCCAGGAGGCGGCTGTGCCGACCGCACCGGCCTCATCCGGCTCGTCGACCGCCGCCACTGACGTTGCGAAGGATGCCGCGCCGAAAAATACCTCCCCAAGCACGGCGCCGGTCGAGCCCCCGGCGGAAGCGGGCGTCGTACGCGTTCCCTACGTGCCGGAAATCGTGACGCGGCAAATGAAGGAAGAGATCAAGCAGGAAGTCTTGGCCCAGGCCAAGGGTGAGCGCTGGGGGGATCCCGGCGCAATGCCGGAATGGCTGAGCCGCATATCCTGGAACGGGGATTTTCGTCTGCGTTACGAGCGGGACAGTTTCCCTCCAGGCAACATCCTGCCCGCCCAGTACAATCCTCCCGGGCTGACGCTGATCAGCAATACCACCGATACCAACAACTACCTGCGCGTTCAAGCGCATTTGGGCATGAAGGCGAAGATAAGCGACTACACATTCGCCGCCTTCAGGATCAGCACGGGCACCACAACCAATCCGGTTTCCACCAACCAGACGCTGGGAAACGGCTTCAACAAGTTCTCCCTGGTATTCGATCGCGCCTATATCCAGAGTACTCCGTACTATTGGCTCGGGCTAAGTGGCGGCAAGATGCCGAACCCGTGGGTGTATACCGATCTGGTGTGGGATTCCGATGTCAATTTCGACGGAGTCGCGGGCCAACTGAAGCCCAGGTTCAGCGACGAATGGATCGGGTTCCTGACCGCCGGCGTCTTCCCGTACCAGTACATACAGAGTTCGGATACGGTCTGGGCAAGTTCGAAAATGCTGTATGGCGCACAGCTGGGTGCGCGCTGGACCGCGATGGATTCATCCACCGCCGATTTCGGCATCGCCCTGTATGACTTCAAGAACGCCGAGGGGACACCGAATGCAACTCAGGGCGAACACTATTACGATTACACGGCGCCGCCGAGCATGCAGAAGGGGAACTCGCTGATGTACATCAACGCGGGCAGCGACCCGACGATCTACGGGATCGCATCAAAATTCAAGGAGCTGGATATCACAGCGAAGATGGACTGGGCAGATTTCGATCCCGTGCATGTGATGCTGTTCGCGGACTACGTGAAGAATCTCGGGTTTGACACGACCGAGATCGCCCAGCGCACCGGGCTGGCTGCGCCTGAACCGAGAATTACCGGACACCAGATCGGTCTCGTCGTAGGCAACACGCTGTTGAGACTGAATGGCGACTGGCAGGTCAATGTCGCGTACAAATATCTTGAAAGGGACGCGGTGCTCGATGCGCTGACCGATTCGGATTTCCATCTCGGAGGCACCAATGCCAAAGGCTATATCGTCGGCGGAAGCTACTGGGTGGACAAAGAGACCAGCCTTGGTTTGCGCTGGATCAGCAGCGATCAGATCGACGGACCGCCACTGTCGATCGACACGTTGCAAGTCGATCTGAACGTGCGATTCTGAACAAGGAGGCAAGCAGCGTGAACAACCCGAAGATCCCGCGATTTCCGATGCAGACCGCGTTGCTGCTCCTGGCTTGCATTGCTCCATCGATCGATGCGGCGGCGGACACCGACCAGCAGGTCATGCATCACTTGCAGCTGCAGCTGCGATCTGCGCAACGCGATAAGGGAGAGTTGACCGACCAGGTCGATGCGCTGAAGAAGCAACTGGCCGAGCTGGAGTCGAAGCGGGCAGCGCTTGAAAAGAAGTTGAGCGGCCAATCCCGCCAGCTTTCCGAGCTTTCTGACAAGCAGAATTCCGACAAGCAGCAGATCGCGGATCTGTCGGACAAGTACAAGCTGCTGGAGCAGCAATATACGGATACCAGCAACAACCTCAAGCAGACTCAATTGGAAAAAGACCAGCAGAAGAAGAAGCTGGATGGGGATGTCCAGCAATGCCGGAAGATGAATTCCGAGCTCTATCATCTCAGTGTGAAGCTGATGGACAAGTACAAGACAAAGGGAGTTTGGGATGCCATCCTTCAAGAGGAGCCATTCACCCAACTGGAAAGGGTGAAGATGGAAAATCTTATGCAAGAGTACCGCGACACATCGGATGCCAACCGGATCACCTCCGCCGGCGGCATCGCACAAGATATCAGTCAGCCATGAAAGCCGAAGATGAAGCACTGGAACCGATGAAACTGGGTCATCTCCTCAAGATTCTTCTCGAAGTGGTGGTCGTGTCATGCATGGTCATCGCTGATGCGCATGCCGATATCTTCATGTTCACCGACGACAGCGGTACGCCGCATATCAGCGATGTACGCAGCGATCCACGCTACAGGCTTTTCTCGCATACAGAAGAGCAGGCTGGAACAAGAATAGATGCCTCGCAAGCCGTTCGGTCGATCGACAACGCGAACCGCGAAAGTTATTCCGGTGAAATCCGGCGGGCTGCATCCTTGTACCATGTCGATGAACAACTCTTGCACGCGGTCATCAGGGCAGAATCCGGTTACAGGCCGAACATCGTCTCCAGCAAGGGTGCCGTGGGACTGATGCAGCTGATGCCCGAAACGGCGAGGCGTTACAACGTGACAAATTCCTTTGATCCTGCCCAGAACATTCACGCGGGCGCGCGATACCTGAGCAGTCTCCTAGTTCAGTTCGACAACAATATTCCGCTGGCATTGGCAGCGTACAACGCGGGCGAGGATAACGTGCGCAGATATGGCGGCCGCATCCCGCCGTTTCCGGAGACCATGGCCTATGTCCCCAGGGTGATGGATCTGTACCGTCGGAATATGCGAATGCAGAGGTAAGAAGTGATGCAGCCCAGGAGCAATGCTGTCGAATTTTGCCAATGGGAGAAGAGTATAGCTGATTTCTTTCATGCAATTTATTGTTCCTTGGGACATCTGGCCCATCCTGGCATCGGGTTCATCAAACTGTAACTTTCGCTGCCCATAATTGCCAATTCAGGCCGGTTAATCAGGATCACCCGATCAAGCGATTCCCGACGTCGTCGCGTGAACGGACAAGGTGATTGCGATGGCGCAACGTGTCAAGAGCATTACAAGACCTGGTGGACCGGATCGGCGACCCTGTCTTCTGGATGGATGGAGCGATTGAAAGTGGCTGGAGAGTTCAGGAACAGGAAACTCGGTCTAAGCGGGTCGGGATTTACATTGCTCGAGTTGCTGGTCGTGATGGTGATCATCGGCTTGTTGGCCGCTTACGTCGCACCCAAGTATTTTTCCCAGATCGGCAAGTCGGAAACGAAGACCGCGATGGCGCAGATAGACGCGCTGGGCAAGGCGCTGGATCAATACCGGCTGGATGTCGGGCACTATCCGAACTCGGAACAGGGTTTGGCAGCCCTGTTCACCAGACCGACAAACGAGCCTAAGTGGGACGGACCCTATCTCCAGAAAAAAGTGCCCAACGATCCATGGGGAAAGCCGTATGTTTACAGGCAACCGGGCGAGCATGGGGAATACGATCTGCTGTCCTATGGCAGAGACGGGCAGCCCGGCGGTTCGGGTGAGGATTCGGATATTACAAACTGGTAGGACGCGCCGATGCAGTATGTGATCAAGGCGCTGCGCAGTGGCGAGGGAGTCTCTTTGCTATCTGTCGCGGCCCACAACGAGAAAGATGCTGCGAGCCTTGCAAAAAATCAGGGCTATACCGTCCTGAGCGTCAAAGGCGGCGGGGGCATCGCATTGCCGGCTTTCATGAAATCCAGAAACCGGTTCCCGCTGGTGCTATTCAGCCAGGAACTGCTCGCATTGCTGGATGCCGGCCTCAGTCTGGTCGAGGCTTTGGAAGCGCTAGCCGAAAAGGAGCGGAACAGCGAGGCAAAGAAGATATTCGATGGTATCGTCGCCCGTCTGTATGAGGGGCAGACTCTTTCCGCTTCGCTGCAGGACTTCCCCGCCGTTTTTCCTCCGCTCTATGTGGCCACCGTCCGCGCCAGCGAAAAAACCGGCGGGCTGAGCGAGGCATTGGGCAGGTTTGTGGCTTACCAGTCACAGCTTGATTTTGTGCGAAAGAAGATCGTCAGTGCATCGATATATCCGGTTCTGCTGATGGCGGTAGGCGGCCTCGTTGTGCTATTTTTGATGAGTTATGTTGTGCCCAAGTTCTCGGTGATCTACGAGGGCAGCAGCGCCAGCCTGCCATGGCTTTCAAAGTTGCTGCTGCAATGGGGATTGCTGCTGCAGACGCATGGCCAGATGGTGCTGCTGGTCGTGGCGGTTGCAGTATCCGGCGCCGTGTATGGATTGACACGACCGTCTCTGAGGGAGTCGTTGCTGCTCAAGTTGTGGCATATTCCGGCGATCGGCGAGCGCATGCATATATACCAATTGGCGCGCTTCTACCGCACCCTGGCCATGCTGCTTAAGGGCGGGATTCCGGTTGTCAGCGCGCTGGATATGGTGTCGGGTCTGCTGCAGCCGGTATTGCGCGGAAGATTGACGCTTGCTTCGCTTGCCATCCGCGAAGGCCAGCCGGTATCGCGTGCGATGGAAACGCAGGAACTGACCACGCCGGTGGCATTGCGCATGCTGCGTGTCGGCGAGCGGACGGGGAACATGGGCGAAATGATGGAGCGCATCGCGGCATTCTATGATGAAGAGATGGCGCGCTGGGTGGAATGGTTCACGAAATTGTTCGAACCGATCCTGATGGCGCTGATCGGACTGGTGATCGGTGTCATCGTGATCCTGATGTATATGCCAGTATTTGATCTTGCGGGGAGCATCCAGTGAATATCATCACGGGCGACGCCCTCAAGCCGTTGCTTACGTCCGATGATTTGCGCAAGGCCCATGTTGACGCCAAGCGGCTGGGATGCAATGTCACCAGCGTGATCGAGGAAAGCCTTGCCATTGATCCCGCACTGGCCACTGCAACGATCGCCCAGTTGTTTCATTACCCGGTGCTGGATATGCAGGCGCTAAACGGATGCTCGCCGGCCTTCGACATTCTTTCCTTTGCGGATGTGACTCGCCGCGAGTGCATGGTTTTGCGCGATGACTCGGGAAAACTCGCCGTTGCATTTTGCGATCCGTTCAACAGGGAGAATCAGGAGTGGGTCGAGGCGCGCACCGCGGGGGTCACCTGGTATCTTGCCCATCCTGCCGATTTCGCGGCTTACCTCGCGCGTTACGAAGCGGGCTTGCGCGCGATGGACAGCATCGTTTCCGGTCTTAGCGATCAGGCAGGCGAGAGCGGGAAGCATGAATCGCTGACCCTCAAGGGGATCAGCGAAGACACCAGTCCCGTGATCAAGCTCGTTCACTCCACGCTTTATGACGCGCTGAAGGGTGGCGCAAGCGATATTCATATCGAGTCCAACTTGACCGGGCTCAGCATCAAGTACCGCATAGACGGGGTGTTGATCGCAGCCGGCGAAGTGCCCGGCGTGGAGACGGCCGAACAGGTTATCTCGCGCATCAAAGTGATGTCCGAACTGGACATAGCAGAAAGGCGGATCCCGCAGGACGGGCGCTTCAAGGTGACCATACAGGGACGTGAAGTCGATTTCCGCGTATCGATCATGCCCAGCAGTTTCGGCGAAGATGCGGTTCTCAGGATACTGGACCGCCAGAGTCTTTCCGGTCAGATGCAGGGACTGAGTCTGGACTTGCTGGGGTTCGATGCGGAAAGCATAGCCGGTTTCCGGCGCCTCGCACGCGAGCCTTACGGCATGGTGCTGGTGACCGGGCCGACCGGCAGCGGGAAAACCAGCACCCTGTATGCCGCGATCAGCGAAATCAATCGCGGCGACGACAAGATCATCACGATTGAGGATCCTGTGGAGTACCATTTGCCCGGCGTGCTGCAGATCCCGGTGAACGAGAAGAAGGGACTGACCTTTGCGCGCGGACTGCGTTCCATTCTGCGCCACGACCCGGACAAGATCATGGTGGGAGAGATCCGCGATGCGGAAACAGCGCAAATCGCCATCCAGTCCGCGCTGACCGGACACCTTGTATTCACCACGGTGCATGCGAACAACGTGTTCGATGTGATCGGGCGCTTCATGCACATGGGGGTCGATCCTTACAGTTTCGTGTCCGCGCTGAATGGCATCCTGGCCCAGCGCCTGGTGCGCCTGACCTGCACCCACTGTGCCGAACCGCAGCAACCGGCGGCAGAGTTGCTGGAAGCGTCCGGCATCCTTCCCGAGCGGGCTAAGGATTACCGTTTCGTCGTCGGCCGCGGTTGCGGTTTGTGCCGCGGGACGGGATACAAGGGGCGGAAAGCGATTGCAGAAATGCTCCATTTGAATGACGAGATCAGGGAACTCATCGTCGCCAGGGAACCGATCCGTCGCATCAAGGAAGCCGCGCGCCGTCAGGGTACCCGCTATCTGCGCGAAGCCGCACTTGATCTGGTCAGGCTGGGTGAAACCACGTTACAGGAGATCAACCGTGTTACGTTTGTTGCGTGACCGTGTGTGCATCGCGCTGTGCCCGGATCGGCTGATCGCGGTTCACTACAGGCCAGGGTTGCGACCGCGCATCGTTGACAAGACGGTGCAACATACTTATTCCTCGCCAGAGACGGGTTGGCAGGCAACGCTAACCCTATTGAAGGCGACGCTGAATAACCCTGCATGGAAAGATGCCGATGCGACGCTGATCCTCTCTAACCATTTCGTTCACTTCCTGCTGTTGCCCTGGAATGACGTGGCGTTGACCGAAGAGGAGAAATTGTCCCTGCTGCAACTTCGTTTCGCGGAGGTCTATGGGGAGGCCAGCGCGACATGGGAATTGCGGCTTAATGAAGGATCATTCGGTTCGCCATCTTTGGCAAGCGCAGTGGACCAGGGTTTGCTGGAGCAATTGAAGAACATCTTTGACGAATCCACGCTGCGGTTGAAATCGATCCAGCCCAATTTGATGGCCGCTTTCAATAGATGCTACCGCAAATTGGGCAAGGATCCGGCGTGGCTTGTAGTGGCAGAACAGGGGGTGTTTTGTGTCGGATTGTTGCGCGAAGGCGAATGGCAGAGTATCCGCTTGCGCAGGATCGAGGGTGAATGGTTCGACGAAGCAATGCTCGTGCTGGAACGGGAAATGCTGCTTGCGGAAGAACAGTATGAACGCAGCAAAGTATATCTGTACGCTCCGGAAATGCCCGTGACTGCGCCAATCAAGCGCGGTGCATTGGAGATCCTTCCCTTGCAACCAGAGTTGCCTCCCGTTCTTTCCTCTGGAGAAATGAGCATTTATGCGATAGCCGCCGCAGGAGTGTGACCATGCCAGCCTTGAATCTTGATTACATTGCAGGCGGCCGCTTCAATTGGCCCGGAATGCTCGTGCTTGCGATCGGAGTAACTGTGTTGTTCCTATCAATCTGGCATTACCGTGCCCTGAGCACCGAAATCTACAGTCATGAAGTACTCGTTTCTAGACTGCAGGAACGGGTGAACGGCGGTCCGGTCTCGCCTGGTGCGGAGATGCGCGATGCGGAACAAATTGCCCGAGAAATAAGGCAGGCGAACGCGGCGATACTTGCGCTATCGCTGCCGTGGAAGGATCTTTTCGATGCGTTTGAGGCGAACCGTGCAAAAGATGTAGCGGTGCTTGCCATCGAGCCGGATGCACAGAAAGGAATAGTACGCATCACCGCAGAGGGAAGAAATTTTGAGAGCATGTTGAATTACATATCCAGTCTCCAGAAGATCGCGCTGTTTCGAGAAGTCGTGATATTGAATCACCAGATCCAGGAACGGGATCCGCAGAAGCCAGTGCGCTTCGTCGCGCAGGCAGCATGGGAGATGAAGCGATGAGCAAAGCGGAGTGGATCCTTTCACGGTGGGCGAAACGTCTCGGCATGTCCGGACTCGCCGGAATGGTTCTGGTCGCGCTTTCCCTGGGAATCATCCTAGGGTTTACCCTGCCCGCCGAGACCAGACTGAAAGATATCACAAGCGAGGTAGCAGAATTGCAAAGGCTACAGAAGGCCGCACTTTCGAATCCGGTTGCGCCTGCGCGATCCGTGGAGTCGGATTTGGTCGCCTTTTACAAATCACTTCCGCCTGAGCGAAACGTAACAAAGTTGCTGGACGAAATATACAAATCGGCAAACAGCGCGTCACTTCGTTTGAATCAGGGCGAATATAAATATACCCGGGAGAAAGCGGGGCGTTTGGAAAATTATCAGCTTATCCTCCCCGTGAAAGGCAGTTATGTTCAGGTCAGAAAATTTATCGCCAAAGTATTGAACGGATTGCCAGCTGCTGCGCTGAACGGGGTCAGTTTCAAACGGGAAACGATCGGAACCAGCGATTTGGAAGCGAAGATCCAGTTCACCATCTATCTTGGAGCCGTTTGATGGCAATCAGCATAAAGCAACGAAGATGGTTTCTGGGTGCCGCATTGGCACTCACGTTGGTGGCAGTTGCCGCGACTGAAGGCGAGGACAACCCGGATAGCGTGGTCGTTCGGCCGGATACGGTGAAGACCCGTCATACACAACAGAGAAGAAATAGCGATAGCGACCTGGATGGCGATGTTCGTCTGGCAGAACTGAACCGGCAGCCGTTGCCGGAAGATGTGAAGGATATGTTCGCAGGCAAGTCCTGGTATGACGCGTCGCCACCTGCAAAACAAAAGCCGGAAAAACTCTCTGCGCCGCCACTCCCATTTGT
>DATKAK010000081.1:0-3380 GCA_035498295.1 Gallionella sp. | reverse complement strand
ACCTTCAAACCATTCTTCTGAGCCTCGATCTTGGTTACTTTGGTTTTGAGATAGATCGCTTCATAACGCTTGGCGATGCGCGTGTGCAACGGTTTGACCATGTCTTTGTCGGCGCCGGGCATCAGCTGATCCATCAACTCGACCACGGTGATTTTGCTGCCCAACGCGTCGTACACGGTGGCCATTTCGAGACCGATGATGCCGCCGCCGATGATCAGCATGCGCTTGGGCACATCCTGCAGCGCCAGCGCGCCGGTGGAGTCGATGATGCGCGGATCATCATAGGGAAATCCGGGGATGCGCGCGACGCTGGAACCTGCCGCGATGATCGCATTGTCGAAACTGATGGTCTTGTTGCCGTCCCTGGTTGCAACGGCGAGGTGATTGGGCGAGGTGAACTTGGCGGTGCCCTGCACGACCTGTACCTTGCGCTGCCTGGCCAGCATGGATAATCCGCCGGTAGATTTTGCGATGACGTCTTCTTTCCATGCGCGGATCTTGTCGATATCGATCTTGGGTTTCGCAAATGCGACGCCGTGGTGCGCGACTTCTTCCGCTTCGCTGATGACCCTGGCGACATGCAGCAATGCCTTGGACGGGATGCAGCCGACATTCAGGCACACGCCTCCCAGACTGGCGTATTTTTCGACCAGCACCACGTGCTTGCCCAGATCGGCCGCGCGGAACGCAGCGGTATAGCCACCCGGGCCGGCGCCCAGCACCAGCACCTCGGCGTGGAGATCGCCTTTCTTGAAGGCTTGGGGTGCAGGTACCGCCGTTGATGGTGCAGCAGGTGTCTGAGTCGGAGCGGGTGAATTGCTCGGGGCAGCTGCCGGGGCCGGCGCGCTTGCCGAGGATTTAACTTGTTCCTTGTTCCCTGTATCTTGCTCCTGTTCCAGTGTCAGGATCACGCTGTCTTTGGAAACCTTGTCGCCGACCTTGACCTTGAGCGTTTTGACCACGCCCGCAGTCGGGCAGGGCACTTCCATCGCAGCCTTGTCGGTCTCAAGTGTGATCAGCGATTGTTCGGCCTCGACTTTGTCGCCGGCCTTGACAAAGACTTCGATGATTGCGACATCCTTGAAATCGCCGATATCCGGCACTTTGACTTCGATGGTTTGGCTCATGGTGATTTTTCCTTGGTTTTGTTTTTGGAAAAGCGTGTCTGTTCAGACACGGATCTGGCCGCTGCCCAGCACGATGAATTTTTGCGAGGTCAGACCTTCCAGCCCGACCGGACCGCGCGCATGGATCTTGTCGGTAGAGATGCCGATCTCCGCGCCCAGGCCGTATTCGAAACCGTCGGCGAAACGCGTCGACGCGTTCACCATCACCGAACTGGAATCCACCTCGCGCAAAAAGCGCATCGCCTTGGTGTAATTTTCCGTGACGATGCTGTCGGTATGCTGTGAACCGTAGGTGGCGATGTGTGCGATGGCTTCATCCAGTCCGGCAACCACCCTCACCGCGAGTATCGCCTCGAGATATTCCGTATGCCAGTCTTCTTCGGTGGCGATTTTCATGTGCGCGACCAGCTTGCGCGCTGCTTCATCACCGCGCAACTCCACGTTTTTATCGAGATAGATCTTGCATAAACCGGGCAATACCCTGGCCGCGATGCCTTCCGCGACCAGCAATGTCTCCATCGCATTGCAAACGCCATAACGCTGGGTCTTGGCGTTGTCGGCGATGCGTATCGCCATGTCGATGTCGGCTTCATCGTCGATATAGACATGGCAAACGCCGTGCAAATGTTTGATGACCGGGATGCGTGCCTCGTTGGAAATGCGCTCGATCAGTCCCTTGCCGCCGCGCGGCACGATCACATCCACATAGTCCTTCATGGTGATGAGTTCGCCCACGGCGGCACGGTCCGTGGTGGCAATGACTTGAACGGCGGTCTCGGGCAATCCTGCGATACGCAATCCTGCATGCACGCATGCGGCGATGGCCTGGTTGGAATGGATGGCTTCCGATCCTCCGCGCAAGATCGCCGCGTTGCCGGATTTCAGGCAAAGACCTGCTGCGTCCGCGGTCACGTTGGGGCGCGATTCATAAATGATGCCGATCACGCCAAGCGGGACGCGCATCTTTCCGACCTGTATGCCGGAAGGGCGATAGGCCATCTCGCTGATCGAACCGATGGGGTCCGGCAGTCGCGCGATCTGAAGCAATCCCTCGGCCATGCCGTGCACGGTCTTCTCGGTCAGCGCCAGCCGGTCCACCGAGGCTGCATCCAGACCATCGTCTTTCGCAGCGCCGACATCCTTGGCATTGGCGGCCAGCAGCATCGCGGTCTGATTTTGCAGCGAGGCGGCGATCTCGGTCAGCGCGCGATTCTTGGTGGCGGTGTCCGCCAGCGCCATCAAACGCGAAGCCGCGCGCGCGGTCTTGCCAAGGGTGTGCATATATTCCTTGATGTTCTGCATGTCGTTCCAGGTGACTTGTTGTAAGGCGCATTTTACCCCAAGTGCTAAAATACGCGCCTTTCTTGAATGCTGATGCCGCAATGTCCGATATCCTCAAAAAAATCCTCGCGGTCAAAGTGCAGGAAGTGATCACAGCGCAAACCGAAAAGCCGCTGCCGAAAATACGGGCCGAGGCTGAGCAGGCTGTTCCGGCGCGGGATTTCGTAGGCGCGATACGCGCAAGGATAGGCGCTGGACAGTCCGCCGTGATCGCGGAAATAAAGAAGTCCAGCCCGAGCAAGGGAGTGTTGCGGGCGGATTTTCGCCCGGCGGAGATCGCTGCAAGCTATGCGCGCCACGGCGCGGCATGCCTGTCGGTGTTGACCGACAAACAGTTCTTTCAGGGCAGTGCGGAGTACCTTAAACAGGCGCGTACGGCCTGTTTGCTTCCGGTCTTGCGCAAGGATTTCATTGTCGACGAATACCAGATCTACCAGTCTCGGGCGATGGGTGCAGATGCGATACTGCTGATCGCAGCCGCGCTGGATGCTGCGCAGCTGAAATCGTTCGAGGCCTTGGCGCACCGGCTCGGAATGGCAGTTCTGGTGGAAGTGCACGATGGCGCTGAGCTGGATGCCGCGCTCCAACTGGCCACGCCGCTGATCGGCGTGAATAACCGCGATTTGCATACTTTCGAGGTGAGCCTGCAAACCACGCTGGACTTGCTGCCGCGCATCGCCTCCTCTGCCTCGGCGGATCGAATCGTCGTCACCGAAAGCGGTATTCTCGAAGCTGCGGACGTTGCATTGATGCGCGAGCATCAGGTGCACGCGTTTCTGGTGGGCGAGGCTTTCATGCGCGCGCAGGATCCGGGTGTAGAATTGGCCAAATTATTTGAATGACGCAAGAGGTGAGGAGAGAGTCGTGCTTAATTTTGATCGTCTGATAATCGAGTTCGACAAGGGCTTGCGC
>DATKAK010000080.1:0-32874 GCA_035498295.1 Gallionella sp. | reverse complement strand
TGCGTACCGGCTTTTTGCACCGCATGGCCGACCGCAAAGAAGATCGCCGACTTGGTCAAGCTATGCACCGTCATGTGCAGCATCGCCGCGAAAGTGGCAACCGGCCCGCCCATGCCGAATGCGAACGTGACCAGTCCCATGTGCTCGATCGAGGAATAGGCGAACATGCGCTTGATGTCTTTTTGCCGCGACAGGAACAATGCGGCGACCACCACCGACAACAGGCCGAATCCCATCATCAGGTTGCCGGCGAAGTGCGTGTTCAACGAACCGTCCACCAATACCTTGCTGCGCATCACCGCGCAAAGCGCGACATTCAGCAGCAGGCCGGAAAGCACTGCGGATACCGGCGTGGGACCTTCCGCGTGGGCGTCCGGCAGCCAGCTGTGCAACGGTACAAGGCCGACCTTCGTGCCGTAACCGACCAGCAGGAAGACGAAGGCCAGCTTGAGCACCGTGGGTTCGAGTCCGGCCTTGACCTGGTTCAAATGCGTCCACAGCAAGGCCGTGCCGCCTTCGCCGAGCACGCGCTCCGCGGCGAAATACAGCAGGATGGTGCCAAACAACGCAAGCGCGATGCCCACCCCGCACAGGATGAAATATTTCCACGCCGCCTCGATGCTGGCAGGTGTGCGGTACAGGCTGACCAGCAGAACGGTGGTCAGCGTGGCCGCCTCCATAGACACCCAGATGATACCCATGTTGTTGGAGGTCAATGCCGTCAACATGGCCAAAGTGAACAACTGGTACATGCTGTAGTACAGATGCAACATCGGCGTGCTGAGCTTGCCGTGATGCTGTTCGATACGCATATAGGGGCGCGAGAACAGCGAGGTGGTGAACGCCACGAATGCCGTCAGCGCGACCAGGAATACATTGAACTGGTCGATGAAAAACTGCTCATTGAACGCGACTTGCGGGCCTGAGTCGATCACTCGTATCGTCAGCACCACAGCAGCGACAAAGGTGCAGAAACTCATCAGCGAATTCAGCTCCGCCGCCCAGCTGCGCGAGCCGAATGCAGCCAGCAACAGACCTCCCGTCAACGGGGTGAGCAACAGCGCCATCAGCTGCAGATCAATCATCCTTGAGCTTCTCCATGTGTGAGATGTCCAAGCTGTCGAAGGTCTCGCGTATCTGGAAGAAGAATATGCCGAATATAAATGTCGCCACCAGCACGTCCAGCGCGATGCCCAATTCCACCACCAGCGGCATGCCGTGCGTGGCGCTGGTTGCTGCGAAGAACAGCCCGTTTTCCATCGCCAGGAAACCGACCACCTGCGGGACGGCCTTACGCCGCGTCAGCATCATCAGCAACGACAGCAGCACACTGGCCAGCGCGATGCCGATCAAGCCGCGCGTGATGCTCTCGGAGAGCTGCGAGATCGGCGCAGCCAGGTTGAACGCGAAGATCACCAGCACGATGCCGACCAGCATCGTGGTCGGGATGTTGATCAGCGTTTCCACATCCCACTTCACGTTCAGCTTGCGTATCAGGCGATGCAGCAGCCACGGCAAAACCAGCACCTTGAGCAACAGTGTCAGCCCCGCGGAATAATACAAATGGCGCTGATCCGTCGAGTACGCCACCACGAAGGTGCTGAGCGACAACACCAGCCCCTGCCAGGCAAACAAATTGATCAGCGACAAGATGCGCCGTTGCGTCAGCATTGCAAACGCGATCAGCAGCAGCATCGATGCAAGCAGGTTGATGATCTGTATCGTGTAAGTCATCGTCATGCGCCCAATAAAAAGTGGATCAGTAGCCCCAGCACCGCCAGCAGGAACGCGGTGCCCAAAAACTCCGGCGCGCGGAAGATGCGCATCTTGGCGAGCAGCGCTTCCAGCAAAGCCAGTGCGGCGCCGGCAAGTATCAATTTCACCATCAGCGCGATGATGGCCAGCGGCAGCGCGCCCCAATTGCCCACCTCGGCGATGCCGTAGGGTAAGAACAGTGCGATGCCGATAGAAATATAGGCGAACAGCTTGAGGCTGCTCGCCCACTCCACCAGTGCCAGGTGGCGCGCCGAATACTCCAGGATCATTGCCTCGTGGATCATGGTCAATTCCAGATGCGTGCTGGGATTGTCCACCGGAATGCGCGCATTCTCGGCCAGCAGCACGATCACGAAAGCCAAACCGGCAAAGGCGAGGCTGGGATACAGAACGAACTGGTGATGCGCCAGCGCGTCCACGATGCGCGGTAGCTGCGTCGATTGGCTGATCAGTGAAGCGGTGAAGAACACCATCAGCAATGCCGGTTCGGCGAGAAATGAAACCAGCATCTCGCGCCGTGCACCGAGCGTACCGAATGCTGTGCCGATATCCATCGCAGCCAGCGAGATGAAAACCCGCGCCAGCGCAAACACGCCGACCAGCGCGATCACGTCGGCGGCGGGCGAGAACGGCAAATCCACCGCGATGATCGGAATGATGGCTGCCGCCAGCCACATGCAGCCGAATAAAATATAAGGTGTGGCGCGAAACAGCAACGAAGCGTTATAGGCCATCACCGCATCCTTGTGAAACAGCTTGCGCAGCGTGCGATAGGGTTGCAGCAGACCCGGGCCGTTGCGATTCTGCAGCCATGCGCGGCACTGGTTCACCCAGCCCGTCAGCAGCGGCGCAAGCAGCACGACCAGCAGTGACTGGTAAACTTGAAACAGGATGCCGAGAGCCTGGTCGGTACTCATCATACAAATGCCAGCAGCACAACCAGCGTGACAAAGGTATACGTCAGATACAAGTGGATGCGCCCGTGTTGCAGCAGCGATGCCCACGACGAGAGTTTTTCGGTGATGTGCTTGATTGGCAGATATAGCGCATACCAGAGGCGGTCTTCACTGCGGCCGTGATAACGCGGATGCGTATCGAATGCGCTCGGCAACTCACTTTCGATGCGGAAGAACGGCTCGAAGATGCGCCGGATCGGCTGCCCGAATCCTTCCGCAGTGTCCTGCATGCGCGAAGTTTGCGCCGGGTAACCGCAGTCCCAAGCCGGACCGCGGCGCAGCCTGCCGTGATAATAATGATGCACCACCAGTGAAGTGACCAGCATCACGCCCAACACCGCCAGCAGGAAATACACCGGGCTGTAGCTCGCACGCTCGATGTCAACCGGGGCAAGGAACAGCCAGCTGGCGGCTGCATTACCCAGACCCTTTCCAACCAATACTTTGGTCACCAGATCAAGTTGATGCACCACAAACACCGGCGCCAAACCTAGTCCCACACAAACAAGCGCCAGCCAGCCCAAGCCGATGCGCTCCCAGATGCCGGCATCGTGCGGCTGTTCACGCGCCTCTCCGCGCAACTGCCCGAGGAAAATGATCCCGTAGAATTTCACCATCACATACGCCGCCAATGCGGCTGCCAATGCAATCACTGCAGCCGCCACCGGTATCAGCATGTTGATGTAGCTGTTGGGCAAACCCGGCGACAACAGGAACGCCTGTAACAACAGCCATTCCGAAACGAATCCGTTGAACGGTGGCAGGCCGGATATGGACAGCACGCCGACCAGCATCAGCACCGCGACCCACGGCATGTGACGGATCAGGCCGCCCATGCGCCCCATGTTGCGCTCTCCGGTAGCATGCAGGATCGAGCCCGTGCCGATGAACAACAAGCATTTGAAGAAAGCGTGATTCAGGCTATGGTACAGCGCCGCGGTGAGCGACAACGCCGCCAGCGCATTCTTGCCATAGAAGTGAAAAATAATGGTCAAGCCGATACCCACCAGCAGCAGGCCGATGTTTTCGATCGATGAATAAGCCAGCAGCCGCTTCATATCGCCCTGCACGGCGGCGAACATCACGCCGAAGACCGCGGTGATCAAGCCCAACGCCAACGCCAGCAGCCCCCACCACCATTGCTGAGCATTGAGCAGATCAAAGGTGACGCGCAGGATGCCGTAGATCGCCGTCTTCAGCATGACGCCACTCATCAATGCGGAAACCGGAGAAGGTGCTGCAGGATGCGCTTCAGGCAACCAGACATGCAGCGGCAGCAAACCCGCTTTCGCGCCGAAGCCGAACAATGCCAGCAAAAACACCACCGATGACCAGAACGTGGACAGATGCGCCTCGCGCATCGCCGCAAAGGTGTAAGCCCCGATGCCATGCCCGCCCTGCATCACGCCAAAACTGAGCAGGATCGCGATCGCCCCCACATGCGCGATCAACAGATACAGATACCCTGCCTTGCGGATATCCGGAATGCTGTGGTCAGTGGTGACCAGAAAATAGGAAGACAACGCCATCGTCTCCCAGGCCACCATGAACATGTAGGCATCGTCGGCCAGCAAGACCAAAGCCATGCTGGCCAGGAACAGGTGATACTCCAGGCTCAACAGGCTCAGGGTTTTATCCTGCATGGTCTTGAAATAGCCGGCGCTGAAAAGCGATACGCCGAAGGACGCCCCTCCCAGCAGGATCAGGAAAAACGCGGATAGAGGATCGAGACGAAGATGCAGCGGCAGATCGGGCAATCCCATCGGCAATATCGCATAGCTGACCCTCTCGCTGAGCGCCCACAAGCCGGTTGCGGCAAGTACCAGCGAAGCGATCGCGCCTGCCGGGAAGATGACATTGGTGATCAGGTGCGGACTGCGCTGCAGTGCCAACCCAAGCAGTCCCAGCGCCAGCCAAAGCACGACAACCGTGCCTGCAACATCCAACGGCAATACCCCGACAATGTCCATCCAGATTGTTTTTTCACCGACTTGCTGATTGACCAGACTGCACAAGTGGGCAATTCTACTCCCTGATAAAACATCTAGCCATCCGACCAGGCCGCCAAATGCTTTGCATAGCCATCTGACTAAGTTGGCAAACTACTCCAACCAAGTCATTGGTTAACAGGGGCCAAGTCGTTGGTTATCTGCCGCACCGGTCTCAATACTGCTTATGGGCCAGCCCCGTAGATCACCTTGACGTTTTCCGCCTGCAGCAACTCGCGCAGATCGCGCAACAGGTCATCATGCAAGGTCACTTGCCAAGCCTCGCCCAAGCGCAGCTGGCAACTTGCCTCTTCGTTGCGATACTGTATCTGTACCGGACACTTTCCATCGCGATATGGAACGAACAATCGTTTGAGTTGGGCGATGCTGGCGCTGCCGTTGCAACGCAATGCCAGTTGTTGCGCAAAATGGGAGCGCGCCGATGCGAAATCGAACAATTCTTCCCCGCTCACCCGCACATTGCCGGAATATTCGTCGAGACTGGCCTTGCCGCGCACGACCAACAATTCATCCTCGCGTATCCACGGTCGGTTGGCCTCGAAAATCTCGTTGAACAGGGTCAGCTCAACTTGTGCGCTGCCGTCATCCAGCGTGACGATCGCCATGCGTCCGCGCCGGGTCTGCTGTATGCGGATCCCGGCCACGACGCCCGCCAGCACGACCGGCACGCCGCGTCGCGAAGCATATCCCGAGCCTTGGCTCGATGCGCCGGCGGAACCGTTCGGCTGGCTGACGAATTGCGGGGTCAGGTCGCTCAGTTTCAGCTTGATGAAGTTGGAGAGTTCATCGGCATATTCCTGGTACGGATGCCCGCCCAGATAGAATCCCAAGCTGGATTTCTCATTTGCCAGCTGCTCGCGCAATCGCCAGCGCTTCACGTCGGCGTACTTCACTGTCAGGGCGACGTCCGCCTCATCGTGGCCGAACAGGCTGTTCTGATTGGCTGCACGCGCCTGCTGGTCTGCGCTTGCCAAAGCCGCATCCACGCTGGCCATCAGACTGGCGCGATGGTCGTTGAGGCGGTCGAAGGCGCCGGCGCGTATCAATGCTTCGACCGTGCGCCGGTTGACGATGCGTTTGTCCACGCGCCTGCAAAAATCGAACAGGTCCCTGAACGCGCCCGGTTCGCGCGCCTTGACGATATTTTCGATCGCCGCAGCGCCAGTTCCCTTGATGGCACCCAGACCGTAGGCGATGGTCTGCTCATCCACCGGGGAAAATGCGTACCCGGAACTGTTGATGTCGGGCGGCAGCACGCGAATACCCTGCTGCAGCGTATCGATATAGAAAGTGCGCACCTTGTCGGTATTATCCAGATCCCCCGACAGGGTCGCGGCCATGAATGCGGCCGGATGGTGCGCCTTGAGGTAAGCGGTCTGGTAGGCCACCAGCGCGTAGGCCGCTGCGTGCGATTTGTTGAAGCCGTAGCCGGCGAATTTTTCCATCAGATCGAACAGATTGCCCGCCTGCTTTTTCGACGTGCCGTTCTTGAGCGCTCCTGAAATGAATATCTCCCGCTGCTGCGCCATTTCTTCCGCGTTCTTCTTGCCCATCGCGCGACGCAACAGGTCCGCCCCTCCCAGGCTATAGCCGCCCACGATCTGCGCCATCTGCATCACCTGCTCCTGATAGACCATGATGCCGTAGGTTTCGCGCAGTATCGGCTCCACGGCCTCGTGCGGGTAGTCGAATTTTTCGCCGTGCTTGCGCCGCGTGAAATCCGGGATCAGATCCATCGGGCCGGGGCGGTAGAGCGCCACCAGCGCGATGATGTCTTCGAAGCAATCCGGCTTGGCGCTCTTCAGCATATCCTTCATGCCGCGCGATTCCAGCTGGAATATCGCAGTCGTATTGCATGCCTGCAACAGCTCATAAGTCGCGCGATCATCCAGGGGAATCGTTTCCAGCGAAAAGGGTGCGGTGCCTCCGTTGAGTCGCGCAACATGGCGCATGGCCCAATCGAGTATGGTCAGCGTGCGCAAACCGAGGAAGTCGAACTTCACCAGGCCGACCGCTTCTACATCGTCCTTGTCGAACTGGCTGACCACGCTGGTGCCGCTGTCGGCACAGTACAACGGGCAGAATTCGGTGAGCTGACCGGGTGCGATCAGCACCCCGCCGGCATGCATTCCGACGTTGCGCGTCAGATCTTCCAGGCGTTCGGCCAGTTCCAGCAGCTCGCCG
Organism: Gallionella sp.; assembly: GCA_035498295.1. Lineage (GTDB taxonomy): Bacteria > Pseudomonadota > Gammaproteobacteria > Burkholderiales > Gallionellaceae > Gallionella. Next base: position 25,949 of record DATKAK010000080.1, on the reverse strand, counting down.
ACGCCTTCTTCGTTCTCTGCGATACTGTTGATCTCCGGCTCCATCTGCCGGGCCTTTTTCAGCGATACCGGTTTCACGCCTTCCAGCGGGATCGCTTTGGACAGTCGGTCGCACAGGCCATAGGGAAAATCCATCACGCGCCCGACATCGCGGATCACCGCCTTGGACGCCATGGTGCCGAAAGTGGCGATCTGCGCCACGCTGGCCGGGCCGTATTTGTGCTTCACGTAGTCGATTACCCGCTCGCGCCCGTCCTGGCAAAAGTCCACATCGAAGTCCGGCATCGACACGCGCTCCGGATTCAGGAATCGTTCGAACAGCAATCCGTAACGCAACGGGTCGAGATCGGTGATGCCGAGACTGTAGGCGACCAGCGAACCCGCACCCGATCCCCGACCGGGACCGACTGGAACGCCATTGTCTTTGGCCCAGCGTATGAAGTCCGCCACGATCAGGAAGTAACCCGGGAAACCCATCGAGACGATGGTGTCGATTTCGAACGCGAGCCTGGCCTGGTATTGCGGCAGCTGGCCGGAACGTTCCGTCGCATCCGGATAAAGCACTGCCATGCGTTTCTGCAGGCCGATTTCGGCCTGTTCGCGCAAATAGACGTCCAGACCCTTTCCGTCCGGGGTCGGGAAATCCGGCAAGCGCGGCTTGTCCAACACCAGGGTAAGATTGCAGCGGCGCGCGATTTCGACGCTGTTCTGCAACGCCTCCGGCAGATCGGCAAACAGTTCCGCCATTTCGGCCTGTGTCTTGAAATATTGCTGTGCTGTAAATTTTCTGGCGCGGCGTTTGTCGTTCAAAACATATCCTTCGGCAATACACACGCGTGCCTCGTGCGCCTTGAAATCCTCCGCAGCGAGAAACTGCACCGGATGGGTCGCGACCACCGGCAGTCCGATTTCGGCGGCGAGCCGGATCACGGCATGGATATGATTTTCTTCGTCGGCGAAACCGGCGCGCTGGACTTCAAGGTAAAAGCGATTGTTGAACAGGCCCGCCCATTCCTGCGCGAACTGCCTGGCTTGAGCCACATTGCCGGACAACAGCGCGCTTCCCGTGTCGCCAAGATGCGCACCGGACAACGCGATCAGCCCGCCGGTCCCCTGCCGGAACCACTCGCGGCGTATCTCGGCGCGCCCGCGATGCTGGTTCTCGAGATAGGCGCGGCTGAGCAAACGGCACAGCAAAAGGTATCCTGCAACGGACTGGCACAGCAGCAATACGCGATACGGGCGTTCCCGATCGGCATCGTTGGTAATGAACACGTCGCATCCGGCGATGGGTTTGATGCCCGCGCCGCGTGCAGCCTTGTAAAACTTGATCAGGCCAAAAAAGTTATTCAAGTCGGTCAGCGCAAGCGCGGGCATCTCATCGCTTCGCGCGGTGGCGACCGCCTCGTCCACGCGCACCATGCCATCCGAAATCGAATATTCGCTGTGCAAACGGAGATGGACGAAAGAAGGATGCGGCATGATGAAAGACTAATATTTCAGGCGGCAATTTTAGCACTCACTGAAGCGCAATTTTTTGTTTTCGTCGCTGGTAGAATGCCGCCCTTGTAATCAAAGCCTTCCACAATGCATCCCACCCTCACCCCGCAACGCGCACCAAGGGTACGCAATCCGCTGTCCGGCAAGCCGGACGCGGAATTGTCAGAGCGTTACCTGTTGCTGACCCTCGCCGGTATCCAGTTCAGCCACATCCTCGATTTCATGATCATGATGCCGCTCGGCCCCATATTGATCAGGGCATTCGGCATTGGTACCCATGAATTCGGCCTGCTGGTCGCGTCCTACAGTTTCAGTGCCGCGCTGTCAGGGTTGTTCGCCGCAACGTTCATCGACCGCTTCGAACGCAAGCGTCTGTTGCTGCTCATATTCGGCTTGTTCGGGCTGGCGACGCTGGCATGCGGGCTGGCTCCCGGATATGCCACGCTGCTTTTCGCGCGCGGCATGGCAGGCACGTTCGGAGGCGTGATGGGTGCGATGGTGCAAACCATCGTCGGCGACGTGATCCCCTTTTCGCGCCGCGCCAAGGCGGGAGGAATCGTATCGACGGCATTCTCACTTTCCACGGTAGCGGGAGTGCCGCTATCGCTGTGGCTGGCCAATCATTTCCAGTGGCGCGCGCCGTTCATCCTGATCGCGATACTGACCGCGCTCTTCATCATCATCGGCATTCGCGTCCTGCCCGAATTGCGTTACCATATCAGCGACAAGAAGCGCGCACACCCATTCTCCGCGATGTTCGAAGTGCTGCGTGATGCCAATCATCTCAAAGCTTTGCTGTTCTCCATGCTGCTCATCTTTTCCGGATTCACGGTGATTCCGTACATCACCATTTATGCGGTGGGCAATGTCGGTATTCTGCAACTCGACATTCCGTTCATTTATCTCACCGGCGGAATGGCGACGCTGGTGACGGCGCGATTGATCGGCCATATTGCAGACCTCCACGGAAAGATCAAAATCTACCGGCTGGTTGCGATCGCTGCCTTGCTGCCATTGTTCGTGGTAACCCATATCGGGGCCTCGCCTTTATGGCTTTGGCTGGTCTGCACCACTGCATTCTTCGTGCTGGTTTCCGGAAGAATGATCCCGGCGATGACGATCATCACTTCAGCCGCCCAGCCAAAACTTCGCGGCACGTTCATGTCGCTCAACGCCACCGTGCAGGCATTCGCAATGGGATTGGCCACAACACTGGCCGGGTTCATCATCACTCAAAACAGTGCGGGCAGGATCGCTGACTATGGATTGGTGGGATTGATCGCGATCACCGGAAACATACTCGCGATCCTGTTCGTCTCGCGCATCGTGATGCACGATCAGCATGCAAGTGTGCCGGACGTTGCCTTGAAATGAGTCCCTGAAAAATTCAGCTTATTGGGATTTCGTATCAGCTGCTGGCATCGCCATACTTTGCGGGCGATGGAACATCCTTCTGTGTAGCGCCGATCGCGCGTGCAAACAGCCACCATGCGAGCAACGCAAGCAGCAGCGGGTAGTACTGGAGAATGATCGAATAGAATATCTTGCTGCCCAGGATATGCTGGTTGGCCACCTGCATGAAGGCCAGCACAATCAGCAACGGGGACGCCCCGATGGTCGTGCGGCAGAACGCGACATAGGCCGGCAGCAGCACGATAATGTAGGAGTAATCCGGCAAGCGCGGCATCAGCACGGCGTAGGCAAGACAGGCGAACAGGATCGCATCCCGGCCGTCGACGGCCGGGGCACGCAACACCGGAAACGACAAGGCCAGCACCGCGCATGCGGCGGCGGCATACAGCAAAAATGGAAGCCAGGCCGGCAGATCGAGGCCGGCATCTTTTCCGAGGACTTGGCGGGCAAATTCCCACACACCGAGTAGCGACGGGTTGAGGGCGCCCACGAGCATAAAGTGTCGACCGAGGTTCTCGGTCAGTCCCGACGCCGCACCCGGAATGGCGAGATACGAAGCTGCCGCAATGGCGCCGAACAAGCCCAGGGTGATGCCCGCCAACAGCAACGGTCTGCCCGGACGAAGCGAGGGAACGAACAGCAACCCGAGAAACAACAGCGGCGTCAACTTGAACAGGGCGGCGGCGGCGGTCAGTGCGCAAAACACGGCGTGACGGCGGGCAAGGAGCGCGGCGAAGCCGCTCCACAGGAGGAACTGCTCGATGATCGATACGTTTCCCACATGCATGTCGATATAAGCGGGACTATTGAATGCAAGCAGCCCGAACCACAGAAACACCGGGTCGAAGCGTCGCAGAAACAGTGCCGACCACAAGGCGTACAGCCCCGCAAGCATCGCGGCTTTCACAGCCAGGAACAGGATCGCGGCGTCTTCAAAGCGCAGATGGATCAGCGGTTCGAAGACATAGATGGTCATTGGAGGGTAGACGAAAGGATAGTCGAAGAGGGTCGATGATCTTGGACGATCGGCGAGGGAATTGAGCACCTCGAGGCTATAGGGGTCGAGGCCGAGGGAGTGCGCGCGCGCGGCGAGGTAGTAGGTCCATAAGTCGTGGAAATCATGCACCTTGCCGGCGAACATCGGTTCAAAGCAGGCGAAAGCATAAAGCACGAAAAGTACGGTCAGAATTGCCCGGCTATGGTTCAGCATGAAATCAAGGGATGCATCCTGGTTCTGACTCGCCAAGGCTTGGAGTGGAGTATCTTCATGGCTGAATCTTGACGTGTATCAATTTGAATAGCAAGCGAGGGAATTCGTTACGGGCATGTTCCTTCGAAATCCTCTCTCAACGCCGATTCGAGCAGAATTTTGGGTTTATAACAATACCCGCATGGCGCTGGCCGGATATCGAGATACGATGCGGGATGTTCTTCTGCAGAAACGGTCTCGGAAGCAATGAAGATAAGCGAAGCGCCACCTTGCATATTCAATCTGTTCCAAATTTGAAAACGCCAGTCTCAACTGCCATTAGATGAGTTTGCTGCGCCCGGATTGTTTGCGCACTTCATTGCGTTGGCGGTAATGTGGCACAAAGCGCCGAGGAATATCGGCACCAGTTCGCCAAAAATCCTGAACTCGTAAAGATTGCCGACCAGAAACATGCCTGCGAAAAAGCAAGGGATGATGAAGGCCGTTTTGCGGACAAAATCATTTTCAATCCTGTTCCACAGGAAAATCAAAGGCAACCACAGGAATCCCATGAAACTGGTCATATTGACAAAACTGTTCCAACTCATGAATAGCATGGCATTGATATACATACGGCTGGATTGAATCGTGGCGGGCAATCCCCTTTCGGAAAGATTGTTATCGAGGGAGTACAAACCCGCTCCCGGGTTGTCCCGGAAAATATAGGCAAGCCACAGCTTTATCGCGGCCACAAGCGCAATTTGACCGAACATATGCAGGACAAAAACGCGGCGATCGATTTTGCCGTATTGGCTGAATGCAAAGGCCAGCAGCAAAAAAGCGATCGTTTCACGGTTAAACATACCGATCGCCAGCACAACGTAGTATTGCCAGTACTGTTTGTCGTATAGCAAGAACAGACCAAGCGTAAATAACAGGATGGACGCAATATCGCTGGGATAGTAAGCCCGGGTCCAGGGCACGTTCAGATAAAGGAATGGGTATAAATAGAAAAACCCCAAGGCGAATACCAAGGCGATCCAGCCGTTCTTGCAGATCCTGAACAGGTACGCATACAGAGCAACGGTTGTGAGGAAAGCCATCAGGGATTCGTAGATCCGTACCAGGGGACGCGGAGTCGGCAGTGCGAGCCAGGTCGCCAGATGGTCGATCAACCAGGGCATGAGGATGCGATACTGAAATGGGGTAGCAGAGTCCCCACGGCTTGTTGCTTCCAACGCTGCGATCATGGGATTCTGTAAGTATAAGTCCCCCCGCAGAAAGCCCATATACAACGACATGAATGCTGCAATAACAATTAGAGTTATAACAGGTCGCGCTTGAACGGGAGTATTCTTGTACCAACTCATGACATTACTCAGCAATTCACATCTTCCTTGTCGAGCAATACGGGGTCTGCATTTGTTTATCCTGCAATCTAGCAGCAAAACCCATATTCTGCCAATGAAGAAAATCGAGGCGCAACATGCGGTTGCCGACGACAATACCGGCTTCACGCATCATTATCCCCGCCTGAAGACTGCTGGAGACAATCGAACGATGAGGAACTTAAGTGACCATTTCCCGAATGATCTGGGTCGGCTCCAATGAAGCAGACAGCGAGGGGACTGTAGATGTCATTGTCAAACAATGGTCAAAAACCGCTCATGAAAATGGAGCGGGTGAACGGGATCGAACCGTCGTATGCAGCTTGGGAAGCTGCCGTTCTACCATTGAACTACACCCGCGTGATAGCATCGCATCTTACCGTAACCCGGAGACAGATTGAAAGTGATTAGCGTCAATATCAACGGAGTATCTCGCCAGCTTCCCGAACCGGCCAGCATCACCGCCCTTATCGAGGAAATGGGCCTGACTGGCAAGCGCATCGCGCTGGAACGGAACGGAGAGATCGTTCCGCGCAGCCAGTTTGCCGCGCAACAGCTGGCCGACGGCGACACACTGGAAGTGGTGGTTGCCGTGGGGGGCGGTTAGCCCATCTCCCTCAATCCCTCTCCCCCAAGGGGCGAGGGAAACTAGCTAGCAACCGAATCGACAGGAATATATACATGGACGACAAATTAGCCATCGCAGGCAAAAGCTTTTCCTCCCGCCTGCTGGTCGGCACCGGAAAATACAAGGATTTCTCCGAGACCAGGTTGGCTGTGGAAGCCAGCGGCTCCGAAATCATCACCATCGCGATCCGGCGCAGCAACATCGGACAGAATCCCGGCGAGCCGAATTTGCTGGAAATCCTGCCGCCGTCGAAATATACCCTGCTGCCCAACACAGCCGGTTGCTACAGCGCGGAAGATGCGGTTCGCACCTTGCGTCTGGCGCGCGAGTTATTGGACGGGCACAACCTGGTCAAACTGGAGGTGCTGGGCGATCCGCAATCGCTTTATCCCAACGTGGTCGAAACCATCGCCGCGGCTAAGACGCTGGTGCGCGAAGGTTTTCAGGTGATGGTGTATACCTCGGACGACCCGATCATCGCCAAACAGCTCGAAGACATCGGTTGCGTGGCGATCATGCCGCTGGCATCTTTGATCGGCTCCGGTATGGGTATCCTCAATCCGTGGAACCTGCAGCTCATCATGGAACGGGTGCAGGTTCCGGTGATCGTCGATGCGGGCGTGGGCACGGCATCGGATGCAGCGATCGCGATGGAACTGGGATGCGACGGCGTGTTGATGAATACCGCGATCGCCGCAGCCCGGCAGCCGGTGTTGATGGCTGCAGCGATGAAGCAGGCTGTCGAAGCCGGGCGCTCGGCTTATCTTGCGGGACGCATGCCGAAAAAACTCTACAGCGCCAGCCCGAGTTCTCCGACTTCGGGGATCATCAGCTCGACACGCTCCTGAGAATACCCCTCCCCTCTCCCACTCGTGGAAGAGGGTGCCTGACAGGGCGGGAGAGGGTCGTTAAAAAACATCCACACCATGACCCACACAACCGATCCCCGCAAACGGCATATTCGCAGCTTTGTATTGCGCCAAGGCCGGGTCACTCCTGCACAGCAACGCGCGGTCGATACCTTGCTGCCGCGCTTCGGCATTCCATACAGCGCTCAGCCGCTCGACCTTGCACTCGCCTTCGGACGCAACGCGCCCAGGATACTCGAGATCGGATTCGGCATGGGCGAAGGCACCGCAGCCATCGCATTGGCGCATCCGGAAAATGATTATTTGGCCATTGAAGTACATACGCCGGGGGTGGGCAATCTCCTCAAACTGATCAATGCGCAGCATATCGACAATATACGCATCATCCAGCATGACGCCGTGGAAGTGCTGCGCAACATGATCCCGGCAAACGCGCTGGACGGCGTGCATATCTTCTTCCCCGACCCGTGGCACAAGGCGCGTCATAACAAGCGCAGACTCATCCAGGCTCCGTTTGTCGCGCGGCTGGTGCATAAACTCAAACCCGGTGGTTATATCCATGTCGCCACCGATTGGGGAGATTATGCCGAACAGATGCTGGGAGTATTAAGCACGGAGCAGCATCTGAAGAATACTGCGGAGGATTTCTCGCCACGCCCGGACTACCGGCCGCTCACGAAATTCGAGCAGCGCGGCATGCGTCTGGGTCATGGGGTGTGGGACCTGGTGTTCCGGCGGAAGATCTAGACCAGCAAGCGCAGACGTATATCAACCGCCATCGAATTCCAGATTGGGTGCGCGATTCAGCAGCGTGGCGACCATCTCCGCGGCGGGAACATGCTCATAGAGTATGCGATAGACGGCCTCACAGATCGGCATTGCGACGTCCAGGCGCTGCGCAAGGTGATGCACTTCCCGCACCGTGTAGACGCCCTCGGCAACATGCCCGAGCCTGCGCAATATTTCCGGCAAATCGTGATGCTGTACCAGCAGCAATCCTACCTGGCGGTTGCGCGACAGATCGCCGGTGCACGTAAGGATCAAATCCCCTACGCCGGAAAGTCCGCTCAGGGTTTCCGAACGCCCGCCAAGTTTCAAACCCAGACGGATGATCTCGGCCAGACCGCGGGTCAACAGCGCGGCGCGCGCATTATGGCCGAGCCCCATGCCGTCGCTGATGCCCGCCGCGATCGCCATCACGTTTTTCACCGCCCCGCCGACTTCCACGCCCACCATGTCGTTGCTTGCGTAGATGCGCAAGTAAGCGTGATGCAGCGCCTGAGCCGTGCTGCGGGCAAATTCCTGGTCAGCCGAAGCGAGCGTCAATGCGGTCGGAAATCCGCGCGCGACTTCCTGCGCAAAACTGGGCCCAGACAAGACGCCGTATCGGGATCCTTCGGGCAACACCTCGGCGACCACTTGATGTGGCAATTTTGCGGTATCCGCTTCGAAACCCTTGCACAGCCAAATCACGCCGAAATGCACAGGCAATCGCACAAGCTGAAGCAGTGTCGCGCGCAGGGCGGATGTGGGGACAGCGATAATGACCAATTCGGCCGCAGCCAGCGCAGCGGAAAAATCCGAGCTCAACTTCAGATCGGGAGGAAAGGAAATGTCGGGAAGGTAGTGCAGGTTGCAACGCGCGCTTTGCATCGCTGCGACCTGTGCGGAATTGCGCGCCCAAAGAGTGACTCGATGGTTGGCCGCGAGGCTGATGGCAAGAGCGGTTCCCCATGCTCCTGCACCGACGATCGTGATATTCATCCTGAAACCCAGGTTCCGTGGCCGAGCAAAGGCAAGCCAAGCAAACTGCATTCATCTTCATCCAGGGTGCCAGACCCCCGTGCAAGAAAATTCTGATGTTCTGCATCCGGCAATTCTGCGGTCGCCGTGCGACTAGCCTTTTCCGGATCCATGGTCAGCCGCCCCAGACTTCGATGCTGCGCACATAACCCACATTTCCGTCCTGATGACGCACCTTGAGCCAGCCAGTTCCGGTCGAGTCCAGCCGCTCCAAGGCCACTTGCTGGCGCACCTGGAACAATCGCGGTGAACTGACATCCGGGGCTGCCCGCACATCCACCAGAGGCAACAGCGCGATCACGTAGCGCTTGTCGCTTAACACGCGTTTTTCCACCCAATACAAGCCGCCGGAACGATCACGCACCTTGACCCAGCTGTCCAGAGTGACGACCTCTTCGAAGGGCATATAGCGGTTCACGACAAAAAGCTTTTTCGCCTTGATCGAAGGAGCGTCATAAAGAATGGCATTGCTCTCGCTCACCGACACATACTCGACCGCGTGGGCCATATTCGCGGAAACGTAAAGCGCGAACAGAGCGAACAATCTCGCGAATCCGGTTACCATCAATGCTCGGTCTGTGAAATGGCGGGCTGTGCCTGTTGCAGTTTCTGCTTCTGTTGCTGGTAGATTGCTTCGAAGTTGATCGGGTTCAGCAGCGCAGGAGCAAATCCGCCGCGTACCGACAGATCTGAAACGGCCTCGCGCAAGTATGGAAACAAGATGTTGGGGCATGTCACCGCCAGAATCGGTTCCAGTTCCTCGGTGGGAACATTGCGTATCTGGAAAATGCCCGCCTGCTTCACTTCGATCAGGAACAAGACCTTTTCTCCGATCTTTGCAGTGACAGTGGCCATCACGAGCACCTCAAACTGCCCTTCCTCGATCGTGCCGGCCTGGGTGTGGAGCCTGATGTCGACCACCGGACTTTCCCGCTCCAGAAAGACTTTTGGCGCATGGGGTATTTCCAGGGACAGATCTTTGACATAGATCTTGTCGACATTGAATAAGGCCTTGGAGTTCTCTTGTGATGCTCCGTTCATGTTGTTTCCCTTGCTCTAAGGTGGTTATAAATTTTCAGTTTCGGACAAAAGCGCATCCAGCCCGCCGTCCTGGTCCATTGAGGCAAGATCGTCGTATCCGCCGACATGGGCACCGTTGATAAAGATCTGCGGCACGGTGCGCCGGCCGGTTTTTTCCATCATTGCAAGCCGCAATTCCGGCTGCAGATCGACACGGATCTTGTCGATCTCGTTCACGCCCTTGCGCTTCAGCAATCTTTCGGCGCGGTCACAATACGGGCATACCGCCGTGCAGTACATCAATACTTTCGCCATGCTCATTTTTCCAGAGGCAGATTGTTCTTTTGCCATGCCAGGATGCCTCCGGCCAAATTGTATGCCTGCGTGAACCCTTGCCTTCCCAGCAAAAAGCAGGCTGTTCCCGACCGGTTGCCGCTGCGGCACACAACGACGATCGGCTGCTCCTTGTACTTTTCCAATTCACCCATGCGTTCTTTCAGTTTGCCCAGGGGAATCAGCTTGGAATTCAAGACATGGCCGGAATCATATTCTTTCGGCTCGCGCACATCCAATACGATCGCGCTTTTGTGATTGATGAGCTGCAGCGCCTCGGCTGAATTCACTTCCCTGATCCCGCGGAAGCGATTTCCAAAGAAAGACCACAGCAGCATGATGCCGCTGACCACGGCGATGGATATGGGGAAAATATTACTGATCACGAACTGCACGGGCATGCTCCTGTTCTTTCTGCTGATAGAATTCTAGCAGACCCGAAAAATGCGCGGGGTCTTTCCACGCCAGATTCTCCAGCAGTTGGACCAGTTGGCGCGCATTGCTATTATCCGGATAGGACCAGATGGCCTGCTCCAGCAGCCTCCTGGATTGACCGATCTGGCCGTCCTGCGCCAGGAAATACGCTTGCCGATATACTGCAAATGAAACCGGCATGAAGTGGATGACATTCTCACCCAAGGCAATCTTTTGTTTGATGTGATCCGGATTCACTTCGACGTAGGGAAGCATATACAGTTCGGCATAAGGCGACAATATGGACCCGTTTTGCAAGGAAGCCAGCCCATCGCGTATGCGCGGATCGACCTCGGCGTTACCGGACTCCGAGCGCAATGCCAGGGTGTCCTTCAGCCGTTGAAAATCGCTACGCAACGGTATCAGCGACCCCAGCCCAAGCAGCAAGACGATCGCCAAAGAAAACTGTCCGATTCTACCCGGCCTCACGCGGTAGCTTGTTTCGTCAAACATGCCCAACAGAATCGAAGCAATCGCCAAAAAATAGGTGTACCACAATGGATATTCGAGCAGGCTGTGGATCCCCAGCACCCCCAATGCAGCATACCCCCACCAGTGCGACGCGCTCGGCCGTACGCGATGGATGCCGCGAACCCAAATGGAGAACGACGCAAACAGCGCCAGCAATCCTGCCATGCCGGTCTCCGCAGCAAGCATAAAGACCAAATTATGAGCATTGTTGTAATATCCGGAAATATTGCTTGCCCGCAGCAATGGCAACAACTCGAAGTGGTGCCAGCCGAACTGTCCAAAGCCTACCCCCAGCAAGGGGAACTGCATGAACATCAGCCATGCCTCGCGCCATAGATACAAGCGGATGCTGCCGCCGGTGTCTCCGCCGCCGTTGTAGGCAAGCAAACGCTGAACGGTCGTAGTGCCGCTGTCCGCGCCGGCCATGAAAGACAACTGCACGACAAAATGCATCAATCCGAAACCGGCAACCAGCAACATGCTGTAGCGCAGCAACGGCCGCAACGTAACGTCTCGCCGCGCCGACCACCATGCCAGAATCACCATCAACAGCAGGTATATCCACGTACTTCGCGAGCCGCTCAGCGTCATCGCGAACAGCAGCGGCACGGACAGCAGAATCACATGGAGCAGATTGAGTTTGCGCTGCTGCAACAGCAAACCCAACGAAACCAGGCCCAATGCGATGTAATCGGCATAATGGTTGGGTTGCGCGAGATTCCCGTACAGACCCGAAGAGTGTTGCGACAGAATCACCTGGTCCAGCGGCGTATGCCACTGGAAATGCTGCAGCGCCCCGATCATTGCGCTGAGTTCGGCACCTATCAACAGGAAGAATGCCAATACGACGGACAACTTTTCGATCCCAAAACAAGCGCGCAACCTTGCCCCCAAAATCATCAACAGGGCTGCGAACAGCAGATACAACATATAGAGCAAGGCCTGGGAGAAATACGCCATCTTGCCCAGAGACAATTGCAGCAACACGATCAGGATCAGTGCCGCGGGGAATTGCACGATGCGGGGAATTCCAGGCGATCGCCAGAATTCGCGGGAGGTCAACAACGTAAGCGCGAGCAAGCCGAGCAGGGCGCACCACCACTCCTGGTCGAACGTAGTGATCGGATTTTCATGGCGATAGCACAGAAAAGGAAAAACCCACATCAGGCCGGCCAGGGCCAAACTAATGTGGGCCCACTTTAGATTCGCCGGCCTGATCGATTGCAGCGTTTTGACTAGCACGAACCGCTTTTAATGCCGAACTTTGCGAGGATATTATTCAAAGGACAAACCTGCGTGAAACCGCTTTGCAACAGATTCAGTCCCACGAAAGCAGTGAAGAACAGGAAATACTTGCTTGCGAATATCGGGCTGGCTTCCAATCCGAGCGCCAACGACAACAAGATGAAAAATCCTGCGACGATACGGACAATGCGTTCTGCGTTCATGCTCCTATGCTCCTATGGTGTGGTTGAAAATGATTTTACTGGAATTTCCTGTACAGGGTGGCGTAATACAGCACCGGTATGACCACCAGCGTCAGTACCGTTGAAACCAGAATCCCGAATATCAGCGAAATCGCCAGCCCGTTGAAAATCGGATCATCCAGAATGAACAGCGCGCCCAGCATCGCGGACAGCCCGGTCAGCAGGATGGGTTTGGCCCGTGCCGACGCCGCATTGATCACCGCGTGCTGTGCATCCACGCCGTCACCCAGTTGCTGATTGACGAAATCCACCAGCAGGATCGAATTGCGCACGATGATTCCCGCCAGCGCGATCATGCCGATCATCGAGGTCGCGGTGAACTGGCTGCCCAGCAGCGCATGGCCCGGCATCACGCCGACGATCGTGAGCGGGATCGGTGCCATGATGACCAGCGGCACGAGATAGGACCGGAACTGGGCGACCACCAGCAGATAGATCAGCAACAATCCCACGCCATAGGCGATGCCCATGTCGCGGAAGGTTTCGTAGGTCACCTGCCATTCGCCATCCCATTTCAATGCATAGCTTGCATACTGGTTGCTAGGCTGCCTGATGAAATAACTTTCCAGCTTGCCGCCCTGATCCAGCGGCATGCCGCTGGTTTTCGCGTTGATGCCGAACATCCCGTACAGCGGGCTGTCCAGTTTGCCCGCCATGTCGCCGATCACATAGACCACCGGCAACAGGTCCTTGTGGTAGATCGGGTAGTCGCGCTGCACCGGCATCACTTCCACCACTTCGGATAGCGGAACCAGCACGCCCTCCTGATTATTACTGGCGCGTGCGCGCACCTTGAGTTTCAGCACGTCGTCGATGCGGCTGCGCTGTTCGACAGGCAGGCCGATGCGCAGCGGCGGCGCATATTTCGCATCCGGGTCATGCAGCGAAGTGACATCCTGTCCGGACAGGCCCACGGCGATCACGTCGACTATATCGCGCGGCGCCACACCCAGCAGCGCCGCCTTGCTCTGCAGCACTTGCAACTGCAGCTTGGGCGCAGCCTCGGTCACCGTGTCGTCGATGCCGACGATGTCCTTTGTCTTCGCGAACTGCTCGCGCACGCTGGTCGCCACCTTGCGCGCACCTTCATAATCCGGGCCGTAGATCTCCGCGACAATGGGCGACATCACCGGCGGACCGGGCGGCACCTCGACGATCTTCACCTTGGCATGCCATGCCCGCGCGATCTTCTGGATCGGTTCCAGTGCGGCCGTGGCGATCTCGTGGCTGGAACGGCTGCGATGATGCTTGTCGCGCAGGTTGACCTGGATGTCGCCCTGCTCGGAAGCGCTGCGCAGGTAGTACTGGCGCACCAGGCCGTTGAAGTTGATCGGCGACGCCGTGCCTGCATAGGCCTCGTAATCGGTGACCTCGGGCACGGTTGCGACATAGGCACTGATCTCGTGCAGTACTGCGCCGGTTTGCTCCAGCGGTGTTCCGGCGGGCATATCCACTACGATCTGGAATTCCGATTTGTTGTCGAACGGCAGCATCTTCAGGATCACCAGCTTCACGACGCCGAGCGAAACCGCGAGCAGCATGCCGCCGAGGATGGCGATCCACAGCTTGCGCCGCACCGGTTTGCCATGCACGCCATTCAGGAAGCGGCTCAGCAGGTTCTGGAAGAAATGATGGATCTTCGTGTCGCGCTCATCCTGGATCACTTCATGATGCGCGCCGGAAAAATTCAGCGCCAGCCAGGGCGTGACGATGAACGCGACCGCCAGCGAGATCAGCATGCCCATGCTCGCGTTGATCGGGATCGGACTCATGTATGGGCCCATCAACCCGCTGACGAAGGCCATCGGCATCAATGCCGCGATCACCGTCAGGGTCGCCAGTATCGTCGGACCGCCGACTTCATTCACCGCTTCCGGGATGATCTCCGACAGCGACTGATGGGTCGCCAGCGTGCGTCGCCGGTGGATGTTCTCCACCACGACGATCGCATCGTCCACCAGGATACCGATCGAGAAGATCAATGCGAACAGCGAGACGCGGTTCAGCGTAAACCCGTAGGCCCACGATGCGAACAGCGTCGCCGCCAGCGTCAGCAACACTGCGATGCCGACCACCAGCGCCTCGCGCCTGCCCATCGTCAGCCAGACCAGCGCGACTACCGCCCCTGTCGCGAAGATCAGCTTCTTGATCAGCTTCATTGCCTTGTCGTTGGCGGTCTCGCCGTAATTGCGGGTGACCGTCACACGCACATCGTCCGGGACGATGCTGCCCTTCAATTCGTCGACGCGCTTGATCAGCTCGTCCGCCACATCGACGGCATTTGCGCCCGGCTTCTTGGTGACAGCCAGCGTCACCGCCGTGTATTCGCCCTTGCTCGTGATCTGCTTGTCGCCCGCGGCCGGTCCGGTTCCCAGCCAGACATAGCTGCTCGGCTGGTCCGCGCCATCCTTCACATCTGCGACATCGCGCAGAAATATTGGTTTGGCATTGGCCGCCTTGCCATCCGCGACACCGATCACCAGTTGACGGACCTCCTCGGCATTGCTGAGGAAGTTGCCGGTCTGCACCAGCACCTCACGGTTGTTTTGCACCAGCGATCCGGCATTCTCCGAAACGTTCGCTGCCTGCAGCGCGTTCCTTACGTCCTGCACGGTCAGCTGATAGGCATTCAACCGCTCGGGATTGAGCAGCACGCGCACCATGCGCTGGCTCGCGCCCAGCACGGTGACCTCGCGTGTGCCGGGCACCCGCTTGAGCTCCGTCTCCGTCGAGTGCGCGATCTGGGTCAGCTCGACGCCGCCGCCTATCGTCTGGTCGCGCCACAGTGTCAGCGCGACGATGGGCACATCGTCTATGCCCTTGGCCTTGATGATCGGCGGGCTGACGGCCAGCGTCGGCGGCAGCCAGTCGGCATGAGAATTCACGACGTCATACAGCTTGACCAGAGACGCGATGTGTTCCTGGCCCACCTTGAACTGCACGGTGATGACCGCCATGCCCGGCTGCGACACCGAGTAGACGTGATCCACACCGGCGATCTGGGACAGCACCTGTTCGGCCGGCGTTGCGACTGTGCGTGCAACGTCCCGCGCCGATGCGCCCGGGTAGGCGATCATCACGTTCGCCATCGTGACGTTGATCTGGGGTTCTTCCTCGCGCGGCGTGACCAGGATTGCAAATATGCCCAGCAGCACGGCCACCAGCGCGAGCAGCAGCGTCATCTGGGAATGCAGAAAATACTTGGCGATGCGACCCGATATGCCCATGTTCTCCCTCCGGCCTCAGTGGCTCGCCACTATTTCGACGATGAAAGCATCATCCCGGCCTTGACCGGATCGAGTGCAACTTGCTCGCCCGGATTCAGTCCGGCCAAGACTTCAACCGCGCCATCTGCCGCCACGTCTCCCGCCCGTATCTGGCGCAGGCTGATCCGCTTCCCATCCACGACATAGACCGCCGTCACCTCGCCGCGATGCAGGACCGCACTGCCCGGCACGACCAGTTCGTTGGCCGTGCCGGTCACGAAGTGCGTGCGCACGAACATGCCCGGATACACGCTGGGTTCATTGGCGGGCAGGTACACGCGCACCTGCGTGCTGTGGGTGCGCGCATCGGCAACCGGTTGTACGGTGGCAGAGGCAGCTTTCACCCAGCGGTTCAGCGAGGGCAGTTCCACCACGGACTTGGGATGATCTCCGATGTCGTGCAACTCATACTGCGGGACATTGACCACGACGCGCATCTCGGAGGGATCGAAGCCGACCATCAGCGGTTTGCCCGGCATCACCATCTCGCCGACTTCGACCAGACGCGCCGCAACCACGCCTCCATAGGGAGCGATCACGTCGCTGTAGCTGCGGGCCAGGCTGGCCTGTCCGGCACTCGCCTCGCTGGCGGTGGCCTGCGCGCGCGCCACCTTGTAATCTGATTCGGCCTTGTCCAGCGCCGCTTGGCTGATGAATTTCTGCTCGAACAGCTGCTTCGCGCGCTCGTAGTTGGCCTTGGCGTTCTGCAGCGCAGCCTGTGCCTGCATCACCTGCGCATTGCTGCCGGCCAGCGCCTCGGCGGTCTCGCGCTCGTCGATGCGCAGGATGACCTGGCCTTTCTTCACCCGATCGCCCACATCGAAATTGATCTCCTTGATGCGCCCGGAGATCTGCGCGGAAACCGTGGATTGTCGCGTCGCCTCGACGATGCCGTCCACGCTGTAGGTCTGCTCGACCTCGCGGAACTGCACCGGCGCGACTGCCAGCGGCTCTTCGGGCTTGTCCGCCGCCAGCGCCACCATCGTGACCGACGCCAAGCCAAGTGCCATCAGGCTGGAAACCAGCATTTTGTTCACTGCACACCCCTGCTTGAATGAATATGTATATTAGAGTTTACTAATATAAGAATGTTTAGTCAAGGCCCAGTGGGTTTGTCTGGTTAGCAAAGTGTTCGTTCCAGAATGGATGGCTAAGCCAACTGCATGAAGTAGAAGGATGTGTTGACAGTGAGGTGGTTTGGATGACATTGTTTGCCGATGAATACATCGTCTAAATTACGTTGGATAGCAAGGATAGAGCAGCAGTGACCTGCATATTTTGTAGGAACGAAAGCGATAGCAGGAACATTGGGCATATAGTTCCCGAATCCTTAGGAGGAAAGAACTCTCCAATAGGGAAAACCGGCGTTACATGTGACGCATGTAATCAATACCTTGGCCAGAAGGTTGAAGCTAAGGCGCTGCAAAGCTTTCCTTTTGTGGGATATAAAGTAATCGCAGGAATTCCATCTAAGCATGGAGCTATGGCATCAGTTCAGGCGTCAATCGGTACCATTCGAGCCACTGGACGTTTCGGTATATTCGAGCTTTACCCCCGTTCTGTGGAACTAGGGAAACGCGTTGGAGCGGGAGAAGTAACTCAACTCAGAATCTTGGCGGAGGTTACTGAACCATTAGCAGTATGTCGCATGCTTCTAAAGATCGGTCTCGAGCTATTGGGTAAACATTTTTACGAGGTAGCCATATCGGATAGGGTAGCGGCTGCGTGCGACTTTGCTCGCCGACCTAAGCGAGGGAATAGTTGGTGGTTCCTGCTCAGAAGTAACCCAGAGGATTACCTATTGAAAAAAGATGATCCCTCTGATTCTGCAATCGAGATTCGTGAATGCGAAGGAGTTCTGGTTACTGTAATGCACTTATCAGGTATGTCTGCAATGATTCCTTTGGAAACCGGAACACTTCCGCCAAGTAAGAAAGAATTATCGGAGCCGGAGTACCGAACCATATGGGCTGTTTGTTGAAATATCATTTTCTCGCCCTCACCCCGCTCATCGCCTTGCAGCACTCCCCTACCAGTTTGGGTCCTCGATACACCAGCCCGCTGTAGACCTGCACCAGTGACGCGCCGGCCCTGAGTTTCTCGGCCGCGTCCTCTCCCTTTAGCACGCCGCCGACGCCGATGATGGGCAGCGCGCCCTGCAGCTCAGCAGCTAATTGACGGATTACGTCGGTCGAGCGCTTGCACAGCGGCGCGCCACTCAACCCGCCCGCCTCGCCGCCGTGCGCCATGCCTTCTACGCCCTCGCGCGACAAGGTGGTGTTGGTGGCGATCACGCCGTCGATGCGGTGCGCGATCAGCAGACGCGCGATCTGCTTGATTTGTTCCCCGTCGAGATCGGGCGCGATCTTGACGACGAGCGGCACGTATTTGCCATGCTTTTCGGCGAGCTGCTGCTGTTCCTGTTTCAATGCGCGCAACAATGCGTCCAGCGCGTCCCCGCCCTGCAGGTCGCGCAGGTTCTTCGTATTGGGCGAGGAGATGTTGACAGTAACGTAGCTGGCTAGCGGGTAGACCTTGCGCAAACCGGTGAGGTAATCGTCCGCGGCCTTTTCGATCGGCGTGGCGGCGTTCTTGCCGATGTTGATGCCCAGTATGCCGCGGTATTCCGCGCGTTTCACGTTCTCGATCAGCTTGTCCACGCCGTCGTTGTTGAATCCCATGCGGTTGATGATTGCGTTCGCCTGCGGGATGCGGAACAGCCTGGGTCTGGGATTGCCCGGCTGCGGCTGCGGCGTGACGGTGCCGATCTCGATAAACCCGAAGCCGAGCGCGGCCAGCCCGTCGATGCATTCGCCATTCTTGTCCAGCCCCGCAGCGAGACCGACCGGGTTCGGGAAGGTCAGGCCCATCACGTTGCGCGGCTCGTCCGCGATGTGCTGCGCAACGATGCCGGTCAAGCCCGTGGTATGCAGGGAACGCAGGAGTCTGAGCGTGAGGATGTGCGAGGTTTCCGGATCAAGCCGGAACAAAGCGGGTCGCAACAATGAATACGCTGCTAGCACTTCGCAGAAGATGCCATCGATTTCACCTGGGATCGCTTCCGCCTTTGGTTACCTCGAATGGGCTGTCGGCATGCTTGTCGTAAGTGCGCCATGTGCCCTCGATCAAACCTTGCGCCGGCTGGAATTGCGTCTTGTATGCCATCTTGCGGCTGTCCTTGATCCAATAGCCCAGATACACGAAATCCAGTCCGAGTTTGCGGCACAGTTCGATCTGCCACAACACGTTGTACACGCCGAGACGGGCACGAGGCAGATCGGGTTCATAAAACGTGTACACGGATGATAAACCGTCGCTGAGCAGGTCGATCACGCTGACCATGCGCAACGCGCCCTGTTCGCGAAATTCCACCAGCAACGAATCGACATGGCTTTTCAGCAGAAAATTCTGGTATGACTCGCGGTCGTCATTGTCCATGCCTCCATCTTTGTGGCGCGCGCGCTGATAGCGTTGATAAAGTTCGTAGTATTCGGGATCGTCCTGCAACGGATGCAGGCTGGCCTCGAGATGCTCGTGTTGTTTCCACGCACGCTTCTGCGTGCGATTGGCTGAAAACTGTTGCGCCAATATGCGCAGCGGGATGCATGCCTGGCAATGATCGCAATGCGGCCGATAGGTATAGGTCCCGCTGCGCCGGAAACCGCGTTGAACCAGCTCCGAATAGACCGGGGTTCCGATCAGCAGTGCCGGGGTGGCCACTTGCGAGCGCGCCTGCTGGTCGCGCAAATAACTGCACGGATAGGGCGCGGTCAGATAAAAGTGCAGCGCGGATAGCGGTATGTCGTTCAGCAGGCTCATGTAAACAGATCCGGGTCGAATTTCCAGTCGGTCACAGGCGCATAGTGTATCAATTCTTGCAGCTTTGCGAGAAATTCACTGCGCGGAATTTCGCGCGCGCCCAGCGAGGCAAGGTGCGACGTGCTCATCTGGCAATCGATCAAGCCGAATCCCCATCTTTCGAGCTGCCTGGACAGGTACGCCAGCGCGACCTTCGATGCGTTGCTGACTGCGCTGAACATGGATTCGCCAAAAAACATCCGCCCGATGCTGACACCATACAACCCCCCCACCAGCTTGTCATCCTGCCAAATTTCCACGGAGTGCGCGTAGCCCAGACTATGCAGCCTGCAATAGGCACTGATCATGTCTTCGCCGATCCAGGTACCGGCTTGGAGGATGCGATTTCTGGCGCGCGGAGCAGCACAGCCACGCATCACCTGTTCAAAAACGGAATCGCAGCGCACTTCAAAACGACGCCTGCGCAATGCTTTGGCGAGAGAATGCGATACGATGAATTCGCGCGGGATCAGCACCATGCGCGGGTCCGGACACCACCACAGGATCGGTTCGCCGGGATTGAACCATGGAAAAATACCGCCGTGGTAGGCCTCCAGCAAACGCGACACGGACAGGTTTCCGCCCGCAGCCAACAAGCCGTTAGGATGCACTAACGCTTGTTCGGCAGGCGGGAACGGACGATCATCGCTCAGCCAGGGTATCAATTCGCTCCTTTTTGCATCTGTTCATTAAATGCATTTTGTGGTTATATTGCCAAGGGAAGAACAAACAGGACATTAGGGACGGCGAATGTTAGCGGGAATATTCGGGAAAAAATCTGATCATCCCTTGGCCGACGTCAAGTCGGCGCAGGAATTACTGGACAACTTGCCAAAAAATGACGCGATCAAGTCGCTCATGGAATTGACCGAATTGATTGAGTCGGTGACGGATAATGCCGATTTCAAGCTTGATCACCAGTTTGCCGTGTTGCGCATGATAGACGAGGCCGCCCAATCCTATGCCCGCAAATTGACCAGAGAATATTTTACTCCTTTCGAGATAAACAAATTCCAGGAAAATCGACTTTGGCTGGTACTGAGCAATTATTACCGCCAGGTCTTCAATGCCTATTTCGCGGCGTTCGATCGCTTTTGCAGCGCCGAAAAGGGCAGCAACACCATCAAATCGCAAGTACCGTTGATTACCGCTCGCGCGGTAAATGCCATCATTTGCCAACTGAAATATATCTGTTCACGTTATGGGCAGATCGAGAACGCGATCTGGTCCAACCTGGCCCAGCTGTATAAACATGCAGAACAACTGCAATATCTCGACACCCCTGTGAGACTGTACCCGGGCCTGACCAGCAGCACATCGGTGAAATGCGAGGTGGGTGCCCTGCTGGTATGGTACGACAGCGGATTGAGCGCCTTGAGTCCCCTGTGCATCCATCTCTCCGAGCGCATCGTTACCCAGTTTTGCACAACAATCGACATCCATACCGAGATTGGCAATAACAGCCGTCTCGCTTTCGATTTGAACCGCCCGGCCGAGCCGACGCGCATCAACATGGGCGCCACCACACATCTGGCCATGCGCTTTATCAGCATGCCAACGATGCAAGCCAAGATGGAAGTTCTGATGATCGCGCTGAAGAAGAATATCGTTCCGGATGATCTCTATCTTGGTGGCAATTATGAAGCAGCAGTAGTCAAGGAAGCCGCAGAACATTTGCTGAGTTATCTGATTGCTCCGCCTGTACGGCGCAACGTACGGCGCATGGCCAATGTGGCCTTGAACGTGGTCAACGGATTTGAAACGGTGGTCGGGAACAGCAATGCGGGACAATCGCACGGCGGGCAAGATCCGGCACGCTGGGTGACCGAGGAGATCAGCGTCGGCGGATTCAGCAGTGTATTGCCCCCGGGGAGCGATAGCATCGGTATCGGGAGCTTGCTCGGGATACAGCCGGAGGGCGTATCACATTGGGGCGTGGCTGTGGTGCGGAGATTGCTGCGGGATGACGCGAACCAGTTGCGCGCAGGCGCGGAAATCCTCGCCAACCAGGTGGCCGGCGTGATCGTGAACCAGAATGGCGGGGAACCTGGTGACGGCCAGACGGCCCTTTGGCTATATGCAAAGCAGGGCGCGCCGTCCGGCGGGGGACAGTTGTTGTTGATGAAAGCCGACACATTTTCATCCAGCCGCAGCTTGAAAGTTCGGCTGGAAGGTAAGAATTATCTGTTGATCCCGGTCGGGCTGCAGGAAAAGGGCCTTGATTACGATTTGGCGAAATTCAAGATCATCGAGCAGGAAGGCAATTCCGAAGAAATAACCTGATTGGTCCCGGGTTAGCCGTGTTTTGGCGGAGCACCGATCTGCAACGATTCACGAAAATGCCCGCTTGATTTGAAGGGTCAGCCAGGATTCGATATCACGAAGCTCCTGTTCACACACCGAGTGTTGCATGATGTATTCATGCCATTCGACAACATAGCCGAGTCCCCGCAACATGTCTCTTGAACCCTCCCCCAGCGCAAAGGGGATGACCGGGTCGTTGCGCCCATGTGCCATGAAAATCGGGGTTATCCTGCTGCGCGGTTGTGCCTCGCGCGAGGCACTTTCAGCCAACGGCAAATAGGTGGAAAGCGCGAGCACACCGGCCAGCGGTACAGTCCGGCGCAGTGCGGTGTGCAGCGCGATCGCTCCGCCCTGCGAAAATCCGGCAAGAAATATTTTGTCGGGCAGGATACCGTTCTCCATCTCATGGGCCATGAGCTGTTCGACCAGCAATTGTGAAGCGCGGATCCCAACCTCGTCCTGTCGCGCATCCCTGACTTGTCCGACAATGTCATACCATGCTCGCATCACATATCCGCCGTTGATGGTAACCGGACGCATCGGTGCATGAGGGAATACATAGCGCACCGCGACGGGCAGGTCCAGTTCTTCCGCGACGGGAACGAAATCCTGACCGTCCGCACCCAGACCGTGCAGCCAGATGATGCTGCACTGCGGTCGTTTTCCGGATTGCAGAATGATCGGGGGTCGATTTTCAGACATTTTTCGTCAGGTCGGCTCGGGAATGATCTCACGCAAAACCTGAAAGAGTTCCCGATAATTTTTGGGAGGTTTGTTGCCTTCCATTTCCTTATGTGCATTGCGTACCAGCGTGCGTAGACGTTGCGCATCTGCATCCGGATGGGCGGAAAGCAACTCGGTCAGTGCAATGTCGCTTTCCATCAGCCGGTCGCGCCAACGTTCCAGAAGATGCAGATAGGCGGTGTGCTGCTGCGACTTGCCTTTCCACGCATCGAGCCTGGCAAGTATCGGCTCGGGGTCCACTTCACGCATCAGTTTACCGATGTACTGTATCTGGCGGCGCTGCGCCCCGAACTTGTTGATCCCCTTCATCCCGTGAATCGCCTCGCGCAGGCTATCCGGAATATCGAGTAGCGCGAGCTGATCCTTGCTCAGTTCCGTCAGCTCCTTGCCGAGGTCGCGCAACTCATGCATCTGCTTCTTGATCCGGGTCTTGCTCGGGGGCAGTTCCTCATGGTCACCGGCCGCCGCGGGAAGGTTGCGCAAGCCGCGTCCTCGTGTATAGACGTTACCCGCGTTGGGCGCATGAGGATGGATGGCTTCAATCTTTCCGCCATCCAGTTCGTCCGCGTTTTCCCCCGGATGAATCAATGCGGGTTCGGTCTTGTCGCGGCCTTTGTTATGGCGATTCATATATCAAATAATGTCCGGTCTTATTGTGAGTGGGCGATACTGATATGATACTGCCTTTCGCTAAATATAATTCCACGCCTTGCTTATGAATGCCCCGGTTACCTCTGCGCCGCGATTCTCACACTCTGAAGACGACTTGCGCAACATCGCGCAGGATATGCTGGATTACGCCAAACAACGCGGGGCCTCGGCCGCCTCCACGGATGTGTCTGTCGGTTTTGGGCAATCCGTCACTGTACGCCGTGGTGAGGTCGAGACCATCGAATACAACCGTGACAAGGGCCTGAGCGTCACGGTCTATCTCGGTCAGCAACGAGGCAATGCCAGCACCTCGGACTTTTCGCGGCAGGCGGTGCGAGACACGGTTGACGCGGCGTTGTCGATCGCGCGCTATACCGCGAAAGACGATTGTTCCGGCCTGCCGGATGCGGACACGCTGGCATGTGAATGTCCAGACATGGATTTGTATCACCCGTGGAACCTGCCGGTCGATGCGGCGATCGCACTGGCGCAACAATGCGAGCAGGCTGCGCTGAACGCCGACAAACGCATCACCAATTCCGAGGGCGCAACGGTGAATCTGCACGAGGTGCAATTCGTTACCGCCAACAGCCTGGGCTTCATCGGCGGCTTTCCCAGCTCACGGCACAGCCTGAGCTGTGCCGTGATCGCCGAAGAAGGCGACTCGATGGAACGCGACTACTGGTACGCGGTGGCGCGCGACGCGACCGACTTGACGGACGCCCAGCAGGTCGGGCGCATCGCCGCTGAACGCACCGTGCGCCGCCTGAACGCGCGCCAGCTCAAAACGATGCAAGTGCCGGTATTGTTCGAAGCGCCTATCGCATCCAGCTTGCTGGGCAGCTTCGTCAGTGCTGTAAGCGGCGGGAACCTCTATCGAAAATCGTCCTTTCTGCTTGACCGGATGGATCAGCAGATCTTTGCACCGCATATCAATATCAGCGATGTGCCGGACCTACCCAAGGGACTGGCTTCCAGTCCTTTCGACGACGAGGGCGTGCAAACCCGAAACCGCATGATCGTGGAAAACGGGATACTGCGTGGCTATTTCCTCAACTCCTATTCCGCGCGAAAGCTCGGCCTGCGTACCACCGGCAACGCCGGCGGCAATCACAACCTGATTCTGGAACCTACAAAGCTGCAAAGGGATGGACTGGATTTTGCCGGTCTGCTTAACACGATGTCACGCAGTCTGCTCGTCACCGAGTTATTGGGTCAGGGGATCAATGCTGTGACCGGGGATTATTCGCGTGGTGCGGCTGGCTTCTGGGTGGAACACGGCGAGATACAGTACCCGGTGCAGGAGATCACCATCGCCGGAAATTTGAAGGATATGTTCCTTAATGTCATTGCGGCAGGCAACGACGTGTTGGTGCAGGGTTCGCGCCAGTGCGGGTCGATTCTGGTCGAAGGGATGACTGTCGCGGGAAGCTGATTTCCCGGTCAGCGGACTGCTAGGCAGGCATCTCTGTTGCTTCGATCAATTCCATGTCACGACTCGACATCAATCGTTCGATATCCACCAGTATGATCATGCGTTCACCCACGGTACCCAAGCCAAGCAGATACTGGGTATCCAGACTGGAACCGAACTCCGGCGCCGGCTTGATCTCGTCCGGTTTCAGTGTGGTCACGTCGGATACGCCGTCCACCACCATGCCCACCACGCGCTTCGCGATGTTGAGGATGATGACCACGGTAGTCTCGTTGTAAGTAACATTGCCAAGTTTGAATTTGATGCGCATATCCACGATCGGGACAATGATGCCGCGCAGATTGATCACGCCCTTGATGAATTCGGGCGCGTTGGCGATCGTGGTCACGGAGTCATAGCCGCGTATTTCCTGGACCTTGAGAATGTCGATGCCGTATTCCTCATTGCCCAGGGTGAATGTCAGCAACTCACGGCCTTCGCCATTCACCTCTTGTCCTTGATTTGCTTCCATGATGCCCTCCATATGCGATCGATCGATCAAGCCCTGCCAGGCAAAGCAATATCACCTGCAGTTTATCCATTATCCCCAGTACCGGATGATACTTTCATCTCGCCAGAATAGAAATCTCCATGCATGACAGGCACGTTGGGGCGAGTCAATCTCTTGCTATTCGATTTGCCCTCAAAGCACCCTGTCATATTGTGCTGTTAAAACTCCTTCCAGTCTCCATCCTCTTCTTCTTTGGTGTTGACCAATTTGCGCTCTGATTTGCGTTCCTTGCCGAGCGCCGGGCGGCGCTTATGCTCGACAGCCGGTGCAGGGGCCGGTTTGGCAACCGCCGCTTGCGTGCCAACCCTGGCTTTGTTCAGCTTGAATACATGCACGGCCGCAGTCAGGGCCAGCGCCTGTTCCTGCATCGCCTCCGCGGAAGCAGCCGCCTCTTCCACCAGTGCAGCATTCTGCTGGGTCACCTCATCCATCTGCAGGATCGCCTGGTTCACCTGCTCGATGCCGGAGTTCTGTTGGATCGACGCGGCGGCAATCTCGGCCATGATGTCGGTGACGCGTTTGACCGCCTGGACGATCTCGTTCATGGTCTCCCCGGCCTGGTCCACC
>DATKAK010000079.1:0-22917 GCA_035498295.1 Gallionella sp. | reverse complement strand
CTTCTCCCCCATCCCATCAACCCGGAAATCTCCTTGGCCACGAACGGCAGCCACGTACCGGCAATGACCACTGCCGCCGCCGCCAACACATATCCTTTGACCGCACTGCGCAACGTCACGTCAGGATAGCGCTCGGCCGATTCCTCGGTGTATTCGGACAACATGCGCCGTTCATCGCTGTATACGGCGCGCACCGCGACAAGATATACCAGCAGGATGAACGGAGAGTAAAACCCTACATGCCACAATACCGGGCTCATTCCCGCACGATCAGCAGCAGGCTGAAACCGGCAAACGCAATCAGGATCGTGCCCAGTGAGAACGACAGGATGTGTCCCTGTGCGGCGCGGCTATACAGGGTCTCGCGCCGATACAACTTGTCGAGCAGCACCAGGATTGCGAGATTGAATACCGTGCTGCCCAACACATCACCAACCGCGATGTTCGGCGCATCGGCGAACGCAACCGACGAGATCCCGGTCGCGAGTTCCGGCAGAGAGGTGGCGGTGGACAGCAGGATGAGACCGACCCAGGAGGCTGACATGCCGGACTTTTCAGCGATGATGTCGCCGTAGCGGGACAGTTTGTAACCCGCGTAGCCTATGATGGCGAGACAGACCAGAAGCTCCAGCCAGATCAGCAAGCCGTATCCCTCCCTAGATTTTTTGCAGCACGATGCCGCGGAACCATCCCGCGGCAAGCAACGGCATATCGCTCACCAAGCGCAGCGAAGGTGTCATCTGCAAGATCTCCTCGAACACGATATCCATGCGCGTTGCGACACGCCGCGACAATGGATTGAGTGCGCGGCGCAGCAAAGCGGTTTGTTTGGGGCGCAGGAATTTGTCGAGGATGATGACGGTGCCGCCGGGCTTGAGCACGCGCGCGGCTTCATTCAGACAATGGGCTGGATGCGGCACGACGGCAAGAATAAGGTGAAGCACGACGTGATCGAAATGCTCATCTGCAAACGGCAAAGCCATGCTGTCTCCCATCACCCATTCAATCTGCAAACCTGTGCCGCGCGGCTTCGCGCGTTCCAGCATTGCGGCATTGAAATCGAGCGCGGTGTAGCGATGCAGTTTCGGCAGCAGCGGAAGATCGAGCCCGGTGCCGATACCGCTTAACAACACCCGACTCGCCCGTTCTGTCGGCAATGTGCGCAAAGTTTGTGCGCGCGCTCGCAAAAGCGGGCGGGACACGACGATATCGTAGATCGGGGCGATCAGGCTGTAACTCCATCTGAGCAACCGGTTTTCACGGTAAGGCAAGTCGCGTCTCAACATGATTCGAGTTTAGCAGTCTTCGTATAAATAGATTATCCGACCTGCTGTTAACGCAAAAGATTGATGCCGGATATCCTGGCCTGCGCAATGGCCTGAGCGAGAACTTCGATGGCTTTACCGCGTGCAAAGCTCTTGCGCCATGCCAGAGCGATGCGCCGCGACGGTGCAGGATGCGTGAACGGGATCACTTTCAGCAGCCTGCTCCGATAGCGCGCACTGTTTGCCGAAGCGGGCAGCACGGTGATGCCCAGACCCGAAGCGACCATGTTGCGTATTGTTTCGAGCGAGGTGCCCTGCTGGATCTCCGCGCCTTTGCGGTTCAGTTCGGGACAGGCTTCGGCGACCTGGTTGCTGAAGCAGTGCCCGGAATCGAGCAGCAGCACTCTTTCAGCCGACAGTTCGGGCGCTTTGATGCTGCGCCGGTTGGCCCAGTGATGGCTGCTGCTGACCACCACTTCGAACTGCTCGTCATACAAGGGGCGCGTAAGGATGCCCGCATCGCCGTATGGCAGCGCGATGATGATGGCATCCAGTTTGCCATTGCGCAACAGGGTGTCCAGATTGCCGGTGATGTTCTCCTCGACCTCCAGCGGCATATCGGGGGCCAGTTTTTTCAGCGCGGGAATGAGGTCGGGCAACAGATAGGGACCGACGCTATAGATAATACCAATGTGCAGCGCGCCCGAAAGCGGGTCTTTGCCCTGCCTGGCGATCTCGCGCAGATGCCCCGCTTCTTCGAGCACGCGCTGGGCCTGTTCTACGATCTGCAATCCGAGCGGAGTAACGGAGATTTCATTCCTGCCGCGCTCGAAGATCTGCACGTCCAGCTCCTGTTCGAGTTTCTGTATCGCCAACGACAACGCGGGCTGGCTGATGAAGGACTTTTCCGCGGCGCGGCGGAAATTGTGTTCCTGCGCGACCGCAACGATGTAGCGCAATTCATTGAGCGTCATGATGCAATCCTTTTATGATTTGCATCATAAATCATACGTGTTTAAACAATCAATTGGATTTATCGCCTCGCAAAGCCTAAATTGCGTCCGTAGGAAACGAACCATGCCATTGAATGCTTAATTTACAAGGAGAACATCATGAGTAAACCTGCACCCATCAACATCGGCGTATCCGCGCAAGACCGCGAGAAGATCGCTAACGGGCTTTCCAAGCTGCTTGCCGACAGCTATACGCTCTATCTGACGACGCACAATTTTCACTGGAACGTCACCGGCCCGATGTTCAATACCCTGCACCTGATGTTCATGGGGCAATATACCGAACAATGGAACGCACTCGACCTCATCGCCGAACGGATACGTGCCTTGGGGTTCCCTGCGCCCGGCACCTACAAGGAGTTCGTCAAGCTCGCCTCGATCGAGGAAGCGGAGGGTGTTCCGAAAGCGATGGACATGGTGGGACGTCTTGTCGCCGCCCAGGAGGCCACTGCCCGGACCGCGCGGTCGCTCTTCCCGGTTGTTGAAAAGGCCAACGATCAACCGACCATGGATCTCCTGACGCAACGCGTCAACGTGCATGAAAAGACGGCATGGATGCTGCGCAGTCTGCTGGAAGAATAGTCTGGTACCACCATTCGATATTCGTGGACAATTGCAAGGAATCGCAGATTTGTTCAATTACTGCAGAGCCCGGCACAACGGCCAAACAGTGAGAAGGATACACTGACAAAGAAAACCGGGGCGCAATGCTGCTGTGCCCCGGGCGGACTCACCAAACGAATCTATCCAAGCTGGATCGGGATGAACATCTTGTTGTTCCCCCTCAAGACCAGCAATGCGACGTTCTTGTCGTGCTTGGCGACCAGTGAACGCAGCTTGTCCACGCTGCCGACTTTTTCGCCGTTGACCGACAGGATCACGTCGCCGGACTCGATGCCTGCCTTGGAAGCGGGCCCGTCTTCAACGTCCTCCACCAGCAAACCTTCGGAAACCTCAGCCTGCTTGCGCTCATCGGCGGTCAGAGGACGCACGGCCAGCCCCAATCCACCCTTCGCGCCCTTGACAGGCTTATCATCATTGCTGGCGAACTTCATTTCTCCGACATCCACCGACACTTCCCTGGTCTTGCCGTCATGCCAGATTTCCACTTTGGCGGTTTGACCCGGAGCGATGTCGGCAACCATGGCGGGAAGATCACGGGAGCTGGCGATTTCCTCGCCGTTGAATTTGAGGATCACATCTCCGGGTTTGATGCCGGCTTTTTCGGCTGGGCTGTCTTTGTCCACTGAACTCACCAGCGCGCCTTCCGGCTTGGGCAAACCGAACGAATTGGCCAGATCCTGATTGACTTCCTGGATCATGACGCCGAGCCGGCCCCTGCTTACCTTGCCATGGGCGAGCAGTTGTTTTTCCACTTTCATGGCCACATCGATCGGAATGGAAAACGACAGGCCCTGATAACCGCCGCTCTGGCTGTATATCTGCGAATTGATACCGATCACCTCGCCGTTCAGGTCGAACAGGGGGCCGCCTGAATTGCCGGGGTTGATCGCCACGTCGGTCTGCAAAAACGGCACATAATTATCATCGGGCAAGGAACGCGATTTCGCGGACACGATCCCCGCCGTCACGCTGTTCTCGAAGCCGAACGGCGAGCCGATCGCAACGACCCATTCGCCCACGCGGACCTGCTGGGGGTCGCCGATCTTGACGTACGGAAGGTCACTTGCCTTGATCTTCAGCACAGCGACATCGGAAGGCTTGTCTATACCGATGACCTTGGCCTTGAACTCCCTTTTGTCGGTGAGCTTGACGATCACCTCATCGGCATCTGCCACCACATGCGCATTGGTGAGGATCACGCCGTCAGGACTGACGATGAATCCGGAACCGAGGCCGTGTGTCGGCACGCTTCCCTGGGGTTCTGGCATCTGAAAACGGCGGAAGAATTGATAGAAAGGATCGTTCGGGTCCATTTGCGGGAAACCCGGAAATCCGGAAAGACCGGTTTTGACCGAGCCTGAAACGCTGATATTGACTACAGCCGGTCCCTGCTGGGCTGCGATCTTCTCAAAATCCGGCAGCGCAATGACCGGCGTTCGTGAAACTTCATTCGATGCAGAAACCGCGGCCGTCTGGGTATTCGTGGCAGCGCCCGCGTAGGTCACGGGAGTGATGCCCCGATAGTAGTAACTACCCGCCATGGCTGCAACAACAACCAGAGCAAAAGCGCCATACTTGGCGAATTGCGGCAGAATTTTCAACTTCATTTCTCCGACTCCTTATGAAAAATAGATCGCGACCCCAAACTGACTCAGGAAACAAACTTCCATGTAAGGGCTGCTGTTGACGCTGTATTTGTATTTTATCGGGACCAGAAGTTCTGGAGGAATTTGAAACAAATTGTTACCCATAAGCAGGATTTCTTCTGCACGTGTGTGCCCGCAAAGAATGCCGATGGAATCTTTGCGACCGCACCTGTTCAGCTGCGAACCAGATAGTCCGCCGCGATGCCTGCAAACACGGCTGCGCCCAGCCAGTTGTTGTTCAGGAATGCCGCGAAGCAATTCTCCCGACGGCGAGGTTTGATCAGCTTGTAATGGCGCAACGCGATGCCGGCCGCGACTGCCAGCCCGGCATAATAGAACCATCCCGAGCCGATCGTCATTCCAACCGTCGCAAGAAGGACAAACATGATCGCGTAACTGATCATCACCGCGGCGACATCATATTTCCCAAACAACAATGCTGCAGAGTGGATACCGAGATGGATGTCGTCATCCCGGTCCACCATCGCATATTCAGTATCATAGGCGATCGCCCAGAACACATTCGCGAGCAACAGCAGCCAGGCGACCGGCGGCACGCTGCCCAGCTGCGCGGCAAACGCCATCGGGATGCCGAAGCCGAACGCGATCCCCAGATAGGCCTGTGGAATCGCGAGGAAACGTTTGGTGAACGGATAGCTGGCCGCGAGCAGCACCGCCGGGAATGACAGCAGCAGGGTCAGCTCGTTCAGCGGCAGGACCAGAAGGAATGCAAGCAGCGAGAGGCCCGCTGCCACCCACACCGCTTCGCGCGGCGAAATGCGCCCGCTGGTGACCGGACGGTCGCGCGTACGCTTCACATGCTTGTCGAAATCACGGTCAGC
The DNA here is from genome assembly GCA_035498295.1 of Gallionella sp. GTDB lineage: Bacteria > Pseudomonadota > Gammaproteobacteria > Burkholderiales > Gallionellaceae > Gallionella. The sequence goes on along the minus strand of DATKAK010000079.1, from coordinate 17,527 downwards.
ATAGTCATTGACCGCACATCCGGCGGAACGCATCAGCACCGTGCCGAGAATGAAGATCAGGACGATGTACCCGGGCGGATGCCCCTCGCCGGCGATCCACACTCCCCACAGGGTCGGCCACAGCAACAGCAGTATGCCGATCGGCCGGTTCAACCGGGTGAGTTGCAGGTACAGCGGCAGGCGTTCTGCGATCGTCATATCTGGAACCTCTGATTAAGCCCCGCTTGCCCGCAAATCATCGCGGAGCGGATTGCAGGAAGTCTATCGTTTCCAGCGGCCAGGTACCCTTGGCCAATTTCAATAATTTATTGAAAGTCCCCGTCTTGTGAACAACCAGTTGCATGCTGGCAAGTTTTTCCAATTGCGCTGATCCCGGCTGTATCTGGATAGCCTGCTCATGCCTGACCAGCAGATTATATTTGCCCTTGATCTGTGACAGGGCTTCAACCGTGTCCAGCGCATGGCACGGGACTTCGCTATACAGGGCCAGTTCTCTTGCAACCTCGGGCATCTGGTACACATAGATGGGAATGCCGGGTTGCGTGTCGAATAATCTGGCCGCGTTATGCGCCACACTGTATTTCGTAAAGGTCAAAGCGGTCAACAATGTCAGAAATATGTACAGTATATTGATCGAGTAAGCGGAGCAAAGGATCGCGCGGAAATTTCTCGATTCCGTTCTGGTTGAATAACCGTAATAGATCAATCCGAGCGCAACTGCGGCGATGATTGCCGACAAAGCGGGGTTCATCACATAGATGCACAGGGCTATCGTCAGCAAGACGAGAAAGCTTACCAGGCCCATCTGCGCGATGAACAGACGGCCACCGATGTCCGAAGCGGTGAAATAGCGCGCGCATAATATCGCCGCGAACGGAAAGATGATATCGATGTAGTAATCAAATTGAAACCGGGAGGCGCTGAACATCAGGAATGTCACACAAAAAGCGCCACTCAGAAAAACGAGAGCGGCGCGTTCGGATGATGAAGCTTTGCCAAATTTCCTGAATTCTGCGCGCGCGGCCGCGAAAAATACCATCGTCCAGGGCAGGAATGCCCACAAGAACACCGGCACAAAATACAGCGGATGGCTGTTGCGGTTCTGTATCGGTCCGGTGTTGAAGAATCGCCCGAACTGGCTATCCCAGAAAAAAAACCGGAAACTGGATACCGTCTGTCCCGATCCGGCAATTTCCGGGTGTTTGAATTGCGAGTGCAGCGCGGCAAGTTCGGGCGCGACAAACAGCATCGACAACGACAACGCAGCCAGCCATTTGACGCTGAGCAACCTGGTCCATTGCTTTTGGTACAGCCATAAACAGACCAGACCGCTGGATATCGTGATCAGGGTAAAAATACCCTTGGTCATGACGGCCATCGCGGTAAACAACGCGCCCAGCAGCAGATATTTGACGCGGAATCGCGCGTCGTAGCGCAGCCAGTAGTAGCAGGCCGGCATGATCTGCCCGATCAGGTACGTTTCTGCCTTGACTTCGATACTGGCGTCCATCAGGTTGAAAATCGAAACATAGATCAATACCGCCAGTGCGGCAGTCTTTTTGTCGTAAAGCAGTCTGGCCATGCGATAGGTGTAATAGGCGCCGATCAGGTGGAAGATGAAGCCGGGCAAGATATAAGTGAACGCGCTGACTCCACCCAGCTTGAAGAATAGCGCCGTGATCCAGAATGGCAGATGCGGCTTGTCCAGCCAATCATGGCCGTCCAGCACCAGGCTGGCCCAGTCATGGCTTTGCACGATGTGCTGCGATATCGCTGCGTAAGTGATCGCGTCGCCGCTATTGATGACAGGTGAAAACATCGCCGCGGCGTTGATCAGCAAGGTGATGCAGGTTGCCCAGAACAGATGCTTGCGAAATCTCATAGGGGTAAGGTTTGCCCAAAAAACAATATTGACTCCTGCATGCCGGCTTATGCAAGTTTATTCAGCCGCAATATCCCGGGGAAAAAGCCTACGTCACCGGCAACGGGACTGCCGCGCCATGACAGAATTTATCAGCAGTGCAGCTAGACATTTATATAGTCTTGTTTGTTGGCCATCCAGCGCTGCAGGTGCGCCCTTGCCGACTCGGGAAGATCCCGCAGCAATTCGTCGGCAATCTGCCTTGCCTGGTTCAACAGGTCTTCGTCCGCGCTGATATCGGCGAAGCGCAGCATCGCCACGCCGCTCTGCCGTGCGCCGAGCAACTCTCCCGGACCGCGCAAATGCAGGTCCTGTTGCGCGATCGCGAAGCCGTCGTTGGTCTCGTAGATGATCTTCAGTCTTGCCCGCGCCAATTCGGAAAGCGGTTGCTGATACAGCAGGACACACAGGCTTTGCGCGGCCCCGCGGCCTACCCGTCCGCGCAATTGGTGCAGTTGCGCCAGGCCCATGCGCTCGGCATGGTCGATCACCATCAGGCTGGCGTTGGGCACATCCACGCCGACTTCGATGACCGTGGTCGCCACCAGCAGCTGCAACTCCCCCGCCTTGAATGCCGCCATCACGCGCGCCTTCTCGGCATTGTCCAGCTTGCCGTGCACCAGGCCGACACGCAGCTCGGGAAAAGTCTGAGTCAGCACTTCAAACGTCTCGAGAGCGGTTTGGAGCTGAAGGGCTTCGGATTCATCGATCAACGGGCACACCCAGTAGGCTTGCTGCCCGGCCATACAAGCTGCCCGAACCCTGTCTATCACTTCATCGCGGCGCGCATCGCCGACCAGCTTGGTGATCACCGGCGTGCGTCCCGGCGGCAATTCGTCGATCACCGACACATCGAGGTCGGCGTAATAACTCATCGCGAGCGTTCTGGGGATGGGCGTTGCGCTCATCATGAGCTGGTGCGGTTCGTTGGGATTCGAATTCACCCGCGCCTCTGTGTTGGCAACCTTGCCTTTTTTCCGAAGCGCGAGCCGCTGTTGCACGCCGAACTTGTGCTGCTCGTCGACGATCGCCAGACCCAGCTTGTGAAAGCTGACCTGTTCCTGGAACAACGCATGCGTGCCGATCGCAAGCAATGTTTCACCCGATGCGATGTGCTCGGCGGCGAGCTGTTTTTCTTTTTTCTTCAGGCTGCCGGACAGCCAGACCGGCGCAATGCCCAGCGGTGCCAGCCAGTCGCGCAGCTTGAGGTAATGCTGTTCGGCGAGGATCTCGGTGGGCGCCATCAGCGCGGCCTGGTAGCCGTTCTCGATCGCCTGCAATGCGGCCAGCGCCGCGACGATGGTCTTGCCGCTGCCGACATCGCCGAGCAGCAATCGCTGCATTGGATGCGGCCTGGCCAGATCATGGCTGATCTCGGCAAAGCTGCGTTGCTGCGCTTTGGTCAGTGAAAATGGCAGGCCCTTTATCAGACGAGCGGTGAGCCGGTGATGCGGCGCAAGCACTGGGGCGGTGCGCTTGCTGCGCTCACGGTGATGCACGCGCATCGAAAGCTGTTGCGCGAGCAATTCGTCGAACTTGATCCGCCGCCAGGCGGAATGGGTGCGCTCTTCCAGTGAGTTCGCCGAGATATCCGGCGAGGGATTGTGCAGCAGCCGGATACTTTCGGCGAAACCTGCCAGCTTCAATCGTTGCCGCAGCGCGTCCGGAAGCGTGTCGTCCAGCGGTAACGTCTCCAGCGCGTTTGCGATCAGCTTGCGCAGCACGGATTGCGCCAGCCCGGCCGTGGTCGGATAGACCGGAGTGAGGCTTAGCTGCAACGGCGTATCGTCTTCCACCACGCGGCATTTCGGGTGCACCATCTCCAGACCGTAATGGCCCATGCGCGTTTCTCCGACCGCGCGGATCTGCTGGCCGACCGCAAGCTGCTTCTGCTGGCTGGGATAGAAATTCAAGAAGCGCAGATACAATTCGCCGCCGTTGTCCCGCAGGCGGCAGACCAGCGTGCGGCGCGGGCGAAAGGCGATATCGCAGTGCGTGATGATGCCCTGAACCTGCGCGGTCATGCCGGGTTGCAAAGTGTCGATCGGCACAAGATGCGTCTCGTCCTCGTAACGCAGAGGCAGATGCAGCAGCAGATCCGCGCGGTGATGTATGCCGAGCTTGGCGAGTTTGCTTAGCGTGGCAGCGGATATTTTAATCGGTTGCACAACAGCCCATTCCGGTTCCAGTTCGAAGGCGAAACAAGGCGGCGACAAGCGAACGACGCTGGCAGTGCGCGATTGCACGACAAGGAGAGAGCGAGGAAGACAACGCAGTGTCGCCGATGAAATGGAAGCGGAATCAATCCTGGACGACCAATATGCCGTCCATCTCCACCAGCGCCCCGCGCGGCAACGCGGCGACTCCTACCGCGGCGCGAGCCGGATAAGGCTGGCGGAAATAGCCGGCCATGATCTCGTTCACTTTGGCGAAATGGCCGAGGTCGGTGAGATAGACGTTCAGCTTCACCAGATCGTTGAAGCTGCTGTCGGCGGCACTGGCTACCGCTCGCAGATTCTGGAACACCCGATGGATCTGCGCGTCGACCCCCTCCACCATCTGCATGGTGGTCGGGTCCAGCCCGATCTGGCCGGACAGATAGACCGTATCGCCGACGCGGATCGCCTGCGAATACGTTCCGATCGCTGCGGGCGCGTCGGGAGTCTGTATGAATTGCTTGCTGGGCATGGCCTGCTCCTGGAAATGAATCCGCGCCTGGAGGGCGCGGCATTTGTCAGCACGGATTATATCCGCTCATGTGATTACAGTCGGTTTCTCACGGCGGGTAAGTTTGCGCAAGTCGGAAATCTTCAGCGCAATGCCGATCAACTCTGCCAGCGCCTCCTGCGCATCGAGGTGATGTTTGGAAACGTCGGGTTCAAAGCGTTCCAGATAGATGCGCAGCGTCGCACCGCCGGTACCGGTGCCGGACAGGCGGAACACGATGCGCGAACCGTCGGTGAACAGGACGCGCACCCCCTGGCCGGTACTGACACTGCCGTCCACCGGATCGGTGTAACTGAAGTCATCGCACAGCTTCACCTGCAGTTGCCCGAACTGCGCGCCTTTGCCGCCTTGTTCGGACGAATGCTGGAGAGCATCGAAACTGTCATGCAACAGCTTCATCACGGCGTTGGCAGCGTCGACGGGAATATCCTCGTAATCATGGCGCGAATATATGTTACGCCCGAAACGCTTCCAGTGCTCGCGCACGATGGTTTCCACCGATTGCCTGCGCGCCGCGAGTATGTTCAGCCAGAACAACACGGCCCACAGACCGTCCTTTTCGCGGATATGATCCGAACCTGTGCCGAAACTCTCTTCCCCGCACAGCGTGACCTTGCCCGCATCCATCAGATTGCCGAAGAATTTCCATCCGGTCGGCGTCTCGTAACAGGGAATGCCGAGCGACTTGGCCACGCGATCCGCCGCCGCGCTGGTCGGCATCGAGCGCGCGATCCCGGCAAGTCCCTGCTGATAACCCGGCACAAGATGCGCGTTGGCAGCCAGTATCGCGAGGCTGTCGGAGGGCGTGACGAAAAAATGTTTGCCGAGGATCATGTTGCGGTCGCCGTCGCCGTCGGAAGCCGCGCCGAAATCCGGCGCATCTTCGCCGTACAATATTTCCACCAGTTCATGCGCGTAAGTCAGGTTGGGATCGGGGTGGCCCATGCCGAAATCCATCAGAGGTATGGCGTTCATCACGCCGTCCGGGGACGCACCGAGACGATGCACCAGAATCTCGCGCGCGTACGGCCCGGTCACCGCATGCATCGCATCGAAGCATATCCTGAATCCGCTGGCGAACAACTTGCGGATGGCGGCGAAGTCAAACAGCGTTTCCATCAACCCGGCATAATCGGCGACCGGATCGATCACCGACACCGTCATGTCGCCGATCGAGTAATCTCCCTCCCGGTCCAGAACGACATCGGCCGCATCGGCGATGCGATATTGCGCGATCCTTTTGCTCGCCTCAAAGATCGCTTCGGTGATCTTCTCCGGCGCGGGCCCGCCGTTGGCCGTGTTGTACTTGATGCCGAAATCGCCGTCCGGTCCGCCCGGGTTGTGGCTGGCCGAGAGGATGATGCCGCCGTGGGTGCGGTATTTGCGGATCACGCACGACGCCGCGGGAGTGGAAAGTATTCCGCCCTCGCCGACCAGCACGCGCTTGAACCCGTTGGCGGAGGCCATCTTCAGTATGATCTGGATCGCCTCGCGGTTGTAATAGCGGCCGTCGCCGCCCAGCACCAATGTCGCTCCCTGCAGGGCTGCGATGGTATCGAAGATGGATTGCACGAAATTTTCCAAGTAATGAGGTTGCTGAAACACCGGCACGCGTTTGCGCAGACCGGATGTGCCGGGCTTCTGATCGTCGAAGGGCGTGGTAGCGACTGTGCGGATCTGCATGGTTGTCCGGATTCGTGGTGATTTTTCGGGTTATTTTACCACCGCTGCTTGGAGACTTATGTGAGGTTAGCTGATAGCATTTGGCATAGATCTACAGAGAGCATCTTATGAATGTCGCAAGAAGATTCGAAATCAACTTCGCGCTTGCCGTGACTCTGTCGCTGCTGGCCCTATCGCTAGCGCGGCCGGCACAGGCATTCGAGGTCGCGCCTTTCATCGGCCAAAACTTCGGCGGCAGTTTCGTGGACGCGAATACCGGTGACAGTTTCGAAGTCGCGGATTCGAACGCATTCGGATTGATACTCGACTTCGACACGGAACCGGACAAGCAGATCGAGATTCTGCTGAGCCGCCAGAACAGCTACCTGTCGACCAACGATCCATTGTTCACGCCCAATCCGCTGTTCGATCTCACGATCGACTACTACCAGCTCGGCGGTCTGTACATGATTCCCGATTACGACCGCGTCCGTCCCTTCGTGTCGGGCGCATTCGGCCTCACGCGCATGGTCCCGAAAGGAACCGGCCTCACTGCCGAAAATCGGCTGTCAATCTCGCTCGGCACCGGCGCGAAGATCTATTTCAACAAAAGCGTGGGCTTGCGATTCGATCTGCGCGGCATCTACACGGCACTCAATTCGGACACCGCGATCTTCTGTTCCGGTGGCTGCACCATCAAGGTGAACAGCAGCGGCTTTTTTCAGACCGAACTCAGTGCCGCCTTGATGATGCGCTTTTGAAGTGGGCCGGTATAGTGGATACCAGCAGGAAGTCGATCAAACGCCAATCCTGTCTCACCATCGGTATTGCAATGCTGCCCCGGCCAGGTTGTAGTCGCTGCCGGTGCGTATGGATACGCCGGAACTGGCGTAAAGCTTGATCGAGTAATTGCGGTTGATGGGCATAGCCAGGGTAGCCCCGAAGCGCGAATTTTCCATTGCATCATCCTGCTGCACACCATTGATTGTCGTTTCTCCGCCGTAATCGTACGTGCCGTCCAATGCAATCCAGACGCCGTTCGCAAAGCTATAGGTGACATGCGCTTGGGTGGTATACACCGGATCCTGCTCCAGCGTCCCGCCGCCGTAGTAATCGTCGTTCCTGGTGAAGAAAAATGCACCCGCGGAGAATTCCAGCGTGAATGCCCCCGATGCCTTGGAGATTCCGATGTCCGGCTTGATGAACCAGCGGTTCGAGCCGATGTTCACCAGCCTGTTGGGGTCATACTGGCCGATGGGTGCGGACACCTGAACGCTCGCCCCGACGATCAGGTCCTGCCGGTAGTTGGCAAACTCCTGCATCGACAATGCCGGTGCACCGAGAAAATTGACCGAGAAACGCAAGCGCGCATCATTCAGTCCGGAAATCTGGCGCTGCGCCGGCTGACCGGAAACCAGCGCGGTTCCCGACAATTCGGAAAAAGGCATGATGACGTCGATCTTCCCGGACTTGCCCCACACAGCCAGACTGCGCGCGTAGGCAAGCACGCCGGTATTGATATTGAGATGGGCGCCCTGAATCGGCGACGCCGGGTCGGTGGACAAGCCCCCCTCGGATTTGGCATAACCGGCAATCAGGAAATTCATTCCCACCGGTGTGTTCGAGTAAGCCCTCGGTTCGAGTTCGGCGGCGCGGACGTGCGGAATCGCTAGCATTGATATAACAACACTCAGCAGTGTTGTTCTGTGCAATATCATTTCGCGCTGTCCCCGCATTATTCTCCCTGCCCGTTCCGGTATCGATGACAAAAGGCCCCGCCCGGTATTATCCACCTATGATGCATGGCCGCTAAAAATACCAGAAGCCGAGCGCAACGAAGAGTCCCAGATAGTCCCGTGCGTAATCGGCCGTCAGAGTCAGCCCCCAGTCGTACTCGCCCAAATAACTGGTGTGAAACAGACGGGTTTCAAACCCGCCGGTCAGATGTGTCCGGCTCGAAACGCCTTCGAAATTTGACGGCTCATAATAAGTGCCCAAGCGGAGCCGCAACCGGCCGGGCATCGTTTCAAGCTCCGAACCGATCCGAACGCTGGTGGTGGTATGCGTTCCGATGGGCTGGAGCTTCTGGGCCAGCACCGATTCCACCCCCACTGCGTTCTCGCTGGCAGCCGTGAAGAGCAGATCGCTCGCCACCATCCATTTGTGGTCTTTCCAGAACGGCGCCGAATCCACGCCATAGTAAATACCCATCCCCAAGGTCGCGGGCAGGATCACCTGGTTCGGAACGATCAGACCGTTTACGGTCACCGGAACGCCGCTCGTGTTATTGAGCGCCTGGTTCGAGCTGATGGATGAGGAATATGCAGCGCCCAGACGAAAGGGGCCGCGTTCCGGGTTCCACACGGCGCCTATGTCCCAGCCGGTACCGGAGATTTTTCCCAGCGTCGCATCAAACGGCTGGTTTTGCAGTTTGGTCATGGTGGCGCGCAACCCTCCCCCGACAGTCAATTCACGATCCAGAAACTGCCGCCCCAATGCCAGGGAAGTGACGCTCAAAACATATTCGTCATCGCTGTTGAGGCCCTCCAGCGAGAGGATCTCGGCATTGTTCAAAACGCCGATCCCCCAAGGACCGTACTGGCCCATCAGTCCAAGCGATCGTATCCGGTGGGTCTTGTAGTCCGGCGGCGATACCCCGTTGTTGTCGAAGTCATTGCTTTTCAGGTCGTTCAGGCCGACGGTCCAGTCCCAATCGAATTTTTCAGTTGAGCGATCCAGGCGGAACGCCACGCCGGCGGGATTGGAATTGAGTGCTGTGATGCCCTCGGCCACTCCGATGTATGCCCCGCCCAGTGCAACCTGCCGGGCCGAACCCATGACGGGACCCTGCCGAACATCCAGGTTGTAATTGTTGTTCGTGATCGGCGGACCATTGATCTCGCTGCGCGCCTCCGCGCAACAAAACAACATCATCAGGAACGCGAAGGATTTCAAGTCCGATACCCGCTCGATCGTTTGTGCTGATGGAGTATATCAGCGCGGAGAAGATCGATGATGGGTTCACCGCCGCCCAAGTGGCGTCGCCCGCCTCGCGATAACAATACTTGCTTCAACCCGCAAATCTGCTATCGTTGTCCCGCTTGATTCAGGCCCCCAAGCGGTAATGCTGAGTCGAGCCCGTTAACCGACCAACCTGTCCTCTGTATCGGGTTCCATCACGATGAATATGACTCGACGCGACCTTGCCGGCATCACGCTGGGCGTACTCTCCATCGGTGCGCTGATAATCGCCTCGCTCTGGGTGTTGAAGCCGTTTCTCTTTGCAACCGTTTGGGCGACGATGGTGGTCGTCGCTACCTGGCCGGTGCTGCTGTGGGTTCAGGCAAGGCTATGGAACAGCCGTGCACTCGCAGTGATCGTGATGACGCTGTTCATGCTGCTGCTGTTCATGGTGCCGGTGGCACTGGCCGTAGGCACCATTGTGGAAAACTCCGACCAGATCGTCGAATGGGCAAAATCGATCGCGGATTTTCAGATTCCTCCTCCGCCACACTGGGTCGCGGGCCTGCCCTTTGTCGGCGGCAAAGCCGCAGCGGCATGGCAACAGGCGGCCGATTCCGGCGGCAAGGACCTGATGGAGAAGCTGGCGCCCCATGCAGGAGCGATCACCAAATGGGCGACCTCGAAATTCGGCAGCATCGGTAAACTGTTTGTGCATTTCGTGCTCATTGTCATCCTCGCGGCGGTGATGTACGCCGGCGGGGAGGCGGCTGCCGCCGCGGTCAAGCGTTTCGCCCGCCGTCTGGCCGGGGAACGCGGCGAAAGCACCGTGGAACTCGCCGGCCAGGCGATCCGCGGCGTGGCGCTCGGCGTCGGCGTCACTGCCCTGGTGCAGTCGGCGCTGGGCGGCATCGGGCTGGCCATCGCCGGCATACCTTTCGCCAGCCTGCTCACCGCATTGATGTTCATGCTGTGCATCGCGCAGCTGGGGCCGGGCCTGGTGCTGATTCCGGCAGTGGTCTGGGTCTACTGGAGCGGCGACACCGCATGGGGTACTTTCCTGCTGGTCTGGTCCGTCATCGTGGTTACGCTGGACAATTTCCTGCGCCCGATGCTGATCAAGATGGGAGCCGATCTTCCGCTGCTGCTGATATTTGCCGGCGTCATCGGCGGCCTGCTTTCTTTCGGGCTGGTCGGCATCTTCGTCGGTCCGGTCGTGCTTGCTGTCGCCTACAAACTTTTGGGCGAATGGATCAGCGACGAAAATGCGCCGGTTGCGGACGAACAGGCATAAACCCGGCGACGGTCCCTGATCATGACTCCGGTTACTCCGTGTTAACATTCAACACACTTGCCGGCAACCAATATTTCTTACAGGAGTTGCATCATGTCAATCGCCATCAACGTCATCACGACTGCCAACCACACTCGTCACTTCACCCAGCAGGACGGCGATCGGATCAATGAAATTCTGAAGAGTCTCGCTAACAGCGGCAAGTTGTTTTCATCACGCGTCCTGATCTTCGGTTCAGCGACCGAAACGGAGATTTTCAGCCCCTCCTCGATCACCCGCATCGAGATCGTGACGAAACAAGACCTCACCGAATTTCTGCCCAAGCAACCTGCGATCGGCAAAATGACTATCACCTCTCTGTCGGCCGATGCGATGGACAAGACTCGCCAGTCTCACATCGATGACAATAATGTCTCCGGGCGCATCGATTTCTTTTTTGAGGGTGGCGATACGCTGCCAACCTGGATAGAGGGGATACGGCCCAGCGACTCCACCGAAAGGATGATGAACCTGACCAGGCTCTTCGAGCAGCCCGTCCTCTTGTACAAGCTGCCGCAAGGAGGGATCGGTCTCATGAATCCGGGCGTCATGACCCGGGCCGTGATCAAATCCGGAGCACTCTCCCTGCCCAGCGGCGCGTGGCGCGTCGAACCAGTCTGACCGATTCGCGACGACCGTACCATATTTATTCGAGGCAATTCTGCGGAATGTGTGAAGTATCGGACACAATCAGGATCACGCTTTCGTGCTAGTATTCACAGCATGGTTTTGGGTGTTCGTTGGTCGCTGCATGCGGTCGATTTGCCCGGTCTGGATCGCTGCACATAGCAAAATCTTTTCTGTTCTTGAGGGTGTTTCATGAATTCGACTTGTTTCCGGTCCTGTGCGTTGGCTGCGGCGCTAATGCTCGCATTCGCTCCTTCCATGGCGGAACAGACACAAACGGCTGCCAGCTCGGGTGTCTCTGCTGCAACCACCCCGGGCGGAGGCGCGGTCAAATCCGCAACCAAGACGTTCTCGCAGCAGGATCTCGATCAGTTGCTGGCGCCGATCGCGCTCTATCCCGATGACTTGCTGGCCCAGATGTTGATGGCATCGACCTATCCGCTGGAAGTGGTCCAGGCTGCGCGCTGGGTCAAGGATAATCCCAAGGTCACCGGGAAAGCCTTGGAAGACACCATGGCGAAGCAGTCCTGGGACCCGTCTGTCAAATCGCTGACCGCAGTGCCGCAGGTATTGCAACAAATGAACGACAAGCTCGACTGGATGCAAAAGCTGGGTGATGCATTCCTCGCGCAAAAGGACGACGTAATGACCACGGTGCAGTCGCTGCGCGCCAAGGCTGTTGCGGCCGGAAATCTGAAGTCGACGGACGAGCAGGCGGTCAAGACCGAGACTGAAGACGGCCAGACGATCTATATCATCGAATCCACGAACACCGAGGTGGTATATGTTCCGATCTACAATCCCTACTATGCATACGGTCCCTGGTGGTACCCGCCACATTACCCGCCGTATTACATGTATCCCCCGTCTTATGTCTACCCGCCGCATGTCGCTTTCCACGCCGGGATTTTCGTCGGCGCTGCGATCTGGGGAGGTATCAGTTGGCACCACGGCGGCGGCGGCGTCTACGTCAACGTGAATCACTACAATTCCTTCAATCGTACCAACATCAACAACGGCTCCTGGAGCCACAACGTGGATCATCGGCGCGGCGTCGCCTATGCGGATCAAAATGTCGCGCGGCAATACAACCGCGGAGGCAATGCCCAAGGAGCAGAGGCACGGCAGGATTATCGCGGCCGGGCCGATGCGGGGAACGCCGCCCGCCCATCCACACGTGACATGGGTGACGGTGGTTTCTCGGGCGTGGGCAATGGCGCCTCTACTCGCGAGGCCAGCCAGAGGGGCAGTGCCAGCCGCGGAAGCTACGGCGGCAGTGGAGGCGGATATCGTGGGGGAGGTGGTGGCGGACGTGGAGGCGGCGGGGGCGGGCGTCGCTAATCTGCGCCGCACGCCTATTTCTTCGGAGAATTGAGATGAATTTGAAACATCATATGAAGTCTATCGCCTTCATCCTGCTGCTTGCGACCGCACAGATCGTCAACGCTGCTCAGCCGGCATCTGCGACAAAGAAGCCTGTTGCGCAGAATGCGCAGGCGCAAAGAATCTTTGCCGCGCCTGAAGAAGCTGCGACGGCGCTGGTCGAAGCCATCCGCAAGCAAGACAAGAAATCGTTGCTGGCCGTACTCGGCCCGTCTTCGAGCAAATGGCTGTCGAGTGGCGATCAGGTCGCAGATCAGCATGACAGGGAAAAATTTCTCGCTGCCTACGACCGCAAGAACAGCATCAGCAAAGCGGACGACAACAAGGCAATATTGCTGGTGGGTGACGACGACTGGCCATTCCCGGCTCCGATCATCCGCAAAGGCAACGGGTGGATATTCGATGCCGCTGCCGGACGCGAGGAAATCATCAACCGGCGGGTGGGCAGAAATGAACTGGATACGATTCAGACTTTGCTGGCCATCGTCGACGCACAGCGCGAATATGCCGCCGAAGATCCGGACGGAAATGGTTATCACGACTATGCCCGCCGCTTCCTCTCCAGCAAGGGCAAGAGGGACGGCCTGTATTGGCCGGTAAAGGCCGGCGAACCGCTGAGCCCATTGGGACCGCTGGTAGCAGCCGCATCGCGCGAGGGGTATGGCAAAAAGTCCGGTGGCGGCAAGAGCGGTGGCAAGCCCGCCGCCTATCACGGCTACCGATACCGGCTCCTCGATGCGCAGGGCAAGCATGCGCCGGGCGGAGCATACAGCTATCTGGTCGGAAACAAGTTGATCGGCGGCTTTGCTGTGGTTGCCTATCCTGCCCGGTATGGTGTATCGGGCATCATGACCTTCCTGGTCGACTACGATGGTGTGGTCTACCAGAAAGATCTTGGCAAGAACACGGATTCCATTGCAGTCGCGATGAGGAGTTTCAACCCGGGTCCGGGCTGGAACAAAGCGCAATAGTTCGGTCCGTGTCCGCGTTTTTCCGTAACCTCCGCTCGGGGCGAGCGGCTGCACCGCACTTCGGACCTTGTCTCCGCACCTGGTTTTCAAATGCATGCTCTCTTTTTTCGGGGCGGCAAGGCGAGGGAGTTGAATCAGAAGCTGCACTGTATTGATCTGCTCAGTCTTGCAACTTGCAAATAACCGATCCATGTCACGTCTAACGATGATCCGCAAATACCTCTTGCTCACCACGGGGATCGTGTTGGCTGTATTTCTGCTGACCATCATCGCGTCTTGGGTATGGCTGGCCACGCTGGATCTGCAGGCGCAACGCGCACGTATCGAGACCATGGCAAGCCAGGCCCTTGCGCGTGAAGTTCACATCGACGGCCCGTTGAAGCTCAGAGCGTCGTTGTTCCCCAGTGTGTCCATAGAAAACGTCCGCATCGCAAATCCCGAGTGGGCGGCAAAGCCGGACTTTCTGGCAGTAAGGCAACTGGAAGTGGAGGTCAATCCCTGGGCTCTGCTAAGCAAAAAGTTCGAGATCCGCGATATCGAGCTGACAGGCGTGAAACTCTATCTTCAGCGCGGATCGGATCTGGATGCGACATGGAAATTTAACCTGGGCACTAAACAGGGTTCTTCGCCGGGTGTAATTCCCGACATTGTGGCATTGCATGCCAGGGACGTGCTGATCACCTATCACCCGTCTGACCGGCCGCCTTTGAATATCAGCATCGACGAGTTGCAGGCCTCGTTGGTGCATGACGAACCTGTGACAATAAATCTAAACGGCAAGGTTCGTAATTTTCCACTGAGTATCGATTTGCAAGGCGATAATTTTGCCGATCTATTGATTCCCGGCAAGCGCTGGCCGTTCAAGGGTACGCTGGGTACCGATATACAGGATCTGGATTTCGAGGGATATGTTTCCGATACACCCGAGTTGAATGGAGTTGAGCTGAAGTTATCCTCGGACTTGCAGAAGCAGCGCAGCCCGCTGTTCTTCGGAAAGCGCATCACGCCGCTGCTGGACCGCTATCGACTGGACTTGACCATACACAGGGAAGCAGGAATCTTTATAGCGAAACTCTCGAGCGAGATGCATGGATTTGACTCGTCGCGCCTGTACGAGGAAGGCCAGCGTCAACATAAGCCCGCATTGAAGATCCGCGAAATAAAAATCGATGCCCAAAGCACGGGAAAAAGATTGGGCCAATTGATCCAGTCCGTCGCATTCGAATTGACTGCCTCCGGCATAAAGTATCAACAACCGGCCAATGGTCCCGATCAAAGATTCTACTCTGCAGATTTTGACAGCTTGAGTGCCATATCCCGGGATGGAACCGGGTTTGAGGTGCTGGCCAAGGGAACGGCAAACGACAAGCCCGTGCAACTGCGCGCGTCCTCTAAAGATGTTCTGTTTGCGCTGTGGAGACGATTGGATATCCCGCTTGCAATGGATGTTCAAGCCGGGGCGTCAAGCGCGCACTTTGCCGGCCAGATGACCAAGCGACCCGCCGGATATTCGCTTGATGGCGCTGCAACGGTCAAATCGGACAACTTGGCGGCGATCGGCGACCTGATCGGCAAGAAATTCCCGGGTTCCGCTGCATTGGTTGCGACGAGCCCAATCAGTTTTGCTGATCGAACACTGACTTTATCCGATATACGGTGCCAACTGGGTTCGCAAACTGTTGACGGAACATTCACGCTGGGATTCGGCAACGGGATCGATATTTCACTTAAGGCACACACGGATCATTTCGACATTCACGATGCGATGCAACTGGGCCGGGTGCCCGACAATCTGATATTTGGCCTGGGCGATTTGAATCTGAACATTCTGGGCAAGGGTGATACTTTCAGCAAATCTTTGCTGGGAAGCGACTTGCAATTCACAGCGGGCAGCGGCCGCTTGGGCTGGAAGTCCGGGCGAGGCAAGGGCGCATACCTGTCGTCCCTGCAAGACATCCGCTTCAGCTTGCGTGACCCGAAGCCGGTCACATTGGCTGCACAAGTCGTGTACGACAAGATACCCTTCAAGCTGGATGTCCAGGCTGGGCGGCTGGATGAGTTGCTGGATAAAGCCCGGCCTTATCCGCTCAAGCTGCATCTCAGGGCAAAAGGACTGTCGGGTTCGTTTCAGGGCACCGTCCAAAAGCCGCTTGCAGATTCCTCCATCGCTGCCGATGTGGAAGCGGAAGGCATGCTGCCCGTTATCGGTCAATTGATCGGCGTCAAACTGGACCGCAAGCAGTCCGCGGATCTGCACGGACATCTTGCGGCAACACGCGGCGACCTGAAACTGACCGGCGTCGTGGCGAAGACCGATGGAATCGTCGTGAATGGCGAACTGGCTTACCAGCCGGCGGATTCGCCCAAACTGACGGTCAGAATGTCAGACAGCAGCATTGACCTGGCACCATACCTGAAAAGGAATGCAAGGCCGGAGCAGAAGCCCGCGACGACGCGCGCCCCCGATGCGCGCATCGTTCCCGATATCGCACTCGACTTTGTCAAGCAGCGTTCGCTCGATGCCGTTGTAACGATCGATGACTTGAGCATAAAGAACAAGGACACGCCGCTCACGCAAATCAATGCCAGGTTTACCGCCAACAAGGGCGTATTCCGGCTGGATCCCCTGGAAACTCGGTCCGCAATCAACAATTCGACAATTCTGACAAAAATTGAAATTGACAGTTCTATTGTTCCGACCACAGGCAAGCTGGAATTTCAGGCAAGTAATTTTGATTTCGGTGAAACCGTCAAGCGGCTAGGGATCACGGAAGAAGTCACCGGCACTCTGAATTTGCAAGTGGATGCAAACGGCAAAGGCAGAAATTTGCGCGAGATGATCGGTTCCGCGAACGGCAAAGTCCAACTCGTTGCGGACAAGGGCTCGATCCCGAAGTGGGTGCTGGAAATCTGGGGCGGCGGTCTGTTGAGGCTGATCATTCCGACGACCTGGGCGGAAGACCCGAAGACCGACCTGAATTGTGCGGTCGCGCGATTTGATATGAAGGATGGTGTCATGCGCAGCAACACACTGTTGGCCGACACCAAGCGGGTAACGGTTGCAGGGGAGGCCATCGTCAATTGGCAGAATGAGGAAATCAACGGCATTTTCAAACCGCAGCCCAAGGATCCGACCTTGTTCCATCTGGGCACGCCGATACAACTCAGCGGCACCCTGGCGCATCCCAAGGTCGGTTCCGCACAATCCGGTATCGTCTCCTTGGGCAAATGGGCGATCGGCCTGACCAGCCCGGCCGCATTGATCGTGGTGTTTGGCGACGTGGGTGCAAAGGAGAAAAATCCCTGCGCTGCGCTGCTCAAAGAGCCCGCCCAAAAATGATTGGCGCTTGCAATCGGCAATATCCGGGCCATGCCGACCTGCTGATCACAACTCGATCATGTGCCGGCTTCGCACGGTGCAGGAATATGATATTGGGATGCAACATCAGCATGCATAGAATGCCGGCCTGCTGGAAACCGATCGCGCGTCTTTTGCTCGTCGTCTTTCTTGCCGCGATCAGCCCTGCCGTGGTCGCCGCCGAGAATGCGGATGCGGCCAAGTGTGCCGCGATCCCGAGCGATGAGGGCCGGCTGAATTGCTACGATGCCCTCGCGGGTCGCCCCAAAGCCAAGATACCGGAAGAACCGTTTCAACAACTCTACGGGAACTCGACGCCCGCGACGCCGGCAGGCGAAACAACACCGACTGCTCTTTCCATACGCTGGGAACTCGAACCCGAGACCCAGCAGGGGCTATGGGTCGCGCGTCCTTACCGGCCTTTGTTCATACTGCCGGTGCGCTACTCCAACAATCCAAATGACTATCCCCAGACGCCCACGCAACCGGCTCCGCCCGCGTCCTTGTCGCTCGACAACTCCGAGGCCGAATTTCAACTGAGCTTCAAGACCAAGGGCGCGGAGAATCTTTTTGGCTATCGTGCC
>DATKAK010000078.1:0-28317 GCA_035498295.1 Gallionella sp. | reverse complement strand
AACCAGCCACTTGGACGGCGTCATTTCCCGGCCCGTGGAAAGGTCAGGGGTTTCGTTTGCAGACCGACTAGATGCCTGACCGATGCCTATACGAACCGGGCCGCAAGGATAACCCCCGGTCATGGAACGGATTTGAATAACGCATGCGTTTCATGATGTGTATGATGTCCAATCGTTTGCAGGAAGGCAGATTTGTACGGGTGCCATTTCTTCAGGATTCCCTTGATTTGGGGTAAAGTTCGAAACATGGTTTCATATGGAACCCGGGAATGAGATGTGATACGGAATATAACCAACAAAGCGATTCTGCATAGGGGAGACATTTGTTCGTCGTATCCTCAAGCGTGCAATTCACGACATGATTTCTAAGAAGCCTTCGTTCAATCCGGATGCCGTTCTCAAAGATGCTATATCTCGGCACCAAGCTGGAGATCTTGATGCAGCGACGTTGCTCTATCGAAAACTGCTTGATCTTTCCCCGGATAATCCTCAGGTGCTTACCAATTTGGGAACGATCTCACTGCAACAAGGCAATACTGCGGAAGGCATCAAATTACTCAGCAAGTCCCTAAGGATTTCTCCCGCGCAGCCGGTTGCACTCATAAATCAAGGGATGGCGCTGCAAGACTTGAGGCGATTCGACGAAGCGCTGGCCAGCTTCGATCTACTGATTGAATTGAAACCGGATTTTGCAGGTGCATATATCAATCGCGGGGATACATTGAGAGACTTGAAGCGATTTGAAGAAGCACTCGCAAGTTATGATCGTGCTCTTGCGCTGCAGCCGGATAATGCAGAAATATATATCAATCGCGGCAATACCCTGCAAGACCTGATGCGATTCGAAGATGCCCTCGCAAGTTATGGCCGCGCGATTGCGTTAAAACCCGGTTTTGCCGAGATATACAACAATTGCGGAAATGCGCTTCGCGATTTGGGACGTATCGAAGAAGCACTGGCAAATTATGGCCGCGCGATCGCGCTGAAACCGGATTTTGCCGACACCTACTACAACCGTGGAAATATCCTTCGCGACCTGAAACGATTTGACGAGGCACTGGCAAATTATGACCGAGCCATTGCGCTGAAGCCGGATTTTGCAAAAGCATACTGGAATAAATCCATTCTACAAATTCTTGTTGGCGACTACGAGCAAGGCTGGAGACTATTTGAATGGCGCTGGAAAAGCCTGGAAAACATAGATGTCAGGAACCTCCCCCAGCCGCTGTGGTTGGGGGAACTGCCGATAGCCGATAAGACAATTCTGATCTATCAGGAGCAGGGTTTTGGCGATGCGATTCAATTCTGCAGGTATGCTTCCATGGTGGAGTCATTGGGCGCCAACGTCATCATTGAGGTCTTGGCGCCGCTGGTCTCCCTGGTCGCAACCTTGAAAGGGAACTTTACGATCGTCGAAAAAGGCCAGCCTCTACCCCACTTCGACTTGCAATGTCCTGTCATGAGTCTGCCGTTGGCATTCAAAACAATTGTATCCACCATTCCTGCAGAAATTCCCTACCTGTACACTACTCCCGCAAAGCAAAGGGAATGGCACAACCGTCTGGGAGATAAAACAGGGCTAAGAGTGGGTTTGGTTTGGTCCGGTTCGGCGATGCACGGGAATGACCGTAATCGAAGTATCCCGCTCAAACTATTCGAACCTCTTTTCAAACTGCCCATCGAAATTCACTCTCTGCAAAAGGAACTTCGCGAAGAAGACCGGGATGCAATGGGAAATTACCAAAGGATCGGTTTTCACCAGGAATATTTGCATGATTTTTCGGATACAGCCGCCCTGATACAAGAAATGGATGTGGTCATATCCGTAGATACTTCGGTTGCCCATCTTGCGGGCGCGCTCGGTAAACCTGTATATATATTGCTGCCGTTCATGCCGGATTATCGATGGATGCTGGACAGAGCAGACAGCCCCTGGTATCCGACTGCAACGCTATTCCGGCAAACTGAAGCCGGTAACTGGCCGGGAGTGATCTCGGAAGTCACGAACAAATTGCACCCTCAAACCAAAGCGGTTCAAGCATCAACTTGCCGCACATGACCCGGATGCCTGCCAACCGCCTATAAATGCGAGTCTTGAATGATCTTTATTTGAATAATTTATGGTTGTCCGTTTCAATATCCATCTTGAACTACAGCGGAGAGGCCAATGCCAAAAGGCTACTGGATAGTACGTGTCGACATCACCGATCCGGAACAGTACAAGGCGTACATGGCAGCCAACGCAGGACCGTTCAAGAAGCACGGGGGCCGCTTCCTGGTGCGCGCAGGTCGCTTCGAAAATCCCGAGGGTACGAGCCGTGCGCGCAATGTGGTAATCGAATTCCCCAGTTACCAGGCTGCCCTAGACTGCTGGAAATCACCAGAATATCAAGAGGCGATCAGCTTGCGCAAGCCGGTGTCGACCATGGATCTCGTCATCATTGAAGGGTACGATCCGAGGTAGCAACATGCACGTCTACTCAACCGGCTTTTCATGCTTCGTAGCAGCAGACAGAAGAGTACCATTCCAAGCCGTGTTGATCGCTGCCGCTTTAAATTCTTCTGGATTATAATCCTCGGCAGCCGACACCGGATTTTAGAGATACGCGGCTACCGTAGTTTTGCTTGCCTCATGACTGGCTTATCCGAATAAATGCAATGACGTGTAATTATGGACATCAAGATATCTGTTCCCAAAGCACCGCCACCCGCAATTGCAATGCCTCCGGAATTACCAGCACATCTCTCGATCGTTTGGGAACAATTTCCCCGCATTGGAGAAAAAATTTCGTTGATGTGGGGTTATATCGAGTTGCAGGAATATCTCAGCACCATCATCCTAGACCAGCGGGGCGGACGCCTGGGTTTTCCCAAGCCCGTTTTGGCTGCCTTGCTGGAAATTCACAGGCGTCATGCCAAGGTGCTCCCGGAAGAAGAGATTTGAAATTCGATATTGATCTAAATGCCGGCGGATTGGACGAGCTCGGTACAGGAGAGTCTCGGCAGTCAGTTAAGGTGCTGTTGGCTTCGAACACCTTGTTGCGCAACACGCGGTGAAGTCGCCCCGGAAGGGGCCGCGCGGCTTGCCCGCAGCTTGTCGAGTGCCGCTGACCGCTGGGCTTTGGGTAACCGGGCAAGCGCGGCCACTCGCTGGTAAAAGCGCGGCAGAATCCCTCCCTCCAATTCGAGCAGGATTTGGAATGCCGGAACCCATTGCGTGTACAGGGTGACAGAAGCCAACATGGCGTTATTGAGCGGTTGGCTGAACCACCGGTCATAATCGCCGTGGCCGCCCCAACCCGCTTTCAGTTCTGTGTAGCTCTGTTTCATTTCTGCGAATACTTCCGTCTTGGCACGCCGCTTCGCATCGGGCGCCAAAGATGAAGCGTAGATGGCGCGCAGCTTGTCTCGGGTGTCTGCCACCAGCTGTTCGAAGTGTGCCCTGTGATCCTGTTGCGTCTCGAAATCGCGCAACCGCTCCGGCGAAGCCGACTGCGCCAGCCAGCGGCGTATGCCCTCATTCTCGACGGTCGTGGCGAACGATTCGTTGAACGCGGAGTCACCGTCGGCGTAAATGAGCTGATGAGCAAGTTCATGGAATATAATGCGGGCGATTTCTTCATCGCCAAACCGCAAGAAAGTATTCAGTACCGGATCGTTGAAGTGTCCGAGAGTGGAATAGGCCAGAACCCCGCTCACATAAGTGTCCATTCCCTCCTGCTTCAGCTTGCCGGCATAAAGTTCTGCGTTCTTCTGGCCATAATAGCCGCGGTAATTGACGCAACCGGCGAACAGCATACACCACTGCTGCGGTTCCACGGAAAACTCCGGCGCGGCAAAGACGTTCCAGATGGCGTAGGGTCGCCCAAGATCGGCGTAAGATCGATAGCTGCCATTATCCGGAAGCGCGAGTTCGCTGCTGGCAAATTCTCGTATGGCGGTTACCCTCTCTAGCTGCTGGCGCAACTTGGGATCGGTCGCCGCATCGCCGACCACTTCGGAAATCGGCCGCGTACCCGCCATAAGCTTCATCTGCCCTTCTACCGCTTGGGCATAGTAGGCGATGCTTGTGCAGCCGGCAACAAGCAGACACAGGGTCGCGACAAGACATCGCCTAAGCATGGATGAACCTTCCTGTCCTGATAAAACTGGCGATCTGCCCTGCGCACGTTCTGGACACGAGCATGCCGGAATGACTGACATTTAGTGCAATACTGTCACTGGCCTCAGCGATGCGTGTTTCGTCGACGGTAACAAGACCATCGTTGGGGCGCGCCAGTCCGGGAATCAGTCGCCCGAAACCGATAGATCGGGTGCCGGCGATGACGCCGATCTCCACGGCAGTTTGCAGGGCGGGGAGCGACAGACTGAACCAGTCCTTGAAGGTACGTCCGACAAGTGCCGCCAGCACGGGCTGCGCAGCAAGGGTAGTGCCGCTATGGCATCCCGCATACGGAGTTCCCATAAGAATGATGCGGCGTATGCGAGCATCCGCTTTCTGCGACAACATTTTGAGCACAACCACGCCGCCCAGACTGTGTGCGACCAGGTGGATTACATCACCAGGAGTTTCATCGACGAAGCAGGTTAACGAATGAACATTGTCGGCCAGTCCTGCCCGCCAGGAAGGGTAGGAAAATCTGTGTACGGCAAATCCCCCGGTGCGCAGCCAATGCTGGTGGGGGAGCAGGACAAGGCCATTCATCCAGAGCCCATGGATCAGAATTACGGTTTCCGCTTGGCCGGTCATCGCTGTTTATACCTGGACCGGCCGGACTGCCGAAACTTATTGATACGGCAGTTCCACATGCCAAAACCAAGTCAGATATAGGCCGGCAACAAGGGGTTGAATAAATAAGAGCATCCGTTTCCTCTTTACGGCAATCGGAATAATTCGATCAGAAAATTATCAGCAAGGGATTCATTAAGCCAAGACCGATTTTTGGTCGAGGGCCGATATTCGGCAACAGCGATCACTCCGCTACCGGCTTGTTCAGCATTGCCTTTAACATCGCCAGCTTGTCCATCCCTTCGCTTTTGCTCACAGTCTGCGCCGCATCAGTATGGACGCCCGCATATAACAAATCTTCTTCCGGCATCTCTTTCAGAAAGCGACTCGGCTCACCGACCAACCAGTCCTTTCCGCGCCTGCGGCGGTTGCAATAACTGATCTGCAGACTGCGCTCGGCGCGGGCGATGTAGACATACATCAGCCGGCGTTAAAACTCCCGGGGAGAGTTCCTTTATCTGTATTCGGGTGATTGCTGCAATACCGCCCTTTCTTTTGGTCGTTGGTAAAATTCCTGACGTGTCACTTTATAACCCGGATTCATAGCTCGCTATTTCTTCGATTTGTTCGTCCGACATCTGGGCTGCAATCATGCCCATGATACCGGTTCCCTCGTTGGTACGAGTGTTACTCCTGAAATCTCTAAGCTGCTTCATCAAATATGCTTTGTGCTGGCCGCCGATTACCGGGGCAAAAGGATTATCGGGCGCAAGGCCTTTGCCATTTACACCATGGCAAGCTTGGCAACCATTGCCCCTGGTAAACCTTTCCTTGCCAGCTTCCGTGAAAACGGATCTGGCACCCTTCATTTTTTCCTGGCTTGCAAAATAAGCCGCTATGTCGAGCAAGTCCTGCTCGTTTGTCAAACTGAGCGCGATGTCGGTCATTATCGGGTCTCTTCGCGAACCAGTCTGAAAGTCCTTGATTTCCTTTAGAATATAAGCGGCATACTGCCCCGCAAGTTTGGGGCAATCCGGTGTGACGGAGTTGCCGTATTTCCCATGGCAGGCTTGGCATATCAAAGACTTGGCTTTGCCTGCGACCGGGTCACCCTGACCGATGCGCTGCTGTATCTCATATGGAATATCGCTCGCATAGGCTGCTGCTGAAAGCAACATGGAAACCAAGCTGAAAGTGATATTCATTCGTGAAATAGAAAGCCTTGAAATCGATTGCACTTGTTCAGATACACAAAGAAAGGTTGGCGATTTCTTCATCTTCATAGCTGCCACTTGTTGGAAATGTATCGGGTCCCGATAATCGACTGAAGTTCCGATGAAGCGGTCAGGATTTCCGGCTACTGACTCGATAGATATTCCGCCAGCAAATCGATTTGGGCATCAGTCAACGAACTCGTCATCCGATTCATGATGTAATTGGGGGTGTTGGTTCGATTACCTTCCCTGAAATTGATTAGTTGCAGACGGATATATTCTTTTTGCTGGCCGCCTATCACCGGGAAAGCAGAGATTCTTGGTTCCAAACCGTAGCCTCTTTCACCGTGACAATTGACACAAGCGAGCCCCATGTTTGATATTCCACTATTTGAAAATAATTCCTTTCCAGGCTGATTTTCAGTCTTGCCGCTACCTTTTGTTATTTTCAGGTTGGAATAATAAGCGGCAGCATCTAACAGGTCATCGTCGCTTATAGTCTCGGCCATTGCGCTCATGATGACATTTGAACGTGTGCCCAGCTGGAAATTACGAACCTGTTTTATGATGTAATTTTCATACTGTCCGGCGAGATTGGGAATCAGGGGGTCAATGCTAACACCGAATTCACCGTGGCAACCTGCACACAACAGTGACTTTCCTTTTCCGGCAACGGGGTTAGCTATTAGACTGTTTTCCCTTGCCGCTTCATTACGTTCAGCTTGAGTTTGTTCAATGGTACGGGGAGATTGTGCCGCCGGAGGACCCAATGGAAGCGGTATGTAAGGCATAGCGAAATCCTTTGCAAATACTTCCGTATCCACAAACAGCGCTACCAGCGCAAGATATATGGCTGCCTTGCCTTTAAAGTGAAGCATGCATGCATTCCATTCACAATACAGACATATGTATAACTATTCTCTCCGATCGTTGTTGTGTCAACCTGGAATATACCAAGGGCAATGAATAAATATCGCCGCCTATTCTGTCACCGAACTACCCAGCATCGCTTTCAATCTCGCCAGCTTGTTCAAACCCTCGTCTTTGGTCACAGTGGGCGTTGCGCTTGCGTGGCTACCCGCATAGACCAGTTCATCTGATGGCATCTCTTCGATGAAGCGGCTCGGTTCACAGGCTATCCAATCCTTTCCGCGCCTGCGGCGGTTGCAATAACTGATCTGCAGACTGCGTTCGGCGCGGGTGATGCCTACATACAGCA
Source organism: Gallionella sp. (assembly GCA_035498295.1). Classification (GTDB taxonomy): domain Bacteria; phylum Pseudomonadota; class Gammaproteobacteria; order Burkholderiales; family Gallionellaceae; genus Gallionella. The sequence continues at coordinate 21,155 of DATKAK010000078.1, read as the reverse complement.
GACGGCGTTCTTCCTCGATCCGATATTCGTCGCTGTCGCGGAAAGGCAGAATATCTTCTTCGGCGCCGACGATGAACACATGCGGAAATTCCAGGCCCTTCGCGGCGTGCAGCGTGGACAGTGAGACTGCATCCGGCTCTGCTTCCCTGCCTTCCAGCATGCTGATCAACGCAACGGCCTGCACCATGTCCATCAGCGACTTATTGTCCGCCTCGGCCTTGCGCTTGAGCCAGGCGATGAACTCCTGCACATTATCCCATTTGCCGTCGGCCATGCGCGGTTCGTGCGAGTCATACAGCCACGTCTCGTAATCGGTCGCGCGCAACAGCTCATCGAGCCACCCGGCGCACGGATCCTTGCCGGCGCGATCCTGTAAGCGGTTGATGAAGTTGCAGAACAGCATCAGCTCATCGTACTGGCGTTGCGGCAACACCTTGGCCATCTCGGTTTCGAATGCCGCCTCGAACAGGCTGATGTGGCGTGAACCGGCATGGCTGCCGAGTCTTTCCAGGGTGGTGTTGCCAATCCCGCGCTTGGGCGTGGTGATCGCGCGGATGAATGCGGGGTCGTCATCCGGATTGGCGATCAACCGCAAGTAGGCGGTGATGTCCTTGATCTCGGGACGCTCGAAAAAAGAGGTTCCGCCACTGACCGTGTATGGCACGCGCTGGCTGCGCAGCTGTTCCTCAAATGCACGCGACAGGTGGTTGCTGCGGTAAAGGATGGCATAGTCGGCATAGCGGGTGCGATGTTCGAATTTGTGCGCCATCAGTTTCATCACCACGCTTTCAGCCTCGTGCTCTTCATCGCGAGCCGCATAGATGCGGATCGGGTCACCGATGCCGTGATCGCTCCACAGGCGCTTCTCGAAAACCTTGGTGTTATGGTTGATCAGGCGATTGGCGACCCTGAGGATGCGCTGCGAGGAACGGTAGTTCTGCTCCAGCTTGATGATGCGCAGATCGGCATAGTCCGCGCGCAGGTAGCGCAGATTCTCGATACTCGCGCCGCGCCATGCATAGATTGACTGATCGTCATCGCCTACTACCGTGAATGCAGACCGCAAACCTGACAGCAACTTGATCAGCTGGTACTGGCAATGGTTGGTGTCCTGGTATTCGTCGACCAACAGATAGCGCAATTTCAGCTGCCAGTGCAGCAGAACTTCGGGATGCTGCTTGAACAGCATCGCTGGCAGCCGGATCAGGTCATCGAAGTCCACCGCCTGATAGGCACGCAACGTTTCCTGATAGCGCGCATAGATACGCGCGTGGGTTTTGGCATCGCCGCTTTCGGCGCTTTCGGCAGCTAGCTCCGGTGATATGAACGCCGACTTCCAGTTCGAAATCTGCATCTGTATGTCTCGAATCTCCTGCTTGTCGGCAGAGTTGGTCAGTTCGCTGTATATCTTCCATGTATCGCTGCTGTCGAAGATCGAGAACTGCGGTTTGTATCCGAGCAGTTTTGCCTCGGCGCGCAGGATATTCATGCCGAGTGCATGAAAGGTGCTTACCACCAGGCCATTGGTATTGATGTTCCTGAGCAAGTCAGATACGCGAGCGCGCATCTCCATGGCGGCCTTGTTGGTAAACGTGATCGCCGCGATGTTGCGTGGATCGTAGCCGCACTTTCCGATCAAATGGGCAATCTTGTGGCTGATCACGCGTGTCTTGCCGCTGCCCGCGCCTGCCAGCACCAGCAACGGACCGCCAATGTGCGTGACAGCTTCGCGTTGCACGGGATTGAGTTCGCTTAACATTTGGAATTGCTGATTGAAGGGGGTATTGCGCAAATTTGTTATGATAACAAATCCGGGCAGCCTTTATCGATACGGTTCCCCGCGCGCCTGCCGGGGCGAAAATACCCTGCGTTGTCGTAATATACCTCAAACTCGCTGTCTGTCGTCCATCCCGGCACGCCAAGCAACGGAACTGGGCAAAGATCGCGGGGGTTGCGGCATTGACGCGGCATGGAGAGATTATCCGCCAATAGACTGTCCAGATGATGCAATCTCTCCGCCAGAGGCCACGAAAAGAACCGCTGTTCAACTTTGATCAGCAAGCCCTGTCCAGTCATGCCGACATACGGTCGCAAGGCCTTTTCGTACAATCCATGACCGAACAGATAGAAACCCATTCCTGCCCTCACCTGTTCGCGACCCTGCCAGAATAATTTCTTCCACTCGAAGCTGCGCAGCAACCCGGCCAGTTGATCTTCGGCATAAACCACGATCACGCCGGATTCGTCCAGCAGGGTATTCACGTCGCGAACCGCGCCCCGCCTGATTTCACCCGAGGCCCTTTCCTCCAGCAGCGCATGATAATGGCGCGCATTGAAGGTAGCCTTGGCCTTGGGAAAGGTCATCCACACCAGCGCATTGAGCAGGTCATGCCAATCATGTGCCCGCATCTGGACTTCGCCGGTCAGATAGCAGCGCGGCTCATATTGCGCTTCGAACGGCACTTTTCCATGTCGTTGCGGCACGAAACTCAACGGCATGCCGCTTTGCACGGTGATGGACGGTCGCCGCGCGGCAAGCAGCGCATTGCAATCTTCCCTTGCAGGAAAGCCTTTAGACTCCAGTTCGGCCAGTATCGGATGCAGCGGGGCAAACGGCGGCGATTGCAGCAATGCTTCCCTGTTCCAATCAGGTGCTTGTTTCATTCGCTGTAATATTTGCAAGATTCCACTCCAAGACTCATTGTCAGGGAGTGACTTTGACCGCCAGGCCGAGCTTATTTATGCGATCCGCGAATTCCTGCAGCTGTTCCGCAGAAAGCGCGGACAGGCGCGGCGCTTCCGCCTGCATCGATGGCCGAGCCAGGCTGTAGAGCAGCACGCCCTGTGGCCTGTGGCCGTCGCGAAGCAGCAAAGAAACGAATTCCAGATAGTCATCTTCGTCTTTGCGCGATGGTGGCTCGCCGTCCAGTGCAAACCAGCAGGTTTGCAGCCAGGTCGGGCAACATGCGATTGCGGAAATCAGATTCTCGCGGACTCTTTTCATGCTGGTATGCGTGTCGTTGATGCGCAGCATCCCGGCCTCGCTGGCGCGATCCAGCTTGAACCACACTTCGCCATTCAGTTTCGCCATGTCGCGCAAACCCTGCTGTACTGAACTGCGATACAGCAGGCTGCCATTGGTGATCAGCACGGTTTTTACCGCTTCCGGCAATGCTGCCACGCGTCTTACCCGGGCAATCAGTTCGATGACTTCGACAAATTCAGAACTGCTGGTCGGTTCGCCGTTTCCGGATAAAGCGAGGTCGTTGATGCGCCTCGCGTCTTCCGGCACACGGCTTTGCATGAAATTGCCATGCAGCAGTTCATTCAGAAAACCGCGCAGTTCGCTTTCCAGAAGCGATAGATCTATCGCCGGAGCAGTGCCACGGGTCAGACCGGGAACCTGGCAGTAGATGCAACGCCAGTTGCAGGCATTGTTTGGATTGAGATTGATGCCGACCGAAACTCCGCCGGCACGTCGTGATATCACCGGATAGACGTAACGCGATGCCGCGCTGTCGCGGTCATGGTCGATGGTACTGAGTGGCTTATCGTTCAAGGGGATTCAAGATTTTCCAAGCGGCAGATATTTTGCCGGATCAACCGGTTTGCCGTAACGGCGCACCTCGAAATGGAGTTGGACTTCCTTGGCATCGGTTTTGCCCATCTCGGCGATCTTTTGCCCGCGCGACACGTTCTGTCCTTCTTTCACCAGTATTTTATTGTTATGTGCATAGGCACTGAGGTAGGTATTGTTGTGCTTGATGATGATCAGTTTTCCATAACCGCGCAATCCGCTTCCGCTATACACCACCTTGCCGCTCGCGCTCGCCATGACTGGTTGTCCGAGCTTGCCAGCGATATCGATGCCCTTGCGATTGTCCGATTCGGAAAATTGCCCGATCACCTTGCCCTGAGCGGGTAGCCTCCATTCCAGCACGGGATCCTCGCCGACATCGTCGCTTTCGTCGTTTGAGTCATCCGCTTGACTTTCGGTCTTGGCGTCCTGTTTGGACAAATACACTTTGGATACCTGTTCTTGCACCTTGTCGATCTGAGCCATAGCCGCATCGCTGTACGGATACTTCGCCACCTTGGGTTGTTCCTTCACCAGAATCTCGATTGGTTTGGCCTCTACCGGGGTTGAGGGAGTGGTCGTCTTGGCCTTCTTGTTCGGAAACAGGCGGATTTCCTGGCCTATCGAGATCACCCTGGGATTCTTGATATCGTTCAATTTGGCCAGATCGTGATAATCAAACCCATAGTTGAATGCAATGCTGTAAAGCGTATCTCCTTTTTGCACGATATACGATTTGGGCCGCCAGTCCTTCTCGCGAAGCGATTTGCTTGCCATGGCGGTTCTTTTCTGGGCTTCGGCAAGATCGTAAACCGGCGCGCGTTGTCCTTCCGAAGCGCAGCCCGCAAAGACAGTCGATATCAGCAGCAATGCAACGAACTTGTACCGCCCGGTGCCGCGGAAATGGAATTTGACATTCATGCCTTGCCCATCAATAACGGTACGAATTTCACCGGCTCCAGCCTGGTGTCGCGGAATCCGCTCGCATCTCGTTCAACCAGGTATAACCATTGTTCCTGCGCGCCAACCGGCAGCACCATTCTACCACCCACCGCAAGTTGCCCCCGCAGCGCTCCCGACAGCGCGGATGCGGCGGCGGATACGATGATGCCGTCAAACGGACCCGACTCGGATAAACCGGCGGTGCCATCCGCGTATCGCACATGGACATTGCGTATCTTCAGATCGTTCAATTGTTTTCTGGATCGTTCATAAAGAGGCTTGATGCGTTCCACGGTGTAGACTTCGCGTGCCAGCTGCGCCAATACCGCAGCCTGGTAACCGCAGCCCGTGCCGATCTCAAGCACGCTACCCAAGGGAGCATTGGCGCGCAGTACTTCTATCATTCGTGCCACGATGTAGGGCTGGGAAATGGTCTGGTTGTAATTGATCGGCAGCGACACGTCATCGTAGGCGCGGCTCGCCAATGCCTCATCGACAAACAAATGGCGCGGCACTTCGAACATCGCAGCCAATACCGCTTCATCCTTGATGCCCTGTTCGCGCAGCCGTTCGATCAAGCGCCCGCGGGTGCGCTGCGAAGTCATACCGATGCCATAATGACTGATATTCATCTATTCCTGAGCCAGCCAACCGCGCACTGCTTCGAGTTGGCTGTATTGCGTGAGGTCCATCTGTAGCGGCGTAAGCGAAACTTGCTGCCGCGAAACAGCGTGGAAATCCGTGCCTTCGCCCGCGTCCTGCGCCTTGCCCGCCGCGCCCACCCAGTAAACGGTCTCGCCATGCGGGTTGCTGGCCTTGACCACCGGCTCGGCTTTGTGCCGTTTTCCCAGGCGTGTCACCGAGAGGCCCTGCAACTGGTCGTGAAGCACGTCCGGCACGTTGACATTGAAAAGCCAGGGATGGCTGTGGATCCGTTTGGCAAAACGCTGAACCAATCCGGCAGTCACTTTCGCAGCGGTTTCGTAGTTGAGGAATTCCTTGCCCACCAGCGAAACCGCAATGGAAGGAATCCCGAGAAGGAAACCTTCCGTCGCGGCGGCCACCGTGCCGGAATAAATGGTGTCGTCGCCCATATTGGCCCCGTCGTTGATTCCGGACACGACCATGTCGGGTTGCCGGTCCAGCATGCCGGTCACCGCCATATGCACACAGTCTGTCGGCGTACCGTTGACATAGTAGAAACCGTTTGCGGCGCGCCGAAGCTTGAGCGGTCGATCAAGTGTAAGCGAGTTGCTGGCGCCGCTGCGGTCGCGTTCCGGAGCGACCACCACTACATCGGCGATTTTGGCCAGGTGCTCGGCGAGACAAGCCAGACCGGGGGCAAAATATCCATCGTCATTGCTGATCAGAATTAACATCAGGGATTAAGAATAGGCGCGGAAGAATCGTTGCGATTGTGCCACAACAGCTGGCTGATTTGTATTCCTGTAAGCGCGCTCAACCTTCGAGTGACACATTGCGCGTCTCCGGCAGGAAGATCAAACCGACTGTAAAAGCCATCATCAGCAACCCGACCGGATACCACATGCCGGAGATCGCGTCCCCCGCTTTGACGCTCAACAGCGTGATCATGAATGGCGACAAGCCGCCTATCCATCCGGCACTGAGATTGTGCGGCAGGGCCACTGCCGTATAGCGCGTGCGGGCCGTAAATAATTCCGCCAGCACGGCAGTTTGCGGGCCGGTGATGAGTCCGACTGCGATCAGCAGGATGAGCAGCAGCAAAAATATCACCCCTCGGTTCGCCTGTTCTGAATCGGCATGTTCCGTCCATCCATTGGATTCTAATGCTTGGGTGAGTGCTCCGGGTTGAAAGCCGGCGACTTCGCTGTCGCCAATACGGACCAAGGACTTGTACGGTTCATTTGCTCTATTCGGGAACGGATAAAGCGTATATGAAACGCCCAACTTGGCCAGCAACTCCTGGTTGTATTCACAATCGTTGTCCGTCTTGGTGAACGGGCCATAGTTGCAGGATTCACCATACAACGCCACCGGCACCTCGCGGTTGAAACGCTCCAGTGCCGGGTTGCCGTAATGCATCAGGCCTTTGAACACCGGGAAGATGGCCAGGGCGCCGAGCAGCAACCCGGAAAGCAGCACCGGCTTCCTGCCGATCCGATCCGACAGCCAGCCGAAAAAAATCGTCAGCGGGAACAGCAACAGGGTGCTCTGCATCACCAATGACCCGGCAAGCTGCGGATCCAGCCTGACCACGCTTTTCAGATACACATTGGCGTAGACCTGTGATGAAAAGAACAGCAAAGAACCGCCCGCGGAGATGCAGAAAAACAATAGCGCCATGCGGCCGACTGTATGCGGATTGGATAGACATTCACGCAGCGGCGCTTTTGACAGCGCATGCTTTTCGCGCAGATGCAGGAATACCGGCGACTCATACATACTTATCCGGCTCCTGATCGACACCAGCAGCAGTACGATGGAAATCAGGAATGGCACACGCCATCCCCAAGCCTGAAAATCGCCGGCACTCAACAGTGACTGCAGCAACACGATTTGAAACATGGACACCAGGATGCCCAACGGCCCCATCAATTGCAGCACACTGGTATACAATCCGCGCTGGTCACTTGGAGCGTGCTCGGTAAGATACACTGCCGAGCCGCCGACTTCACCGCCCACCGCAAAACCCTGCAGCAGCCGTAATGTCAGCAGCAATGCTGGAGCCAGCATGCCTACTTGTGCGTACGTGGGCAACAGCCCTACGCAGAACGTCGCCATTCCCATCAATACGATTGTGGCGATGAATACCGGACGACGGCCGTATTTGTCGCCCAGCGAACCAAACAATGCTGCACCTAAGGGACGCACCAACATGCCGACCCCAAAGGTGGCAAGACTGGCCAGCAGTGCAGCGACAGGATTTTCCTGCGGGAAGAACAGCGTGCCGAAATAGGTGGCCAGAGAGGCAAAAGTCAGGAAGTCATACCATTCCAGAAAAACACCGAAGCAAGCCGCGATGGCGACCTTGCGCTGGATGGTTGATGATGGCGAGGAGGGAGGGTTATCTGACATTACATATTGAATCGATCTGGTCGGGGCGAGAGGATTCGAACCTCCGACCACTTGCACCCCATGCAAGTACGCTACCAGGCTGCGCTACGCCCCGAAGCCGCGCATTATAGCAGAGGGGACCTGACTCAGGAAAAGGATTCTCGCGGACAATCCGCGAGAATGCATACCGTTGTTTCGACCAGCTAGGGTCGCTAACCTGGCGGGTATCGTGGCAGCCAGGAAACAAAGGCGCCGGACTGTAAACTTGGCTCCACGGTACTGTGCGCAACCAAAGTCCGTTCGCGCATTAGCAAAGACTTGGTTGGCTCAGTGCCGCCTTGTTCAGTTGTCGGATCGCTCTGTCAGAAGATCATATTGCGATGGATGATTTTGCTGCGGTCAATCCCATCTGTCATCCCTGACCTGCACCATGCCGTTTTCGACCCTGACCGGAAACGTGGCCGTCGGCTCATAAGCCGGAGCGGATAATGCCTCCCCTGTTCTGATCGAAAAACGCGCCCCATGACGCGGACAGACGATCTGGTCGTCTTCGACGCAACCACCGGTCAGCACGCCTCCATCATGGGTGCAGACATCCTCGATGGCGTAGAAACCATCTTCAAGTTTGAACACCGCAATCCCGGCGCCATCAATCTCGACATGCACCGGCTTGCCCGTGGTGATCGCTTCCACCTTCGCAACATCAACCCAACCACTCATACCGCTTCTACTTCGATATCGGGTTCGATGGTGCGCGCCAGATTGCCGATCGCCGAAAGCGTGCCCGCCAGAGAACTCGGGCAGCTTCCGCAAGCGCCGAAATAGCGTATCGTCAGCAGATTGCCATCCAATCCGACGATCTGGAGATCTCCTCCATCCGACACCAGCGCTGGCCTGACCTGTTCGTCCAGCAACTTGCGGATCGCAGCCAATCTGGGCTCGTCGTCATCGAAATTGGCGATGATCTCTGATTCCGGTTTCTGCGCCGCCTCCGCTTCCCTGATTGGCATCGCGATCTCGCGCACCAGAGTTGGCCAGTCCGCTTGTCCGTCCTGCGTGACGGTGATCCACTTGTCCATGTAATACACATTGACGACATGGGGTATAGCAAACAATTTTGAGGCCAGCGGATCGGCGGCAGCCGATTCGGCGCTATCGAATGAACATGCAGTGCCCCAGGTCAATCTGTCCTTGAGGACAAACTTTACCGCGTTCGGATTCGGGGTATCTTCGATGTCTGCTATTTTCGGCATGGGATATCGTTGATTCTAGGCATTGTCGCCTAACGGATCTGCCGCGCCTTCAGTCGAGATCGAAGATTCGGAGTTGAGCGCAGCATGCAAGGTATGCCAGGGCAGTATCGCGCACTTGACGCGTGAAGGGAGATCCTTGACGCCGGCGAACACCTTGAGCTTGCCGAGATGATTGCCACCCTTGTCAAGATCGAGCGTGCCTGTAGCCATGCCGCGGAATTCATCGACCATCACCTCCGCGTCCTGGGCCGACTTTCCCTTGACCGCGCCGGTCATCATCGATGCGGACGCCTTGCAGATCGCGCAACCCTCCCCTTCGAAGGCGATCGCGTCTATCCTGTCATCTTGCATGTTGAGGGTGAGTTTGATGTGATCTCCGCACAGCGGGTTGTGTCCCTCGGCATGGTGGTTCGCGCCGGGTATCGAACCGAAGTTGCGCGGCTTGCGGTTGTGGTCGAGTATCACTTCCTGATAAAGCTGGCGCATATCGCTCATGAAAACATCTCCTGCACCTTGAGGATGCCGTCGACGAGCTTGTCGATCTCCTGCCTGGTGTTGTAAAACGCGAACGATGCGCGCGCGGTGGCCGGCACTCCGTAGAATTGCATCACCGGCTGGGCGCAATGGTGACCGGTGCGAATCGCGATGCCCTCGTCATTCAATATCGTGCCCACATCGTGCGGATGCACGCCATCGATCTCGAATGAGATGACAGCGGCCTTATGTTTGGCCTTGCCGATGATCCTGACATCTTGCAAAGCCGATATACGCTCGGTTGCATAATCGAGCAGCGTCTTTTCGTAGGCCTGGATATTGGCCAAGCCTATGCCGTTCAAATAATCGATTGCGGCCCCCAGCGCGATCGCAGCCATGATCGGCGGTGTGCCCGCCTCGAATTTCGACGGGATCACGTTATATGTGGTCTTCTCGAAGGTCACCGAAAGTATCATGTCGCCGCCGCCCTGATAGGGCTGCATCTTTTCCAGTAATTTGGCTTTGCCGTACAACACACCGATGCCGGTGGGCCCGCACATCTTGTGCCCGGAAAATGCATAAAAGTCACAATCCAGATCCTGCACATCGACAACCTGATGAGGGGCAGATTGGGCACCGTCCAGCAATACCGGTACGCCGTGTTTGTGCGCAAATTCAATCATCCCCTTGACGGGATTCACCGTGCCAAGCGCATTCGATACATGCGTCAGGGCCAGGAATTTTGTCTTTGCATTGAACAGAGATTCGAATTCGTCGATGAGCAACTCCCCCGCATCATTCATCGGGATCACCCGAAGGACCGCGCCTTTTTCATTCGCCAGCATCTGCCAGGGGACAATGTTCGCGTGGTGTTCCAAGGCCGAGAGGATGATCTCGTCTCCTTTTCCGATGAAAGCGCGGCCATAGCCGTGCATCACCAGATTGATTGCTTCCGTCGTGCCACGGGTGAAAATAATCTCGCGGGATTCTTTCGCATACAGAAAATGCTGCACTTTGACGCGCGCCGCCTCATATTCCCTGGTGGCCAACTCGCTCAAATAATGGACAGCACGGTGAATATTGGAATGCTCCCGGGTCTGGTAACACACGATGCGGTCGATGACCGGTTGCGGCATCTGGCTGCTCGCTGCATTGTCCAGATAAACCAGCGGTTTGCCCGAAACCTGCAAGTCGAGAATCGGAAAATCTCCCCTGACCCCCTCGACATTGAATGATTCAACGTTCATGCGCTCGATCTTCATCAGACTTCTCCGCCGATGCGCTCAAGGATCATCCTGCCCAGCGAATCAATCAGAGACGGCACAGGTATCTTGACGATGATCTCGTCGGCAAATGCATGTGTGAGCAGGTTGCGTGCATGCGCGGCGGAAAAGCCCCGGCTGCGCAAAAAGAACAATGCATCAGCATCGATCTGACCGACCGTCGCGCCGTGCTTGCAGCTCACGTCGTCGTTGAATATCTCGAGCTGCGGCTGGGTATCGATGCGTGCCTTGTCCGAGAGCAGCAGATTGCGGCTGCTCTGCGCGGAGTCGGTTCTCACAGCCCCTTCATGCACTATGATCCTGCCGCTGAAAATCGCGTGCGCAGCACCATCGGCGATACATTTGTGCAACTGTTCGCTCTTGCCTCCGGGAGCGGCATGATGGACCAGTGTATGGGTGTCTGCGATCTGGCGGCCCGCGATCAGGGCCAAGCCATTGAGAAGTATTTCGGCGCCTTCTGCTCGCTGAGTGACATGCAAGCCGTGACGCGACACCCGCGCGCCCAGCGCAATCGAGGTTGCATCATAGACACTGTGCGCGCCGGCGACGACGGAACCGTGGCCGATATGGAATGCATTCCTGTCTTCTCGCTGCACGCGCACGTGCCGGAGCCGGGCATGCTGCTCCAGAATCACTTCGGTCACTGCATTTGAAAAATATATCCCGTTGCCCAGACCGGCATATTCCTCTACCAGGGTGGCGCGGCTGCCAGATTCCATCACCACCATGCAGCGAGGATAGATCGCGGCAGGTGCTTCGCGCTTGGTAGCGATATGCAGAATATGGATAGGTGCTTTTGCTTGGCCGGCAACCCTGATCCAGGCCCCGTCCTCGAAGAAGTTCGTATTCAGCGCTACGAACGCATCCTGCTTGTATGGCGCAAGACGCCCGAAATTCTCCTCTACAAACAAATCACCGAACCGATCTGCAAGCGGCGCCACAGTCACCGTATGCTCTGGTTGGGTCAAATCAGAAAGACTGGGCTCGTAACTGCCGTCTACAAATACCAGCCGAGTCGCATCGGGAACAAGGAATTGCTGGATATCGCACAGATCCACTCTGGCGAAGGTAACGACCGGGTGAAAGTCATGCAGATAAAGCGGCGACAGGTCGGTGAAGCGCCAGTCGTCGTGGCGATCGGAAGGAAATTTCAAAGTTTGGGCGCGAGCCAGCGCATCAAGACGCATCTGTTCCAGCCAGCTCTCGGACTTGACGGCCTTCCCGAGCAGCAATTGCTCGAAGCATTGCTCCCTGGTCCCTTGTGTTTGGGTCGTGGTCACGCCGCAGCCCTCAACCAGTCATAGCCGCGTGCCTCCAGTTCCAGCGCGAGTTCCTTGCCACCCGTTCTGACGATGCGTCCGCCGTCCATCACATGCACATAATCCGGCACGATGTAATTCAACAGACGCTGATAATGTGTAACCATCACCACCGCATTGTCGGATGTGAGCAGGCTGTTGACGCTATTCGCAACGATCCTCAACGCGTCAATATCCAGCCCGGAATCAGTCTCGTCCAGGATCGCAAGTTTGGGTTCGAGCACCGCCATCTGCAGGATCTCGTTGCGCTTTTTCTCTCCACCGGAAAATCCTTCATTCACGCTGCGATCGAGAAAGCTGGCGTCCATTTCGACTACTTTGATCTTCTCATGCACCAGGTCCTCGAACTCCAGCGGATCGAGCTCTTCCAGACCGCGCTGCGTCTGCAACGTGTTGTAGGCAAGGCGCAGCAAGGCGCTGTTGGACACGCCGGGAATCTCCACTGGATACTGGAACGCCAGGAATAGCCCCGCCCTGGCACGCTCCTCCGGTTCGAGTGCGAACAGGTCTTTGCCTTCAAAGCTGGCCGTGCCGCCGGTAACAGCATAGTCGGGGTGCCCTGCCAGCACTTTGGAGAAGGTACTCTTGCCAGAGCCATTGATACCCATGATGGCATGCACTTCTCCGGCGCGCACGGTGAGATCGACCCCTTTCAGGATTTCGCTTCCAGCCACTCCGGCAACTGCAGCCTTGAGATGCTTAACTTCCAACAATATCTTGCTGCCTTTGTTGATCACCCTACACTCCCTTCAAGTTTCATGCCGAGCAACTTGGTTGCCTCGACCGCAAATTCCATCGGCAGATGCACGAATACATCCTTGCAAAAGCCGTTGATGATCATCGAGATCGCTTCTTCCGAGCCGATCCCGCGTTGCGCGAAGAAGAACATCTGGTCTTCGCCGATCTTCGACGTCGATGCCTCGTGTTCTATCGTTGCCGTGGTGTTCTGTACGTCTATGGTGGGAAAAGTGTTAGCCATGCAACGGTCGCCGATCAGCATCGAATCACACTGCGAATAGTTCCTCGCCCCGATTGCACGGTTGCCAACCTTGACCAGGCCGCGATAGCTGTTGTTGGAGCGCCCTGCAGATATGCCCTTTGAGATGATCTTGCTTCTGGTATTCTTGCCGACATGGACCATTTTCGTGCCGGTATCGGCCTGCTGCAGGTGATTGGTCAGCGCCACCGAATAGAATTCACCGGCGGAGTTGTCGCCCAGCAACACGCAACTTGGATACTTCCATGTGATCGCCGAACCGGTTTCGACCTGGGTCCAGGAAATCTTCGAATGGACGCCTTTGCACAGGCCACGCTTGGTAACGAAATTGTAGATTCCGCCTTTGCCGTTCTCGTCGCCCGCATACCAGTTCTGAACCGTGGAATATTTGATGTCCGCATTGTCCAGCGCGATCAGTTCGACCACCGCTGCATGCAGTTGGTTGGTATCGAATTGCGGCGCGGTACAGCCTTCGAGATAACTCACAGAGCTTCCTTCCTCGGCGATGATCAGCGTGCGTTCGAACTGGCCGGACCCTTCGGTGTTGATCCTGAAATAAGTGGACAGATCCATCGGACACTTGACGCCCTTGGGAATGAAGCAGAATGATCCGTCGGTGAACACTGCCGAATTCAGCGCGGCATAAAAATTGTCCCCGGGCGGCACGACACTGCCCAGATACTGCTTCACCAGTTCGGGGTGCTCGCGAACTGCCTCGGAGAACGAACAGAAAACGATCCCGACCTCGGCCAGCTTGGCCTTGTAAGTCGTGGTCACCGACACGCTGTCAAAAATCACGTCGACGGCGACACCTGCCATGATTTTTTGCTCATGCAACGGCACGCCGAGTTTTTCGAAGGTGCGCCGCAGTTCAGGATCGACTTCATCCATGCTCGCAAGCTGTTTCTTGGGTTTGGGCTGCGCGAAATAGATGATGTCCTGGAAATCTATCCTGGGGTGACTCACGTTCGCCCATGCCGGCTCCGCCATCGTTAGCCAGTGCTTGTAAGCATCCAGTCGAAATCCGAGCAACCATTCCGGTTCCCCTTTCATTTTCGAAATTTGGCGTATTACTTCCTCGCTCAAGCCTTTCGGAACCGCGTCGGTTTCGATCTCGGTCACAAATCCGTGTTTGTATGGCTGATTGACGAGATTATGCAGTGCTGTGCTCATAGGTAATCCTCAAACCGCAAAACTTTCGCCGCACCCGCACTGGTTCTTGACGTTGGGATTAATGAATTTGAACACATGTCCCAACCCCTCCTTGACATACTGGAGTTCTGTGCCCTCGAGGAGCGGTAAACTCTCGGCATCCACCAATACTTTCGCACCAAAACTCTCGAAGACTGTGTCGTTTTCCCGCACCTGATCGGCAATATCGAAAGTATAGGCAAAACCGCTACACCCGGCTTTTTTCACTCCGAGTCGTAACCCGACACCGTTGCCACTTTTCTCGATTTGCTGGCGGATGTGTATTGCCGCCGATTCAGTCAATGTAATTGCCATGTATATCTCCAATAAAATTTCATACCAATATCCCGCGAGCACGGATTGCACTCACATCCACCACCTGTGGCTTGGGTGCGATCATTTCGGCAAGATTCACTTTGTTGAGTGCATCATGGATGATGTGGTTTATCCCCTGCCAATTGTTTCTGGTCGAGCACGTCGACTCGCGCGCACATATCGATGTTCCGCTACACTCGGTGATCGAGATCGGGCCATCCATCGCATAGATAATTTCGGCGAGCGATATTTCGCTGGGGTGGCGCGTCAGCATATAACCACCCTTTGCACCCAGTACAGAGGCGACCAGGTTTTCGCGTGCCAGCATTTTGAGAATCTTGCTCACCGTGGTTGGAGTCATCCCCAATCCGTTAGCCACTTCACTCGCACTGTGCACAATTCCGTCACGAGCCATATAGGCCATGACCTGACTGCCGTAATCTGCCAATTTACTCAAACGCAACATAATGCCACCTCGCCTAACTAGGACTAGTTTAGTCCAACTTAGTTCGGAATGCAAATAGCCCCATAGCAGAAGAACTCGGCAGACCAAGCCGCGTTTGATGTGTATCATGTCGGTCCGGAGCGGTTTTCAACCAGGTTTCCCGGCTGCTCATGCAATTGAGCCTGATTTAAATCAAACTGAAAGAATTGTTTATGAACAAATTAGCAATCTTGGCGTTGCTGTGCACCTTGTCAGCATGTGCCACTCAAAACAAGCTTTGGATCCCTGATTGGAAAGAAACCGCTCCACTTACCATCCCGCGCGCAGGGGCGGCTGTAGTGGCGGTCAATGACACGCTCTATTTGATTGGCGGCGTCGATGGCAAGGACTTTCTCGACACGACTGAATATGCCAGAGTAAACAAGGACGGATCGTTGGATAAATGGCAAGCCGGGCCCAAATTGAACGAACCGCGCGGCTTTATCGACGCAGTCGTGCACAATGGTTCAATTTACGTATCCGGCGGAGGAAATGGTCCGAACGGGCATAATCTGCTCAAGACTGCCGAACGTGCCCGCATATTGCCCGACGGTACTTTGGGTCCGTGGGAAACCGAGAAAAATGAAATGCTGGTTCGGCGCCGTTGCAGCAAGCTCATTGCGACGGATAAGACACTCTATGTATTTGGCGGCTTTGGCGGGGTCCTACTTGATTCGGTCGAACACGCCGATTTTTTACCAGATGGCAGTCTGGGAGAATGGCAACTTGAAAATAAAACCCTGCTGATACCCAGTTATGTGGATGGAGTAAGAAAATGGGGGTCATCTGCCTATGTAATCGGCGGCCATGATCAGGACAAAGGCGTTGGCATTACCGACGTTGAATGGTCCCCTCTGGGTGATGAGGAAAAACGCGACTGGAAAATGACCGAACCGCTGAATATCGGACGTTACGGATTGGCCACAGTCTCTCACGGCGATTATCTCTATGCGCTTGGCGGCCTTACCGGATTGGAATTCCTGGATAGCGTGGAAAAAAGCAAGGTGAATGCTGACGGAAAATTATCCGCCTGGGAAATGACCACCCCGCTCACGGTGCCACGTGGCATGTTCAGCGTGGTTGAATACAAGGACTGGATCTACGTGATCGGCGGATCCAATCGCGATAGTTATCTGTCCAGCGTGGAGTATGCCACTGTCAATGCAACTGCAGATTTTGGTTATTGGGGTGGTGAAAAGGACGCACAGGCATATAAGACCAAACTGGCAAACAAAGAGAATCAGGCCAGTTTGCCCAACCATGGAATGGTAAGAACTGTTCTACAGGCAACTGCTTATACTTACCTGGAAGTGGTCAATGATAAACAGGAAGTCATTTGGCTGGCCGGGACCAAGCTAGAGATCAAGCCGGGGGACTTGGTCGGCTACAGCAAAGGGGTAATCATGAGCGGATTCTACAGCAAAGAACTGAACCGCAGTTTTAGAGAAATCCTGTTTGTAGGACAAGTCCAGAAAGAATAGCAGGAACAAGTATTTGCACTGAAAAGACTCAAATCATGTGCTGAGCAACGAAACAATCTCCTTGATTTCACGGCGCAATACTGAAACATTCATTGCTGATGCTGGCTGGGCCGTACGGCTTTCCGGCTGGTTCGGATTCTCCAGAAGATTGCGCGCACCGCTGATTGTGAATCCTTGGCCGTACAACAGATCGCGGATCCTGCGTATCAGCATCACTTCATGGTGCTGATAATATCGCCGGTTGCCGCTGCGCTTGACCGGCTTGAGCTGGGTGAATTCCTGTTCCCAGTAGCGCAAAACATGCGCCTTGACCCCGCACAATTCGCTGACTTCACCGATGGTGAAATAGCGCTTGGCGGGTATCGGAGGAAGTTCCGAGTTAGGCTTGTGGTTTTCCATGATAGGACTTTTCCACCATGGTTTTCAATTTTTGGCTGGGATGAAATGTCACTACTCTGCGAGCGGTGATCGGAATCTCTTCTCCGGTCTTGGGGTTGCGTCCCGGACGCTGCGGTTTGTCACGCAACTGAAAATTCCCGAAACCGGACAGTTTTACACTCTCGCCTCGTTCCAGTTGCAAACGAATTTCCTCGAAAAATGCCTCCACCATATCTTTGGCTTCGCGTTTATTGAGGCCCACTTTTGCGAACAGAAGATCCGCCAGTTCAGCTTTTGTTAATGTGGATGTCATATCTCTTCCTTATTGTTGATTTCAAAGCGTTAATTATGTACGCAACTGCGCGCCGTGCATTGCCAAAGCAGCGACTAAATATTTTAAGCTGGCCTCTATATCCGATTCCGTGAGTGTTTTCTGAGTATCTTGCAATAACACACGGAATGCAAGGCTTTTTTTACCATGCTCCACCCCCTTGCCGCGGTACAGATCGAACAGACCTATTTCTACTACGTACGGCGCAGAAGCCTGTTGCATGGCATCCAGCAGTATTTGAACGGTTACCTCCTCGTCCACCACTACCGCCAGATCACGGCGTGCCGGCAAAAATTTGGCAATTTCCTTCAATCGCGGCACCTTGGCCTGTGTTAACGTACCCAAGTCAATTTCGAACCATACACAGGCCTGATCGATATCATATTGCTGCTGCCATTGCGGGTGCAGTTCACCAATCCAGCCAACCAGCGATTCGCCGCAATAAATCTGCGCTGAACGACCCGGATGCAAGGCCGGATGGATTGCGGCAACATATCGTAGCGTCCGGGGTGCAAACAATGCGTCGACATCCGCTTTTACATCGTAAAAGTCCACAGTCTTGGCGTTTATACCCCATTGTTCTGGCTGGGCGTCTCCATAGGCCAACCCGGATAGCCGCTGGCTTTGAATATATTCATGGCCGGACTTCGCAAAACAAGCTCCCGCTTCGAACAGTCGCACACGTCCTTGCTTGCGATTAAGATTGAAACGCAGCGCGCTGATCAACCCGCTTATCAGGCTGCTGCGCATCACGGCCAGATTGCTGGCGATCGGATTTTTCAGCGCGACAGGACTGTCGTTTCCGCAAAGCTCCCGCTCGATTTGCGCATCGACAAAGGCATAACTCACGATCTCGTGGTAGTCGCGCGCGACCAGCGTTTTCCGGATGTGCGCCAACGGGCGCTGCAACTCGCTGTATGGCAATATGGTCAAGGCGGCTTGCGGTGCCAGCGCGGGAATATTGTCGTAACCGTGCAGGCGCGCCAGTTCTTCAATCAGATCGGCTTCCATGGACAGATCGAAGCGAAAACTCGGCGGTGTGACGCGGTAATCATCGCCATTCGCCACAAATTCAAATTGCAGTCGCCTCAACAGACCCGCGATATGATTGTTGTCCAGTGTTATGCCAAGCACCCTTGCGGCACGCGATCGGCGTAATGTGATCGGCAGGCGTTCCGGCAATTTACCCCGCACTTCGCTGACCTCCCCGGCACGGCCGCCACAGATTCCCAGCATCAATTGCGTGGCGCGTTCCAGTGCCTGTCGAGTCGCGCCAAAATCCACACCGCGCTCGAATCGGAACGAAGAGTCGGTCGCCAAGCCGAAACGGCGCGCTTTGCCGACAATTTCATCGGGGTGGAAGAATGCACTCTCCAGAAATACATCCTGAGTGCTCGTTTCCACGCCGCTTCCCTGCCCCCCCATGATGCCAGCCAGTGCCAACACCCGCGAGTCGTCGGCAATCACCAATATCGCTTCGTCAAGCACCACAGCCTGTCCGTTGAGCAAGGTCAGAGACTCTCCTTCGTGCGCCTTGCGCACAGTAATCCCGCCGGACAGTTTCGCTGCATCGAAGGCGTGCAGAGGCTGGCCCATTTCCAGCATCACGTAGTTGGTGATGTCTACCGCCGCGTTGATGCCGCGAAGTCCGCCGCGCTCCAATCTCCGCAGCATCCAAGCCGGCGTGATTGCAGCAGCATTCACGCCGCGAACAAGCCGGCCACAGTACAACGGGCAAGCCTGCATATCGGTCACCTTGATAGCCAGCTTCTCGTTCAAGGTGATTGGCTGTGTCTGGACATCCAGGGGCCTGAGCACACTGCCGGTCGATGCTGCGACTTCGCGAGCCACGCCAACCATGCCGGAGCAGTCACTGCGATTCGGCGTAAGTTTCAAAGTGAATAATTTGTCGTCCAGTTCCAGATATTCGCGCAGGTCTTGCCCCACCGGCGCATCTCCGGGCAATAACCACAAGCCTTCGCTTTCCATAGCCAAGCCCAGTTCCCTGGCCGAGCACAGCATGCCGAACGATTCAACGCTGCGCACCTTGGCCTGCTTGATGATAAAGCCATTTTCATTGTCGCTGTTTGGCGGCAGCACAGCGCCGATACGCGCGCATGGCACTTTCACGCCAGCCGCGACATTCGCCGCACCGCATACGATAGTCAGCGGCTGCGCCTCCCCGACATTCACCTTGCACACACTCAGCCAGTCTGCATTGGGATGTCTGACCGCTTCGAGCACTTCAGCGACCGTCACGTCCTTGAACGCCGGGGCGACCGGCTCCATAGACTCGACTTCAAGACCGGCCATCGTCAGAACATCTGCCAAAGCTTCGCTGCAAAGGTCGGGGTCGACCCATGTCCTTAACCAATTTTCTGAGAATTTCATGGTTATAAGTTAAACTTATTACTTAACTTTACTTTATAATCAATTGAATTGTTTTAAAAATCGTAAATCACTTTCGTAGAACAGGCGCAAATCGTTCACGCCGTAACGCAACATCGCCAAGCGTTCAACACCCAAACCAAATGCAAATCCGAGATACTTTTCACTGTCGATATTGACTTGTTTCAGCACGTTGGGATGTACCATGCCGCACCCCCCAATTTCCAGCCAACCGCCGTTCCAACTCATGTCGACTTCAGCGGACGGCTCGGTAAACGGGAAAAACGAGGGGCGGAAGCGTACCCGCAGATCATCTTGCTCGAAAAATCGCTGTAAAAAATCCCGCACCACACCCTTGAGGTTGGCAAAGCTGATCTCTTCATCCACCCACAAACCTTCGACCTGATGGAACATGGGCGAATGTGTGGCATCGGAATCGACACGGTAAACGCGTCCGGATGAAATGATTTTCAACGGCGGCTGATGGGCTTCCATATAGCGTACTTGCACCGGTGAAGTATGCGTGCGCAAAACGTGCTGCGGATCGATGTAAAAGGTATCGTGCATTGCGCGCGCAGGGTGGTTTTCCGGAATGTTCAGCGCGGTAAAGTTGTAAAAATCGCGTTCGATCTCAGGCCCCGACGCAGTCGAGAAACCCAGCGAACGGAAAAGCTGTTCGATGCGTTCGAGTGTGCGTGTGACGGGATGCAATCCGCCCGTACCCATCCCTCGTCCGGGCAAGGTGACATCCAGCGATTCTGCCGCAAGTTTTTGCGCCAGCATGTTCTTTTGAAGCGAATCGCGGCGCTGTTGCAATGCTGCTTCGACGCTTTGTTTGACTTGATTTATACGCACGCCCACAGCGGGACGCTCCTCCGCGGATAACTTTCCCAACCCTTTAAGCAATACGGTCAGTTTGCCATCCTTGCCCAAGAACCGGGCTTTGACCTGCTCTAACTCAGCTTCGTCACGGATCCCGGCGAACTGCTTGAGCGCCTCATCGAGAATTTGTTGGAGTTCTTCCATCCCTGACACCTGAAATACGCACACAGAAACTGAATAAGAGCATACAAACAAAAAAGGAGGCTTGGCGCCTCCTTTTTATTCGACCGTATGTCTTAGACGCCGAGGCTGGCTTTGGCTTGCGCTACGAATTGCGCAAATGCCGGCTTGTCGAATACTGCGATATCCGACAAGACCTTGCGGTCAACCTGAATGTCTGCTTTCTTGAGCCCGTTCATGAATACGCTGTAACTCATTCCTTGCTCGCGAGCCGCTGCGTTGATACGTGCGATCCACAAGGTGCGGAACTGGCGCTTCTTCTGGCGGCGATCGCGATAGGCATATTGCCCGGCCTTCATCACCGCCTGTTTGGCGATGCGGTAGACGTTCTTGCGACGACCGCGATAACCCTTGGCCAGGTCAAGAACCTTCTTGTGACTCGCGCGTGCTACTACCCCACGTTTTACTCTTGGCATGGTCTGCTCCTTATGCGTAAGGCATCATGGCGTGAACCGATGCTTTGTTGGTTGCATGGACTTCCGCAGTGCCGCGCAGTTGACGTTTGCTCTTGGTGGTCTTCTTGGTCAGGATATGACGTTTGAACGCTTGTGAGCGCTTGACGCTACCGCCGGCGCGAACCTTGAACCGCTTGGCCGCCCCGCTTTTGGTTTTCATCTTGGGCATGACTCTTCCTTATCAAGTTA
>DATKAK010000077.1:0-2208 GCA_035498295.1 Gallionella sp. | reverse complement strand
ATAACCAGCCGCTCCGATCTTTTTGCAGCACAGGCATGCATGATACCGCGATTCTGCCGGGCTACTGCGGCGGAAACGGAAAGGTGCAAATTCTGCCTGCGAAGCCGCTGCGGCAGAGCCGGCCCCTGTCCGGCGGGCGTTCATCTTCCCTGTCTTTCGTGCCAGTCGGTCAACCAGTAACAGGTCAGCGGCGCGATGACGACCGCGTCGTTCTCCGGCTGCACCAGCGCACCCGAGCACAGGTCTTTCATCCCGTCCGGGTGAAAGAAACCGTGCGGCTTCAACTCGCCTGTTTGCAGCGTCTGCGGTGCCACGTTGAAATTGGCGGCCACCAGCACCCGGTTGCCGCTGTTTTGCGGGTCCACCCTGGAGAACACCAGCAAGTAGGGATTCTCCGACGCGATCAACTGGCGATTATCGAAATCCGCGAATGCGGTCGTCTCCTTGCGCAGCGCAATCATCCTTTTCAGCGCGCTGAATATCCGCTGTTCCACCGTGCCCGTTTGATGGCGCTTTTCCGCCTTGTTCCAGTCGAAGAACGATCGGTTCATCCAGCGATTGTCATCGCGCTCGGACGGGTCGGCGAGATATTCCAGGCTGTTGAGCGTGCCGATCGCATCGCCGTAATACAGCAGCGGAATCCCGCCAAACGAGAGGATCATGTTGTGCAGCAGCACGATGGTCTTGATCGCTGCGTCTATGGCCGCTTCGTCTCGGATCTTCAGCGCGGACTCCAGGCCGGCCAACGACGCAAGCGAGCCGGAGATGCGCGCATCGCCGGTCTTGGGGTTATCGCCGAACGGCAGGCCGCTGGCCGGCGAACCCGGGAATCTCCCGGTAAAATAATCGACCAGGAAACGGCGGTGCTGGAACGGATCATATCCGGCCAGCCGGACATCGTTGTCGGCGAAACCCAAACCGATGTCGTCGTGGCAGCGCACGTAGTTGAGCCAGGTCGCGCGCTCCAGCTTCTCCGGCAGGTTCTTGACGCCCCGGCTCAGCAGTTTTGTGTTCTTCGTCGCCACCGCATCCCAGAGCAGCGCCATGAACGTGGCGTTGTAGGCGATCTCGCATTCCTTGGCGTTGATCGCATCCTCGCCGAAATATTTGGCGATCTCGCCCGGCGCGACGATGGCCTCGGCGATGAACAGCACGCCCGGAGCCGTCACTTGGCAACAGTCCTTCAACAACTGCAGCAGCAGATGTGCTTCGCGCTCGTTCTGGCAGGTGCTGCCGATCTTTTTCCACAGGAACGCAACCGCGTCCAGGCGCAGGATGTCCGCTCCCTTGTTGGCCCAGAACAGGATGATGTCGATCATTTCGATCAGCACCTCCGGATTGCGGTAGTTCAGATCCCACTGGTAGCTGTTGAATACCGTCATCACCCATTTGCCCATTTCCTCATCCCAGGTGAAGTTGCCGGGCGAAGTGTTGGGGAAGATCTCGGGCATCGTCTCCTCATAGATGTCCGGTGTCTCGCGGTCATCGAAAACGTAATAGTAATCCTGGTATTTCTTTTCGCCATTGCGCGCCCGTTGCGCCCATTTGTGTTCGTTTGAAGTGTGGTTGACCACGACATCGAGGACCAGCAGCATGCCGCGTTTCTTGAGCGAGCCGGCCAGCGCTTCGACGTCTTCCACTGTGCCGAAGCGAGGATCGATCTTGCAGAAATCGCGCACCGCATAACCGCCATCACTGTTGCCCGGCGGGCAATCGAGCATCGGCATCACGTGCAGCATGTTGATGCCCAGTTCCTGCAGATACGGAAGTTTTGCGCGCAAGCCTTTCAGGTCGTCGGCAAACCGGTCACAGTACAATGCCATCGCTACCCATTTCTGGCTGAGGAACCAGTTGTAGTTCTTTTCGCGCTCCAGGTCCGATTGCCGCATCTGCTTGTCGCGCTCGATGTAGCGCAATGCGAGCGTTTCGACCAGGCTGACCATCTGTTCCCTGAAATCAGGGCGGTCGCCATACAACAGGCGGAACAGGGAATGGATCGCGTAGAAATTCGCCCCGAGGCGGGTGAAGAAATGCCGCAGCCGCAGATTCCTGATCTCCGGTTTCAGCACCTCCAGTATTTCATTCAGCAGCGAATGGGAGACTTGTTCGTACATAAGCAGCCCTGGTTCAGTTCATCTCATGCAGCCATGCGTCTACTTCGGGCCAGTAATGCGCGGCGCCTTCGAGTATACCGGCACTGTAATTTCC
>DATKAK010000076.1:0-3189 GCA_035498295.1 Gallionella sp. | reverse complement strand
CCTATTAATTTCGCAAGCCTGATGATTTCTGGATTTCGGCTGTGCAACTTTCCGTAGGGGAGTTGGCAATAAAGATGGAATGCAAGTTTGAGTTGTTCTTTTGTCCAGCGATTTGTAGCCATGATGTCTTGTGGCACCTCGACAGCTTTCGCTTCCGGTACCTCTCCACTAAGTTTAGTTACGACACCATAAGTTTAGCCGCATATTCAACAATCGACACTATTCATATCATCGATAGATGATATTTATGAAGACCTCCATGAAATGTATCTTGTAGATATTTACTTATTTATCACAATTAATTTCGGAGCCGACGCCTACGGCTGACGCGGTCTGGCCAGCATCATTCGCCAAACGTCGTTGAGCGCCGCACGCGCACTGCCGTCGTAATGGCGCAAGCCCATGTTGCCGAATGTCCGCAGCAGCACTTCGGTGCTGTTTCCGCCGATGCTGTAGAAGGTGTCGTTGAGCGTGCAGGTGTCGTTGCTGCCGCTGCACGGGCAGGTGGCGGCCACTGCGCCATCCATATAATCGCGATTGAGCCACCAGATCACCGCTTCAAAGCGCCGCTTTTGCGCCTCGTTCAACAGCCAGCTCATGTAGGACTCGAGCTCGCTGTCATTGGCGATGGATGCGGGGATCAGGTCGGCGCCGCAACTGCCGCTGGCGCCATGCTGATAGCTCTGCAAGATTTTCACCGTCGCCCAGCCCGTCTCCGAGATCCAGATCTTGCGGTTGGTGATGCCTTGAATGACGGCATAGGTGTCGGTGGGATAGGAATAGTTGAATTCCGCGTTGAATTTCCACGGCAGCGGATAGGTCGACAATGCAAGACGGTCTCCCGGCACCGTCAGCGCTTCCTGCAGATGCTGCGGAAAACAGTCCGCGGCTGATATGCCTGCGCCGCAGGATGCGGCGGCCTCCGCGGTGCCGTACAGATACTCCAGCTGAAACGTCGGGAACACCACCAGTTGCGGATAGGCGGCCTTGATGGCGTTGTGCACGTCGGTATACCAGGCGATATAGGCGGCCTTGTCCGCCGGCGCGCAGCGCGCAAACTGCATGTTCATCTCGATGGCCGGACTGAAGAACGCCGGCTGCACCAGGCCGATGACGTACTTCACGTAGTTGATATAGGCCTGCTGGTAATTGGCCGCGTTGGCATCGCTGGAAAACGGGTAACACCCTGCGCCATCGACCGGCGCCCAGTTTTCGGTGCGCGCGCCGGTGGCATCGATATTCGGCGCGAGCGTGGTGCGGTTGCCGAGCGGCGACACCGCCAGGTACAGCGTCTTGCCGGTCGCCTTGGCATTGTTTGCTAGCGTGGTCCACTGATTTACCCAGGCGGCAGGCAGCGCGGTGTTGTTCTGGAATTGGGTCCAGGGGATGCCCAGGAAATCGTCCACGTGGACGGAGAGCAGGTCGCGGTCGTCGAGATTCTCGAAGCGCCAATCGGGAAACGCCGCGGGGGTGGTGAAGAACGGCGTGCTGCCGAGATAGTACGAACGGGTTGGCGTCGAGCCGCCGCCCGATCCGCAAGCCTGCATCGCGAACAATGCCGCGATCAGCAAACCCGCCAAGCCGATAATCGATCTGGTTTTATTGATCACAGGTACAAGGTACAAGAAATCTAATTGTTGAATTCTACCCTCTCCAAAGATTCTACCCTCTCCCTAACCCTCTCCCTCCAAGGGAGAGGGAATATGCGGGGGCAAGGGGCAAGATACAAAATAATATTGTTATTGGGGTCATTGCGGTGATTATTTGACAGCCGTGTTCAAAAGTGCTCTGATGCTCGCCAATAAAAAATTGTTTTCCTGGTTTGTTTTGTATTGCAGTACTTACATACACAAGGAGGCAAAGATGCAAGTCACCCGAAGGCAGTTCTTCAAAATCTGTGCCGGCGGACTTGGCGCTTCCAGCATGGCGATGCTGGGCTTCGCGCCCAACGATGCTCTGGCCGAGGTGCGCGAATTCAAGCTCACGCGCACGACCGAAACCCGCAACACCTGTCCATACTGTTCCGTAGGCTGCGGCGTCCTGATCTACAACCTGGGCGACAAGGCCAAGAACGTCCACGGCAAGGTCATCCATATCGAAGGCGACCCCGATCACCCGGTGAATCGCGGCACGCTGTGCCCCAAGGGCGCCGGCCTGCTGGATTTCGTCGAGAGCCCCAACCGCCTCAAGTATCCGGAATACCGCGCCGCCGGCAGCAAGGAATGGACGCGCATCTCCTGGGACGAGGCGTTCACCCGCATCGCCAAGCTGATGAAGGAAGACCGCGACAAGAATTTCATCGCCAAGAACAAGGACGGCGCCACGGTGAACCGCTGGGTGTCCACGGGTTTCCTGGCCGCTTCCGCTTCCAGCAACGAAACCGGCTACCTCACACAGAAAATAGCACGCAGCCTCGGACTGCTCGCATTCGATAATCAAGCGCGCGTCTGACACGGACCCACGGTGGCAAGTCTTGCCCCGACGTTCGGCAGAGGCGCGATGACCAACCATTGGGTCGATATCAAGAATACCGACCTGGTGCTGATCATGGGCGGCAATGCCGCCGAAGCACATCCCTGCGGCTTCAAGTGGGTGACCGAAGCCAAGGCCCACCGCAATGCCAAGCTGATCGTCGTGGATCCGCGCTTCACGCGTTCCGCCGCGGTATCGGATTTTTACGCGCCGATACGCGCCGGTTCCGACATCGCGTTCCTGGGCGGGGTGATCAACTACCTGCTCAGCAACGACAAGATCCACCATGAGTACGTCAAGAATTACACCGACTTCAGTTTCCTGGTGAATGACGAGTTCAAGTTCGAGAACGGCCTGTACTCCGGCTATAACAAGGAGAAGCGCAGTTACGACAAGTCCACCTGGGGCTACAAGATCGGCAAGGACGGCTTCGCGGAGGTCGACCCGACGCTGCAGAATCCGCGCTGCGTGTACCAGCTGATGAAGGCGCACTACTCGCGCTACACACCGGACATGGTGTCCAACATCTGCGGCACGCCCAAGGATGCGTTCCTGAAAGTGTGCGAGATGATCGCGGAGTCCTCCAAGCCCGACAAGACCATGACCATCATGTATGCGCTGGGCTGGACGCAGCACTCGTACGGCTCGCAGATGATCCGCACCGGCGCGATGGTGCAGTTGCTGCTGGGCAACATCGGCGCGGCGGGCGGCGGCATG
>DATKAK010000075.1:0-31470 GCA_035498295.1 Gallionella sp. | reverse complement strand
AGGATGTGGTGGTCGCGCGCGTCCCAACGCCGCGACCACGTCTCGTTGGCCCACGACAAGCAGAACGGGAAATCGATGTCCTTGTTGTCCATGATCAGGTTCGTCGGCGTCTCGAGCAATTGCTTGCCATCGAACCAGTAGTGGTAATGACAGAATCCGTAGATTCCGTAGCGCCTGGCCGTATCGATCTGCCAACGCAGTGTTTCCAACCGCGACTGGTCGTAGTAGCTATTATTGAAAGGCACACGCGGCTGATAATGTCCTTCATACATCGGCTTGGCAGCCCTGACATTATTCCAGTCAGTGAATCCCTTTCCCCACCACTCATCGTTTTCCGGGATCGCATGCAATTGCGTAAAGTACAAGGCGATCAATTTCACTTCATTCATTGCTTATTCTCCAGCCCCGCTGTGTTTCGAATCAGCATTGTCGCTGCTCAACGCAAAGCGCGCGCCTATGATTTGTCTTTTGAAAAATATTCGCGGCTCGATGCATATATTCCCTGCAGCCGGGAATACATCCTGGCGCTGACGTGCACACGCAAGAAAGACTTTACCCGATCAGATAGGGTAACTTGCTGGGAGCCGGCCTGCATATCCATCAACCGGATGGGCTCGCCCTCCGCCTCGATCGGTACTGCCTGCACCACGACCTGATATACCGAACTGAAGGGATTCTTTTCCAGGACGTTGCGAATCTCCGGAGGTGTATTAGCCCAGCTCTTTGCAAACTCGGTATGTTCAGGTTCACGGACCACGAACTCCGCATGAACGATCTTCAGTCCGGCATCCTCGAACAATTGCTGGACATTCCGGATTCCAAAAAACCGGATATGGGTGCGATCAAGCAATCCAATATCGCCGTATGCAAAATTCTCATCCATCAGGCTGGCGAGGATCACCGAGTGACCCACATGCGGAATCGATACGACGATGCTGCCGCCGACGACCAGAAAATTCTTCATTTCCTTCAATATCGCCAGTGGCTCATACAGATGTTCCAGTACATCTGTCGCGATCACGGTGTCGAATCTCGCCTCGCCTTTGATCATCTCTGGCCAATGCGGATTGTTGAGGTCAGCCTGATATACGCGTTCGCAATACGGTTGAAGTTTAGTGACTGCCTCGGCATCGATCTCCAATGCTGTGACGCGGCAATTTGATTCTTTCGACAAAAGTTTGGTAATGGTCCCGGGTCCGGGGCCTAACTCCAGTACCCGTTTGCCTTTCCCGATGATGCGTACGACCCGCTCTCCGGCTGAGTCGGTGTCGAGATGGTATTCATATTTGAGCTTCTTTTCTTTCAAGGTGTTCCAATTGATCTCAGTTTGATAATTAAACTCGCCAGTGGAATATATATCAGGGATTAGTCGATTTCAGTATCAATCCTTTTTGTCATAAGCACGTAGCCGCTGCGCCAGCCTTACGCTATTTCTTAACCAAACCAAGCCCTACCCGGGAGATGCGGGAACTTCAAGTCACTTGGGATCGCTGGCCTAGTGATACCCAGCCAAAGACAGTCCGAACGAATAATACCATTCGTGCCTGATCAATTTGCTTCAGGCAACACCTCTGCTTGCTGTCGCCTGGCTGATTCGATTGCCGGCTCCAATATGTATTTGTTCAAGCGCTTGAACAAGAACAGGATGATGGCGAGGTCATCCGTGTAGCCAAAGCCCGGGATGGGGTCGGGAACGGCATCGACAGGAGAAATAAAATACAAAAGTCCCAAGACGATAGACAGCCTCGCCAAAGTCGGCGTATGCATGGAAATCGCCGTGTAATACAGGCACAACGCCTCCTTGATCAATTTACTTCCTACGCGTCGGGCATGCTTGACGATCTTGTCCCATAACCTGTCATTGAGTCGAGCCATGCGGGGCTCGGACAGGATTTTATCCTTGATGAAACCGGCCGTCCCGAACCGCGCGGGCCCCACAATCCCATTCAAGGTGCCGTTGATGATATGGAACTGCTGCAATTTCCGTCTGTCCAGCGAGCGCTCAAGCAGCGCAACGAAATGTTCCTCGACACGATTGTATAGTTCGATGTCCACCGCATTCAGTTCTTCTATGCGCGCAATATGACGCGGCTCAAATTGCAGCTGCCGGCCGGAGTTCTTGCGGTTATGCGAAAAATAAAGTGGTGTCTTCCAAGCCAGCAATGAACTGAAAAGAACCAAGCTCTCATCGTAGTATTCCTGCAGGCCAAAATGCGCGACTCTATGGAACAGGTTTTCCAGCGCCTGATCCCTTGCATTCGCCGATGACATCCCGTCCAATGCCGAGGGCGATGCCCATTCATCGCCACAAACCAGCATCCGGGTTTGCAAATTCGACAATCCCGAATCGCCGCTGAATAGAAAATGGTCCAGATCAAACGTTTCCGGCGAAAAACCTTCAAGCAGATGCGGAGACTTTCCTTCGGAAACATGCTGGCAATAGGACTTGACGCGGCTGACCGGATCCCTGAGAAAGGTGATGAGCGTGGCCTCGTCCGCCTCGGCAATGCCGGTACTGATCGGGGCATGGCCGGTAAACAAAATGCCGTTGCTGACAGAAGACCGTAAAGAGTCGAATCGCTTTTTATCAGACGGCAGATGGCCTTCGAAATGGAAATGCATCTCTCCGCGGTATTGACGCTCGAGTATGGTGTTGAATGTGACTCCCGCTGTCTTGGGAATATGTAGAAATCGCAAATATTTCATCGTTCAATTTTACGGCTGGCCGATTCCGTAGTCAGGATTCTTATTTCATGGCAAACATCAGTCAAATGAGTCGCCGTACGAAAACTTCAATCCTGCTATTGCTTTCATTACACCCGAGGAGGGTATCAGTTAACTGCCATGTAGCCAGAGTGACCCTACTTAACGGCACAATTAGCCGACCAATGGCGGCTTCGCAATCCGACAGTCGGAATATATCAGCCTTGGCCAGTCAATCTGCGCCACAGTGTCTGACAGTATTTCCAGTACGAATGTGGCAGCAATCGCCTCAGCATGCGGCTCACCAGGTTGGCCACCTTGTCCCTCAACCTGCACAGCACCTCGATCAGCGCATAGGTGTCGCCGAACGCCTCGCGGATCAGCCTAAGCTGGTCCCTGCTCAGGTCTGCATCACCGGGGGCGGAGCCGCCCTTGTCGTTGTATATTGAAACGACCACCCCCATGTGAACGAATGGAACCTTGTCGCCAATCAACTTCAGGTTATAGGCATAATCCGCAAGCCAGCGGTATTCAAGGTTGTACGAATATCTTGTGTATACGGATTTCGGATAGAACAGTGACTGGTGGCAGATGTTGTAACGCATCAAACGGTATTTCGAAAATCTGCCGCCATAAATCTTGCCACTGGAGCGTTTGATGACATCTCCGTAGTAAACCGTGTCGGGTCGCTTCAGCATGGCCGCGACCTCGCCGAGTTTATCAAGAAGCACGTCGTCGCAGCCGAGGAACAGCAACCAGTCACCGGTTGCGAGCGAGCAAACCTTGTTCATTGCATCGTATATCCCTTGGTCGCGCTCGCTGACCAGCGCATAGATCCGTTCCGCATATTCTTTGAGCGCATCCTGTGTGCCATCCGCCGACCCGCCATCGACGACGATCAGCTCGAGATTCTTGTAAGGCTGGCGTATAACACTTTCCAGAGCGTTCCTGATGTGTTCGATGCCGTTATAAACGACAATGCCAATTGATATCTTTGGCAGGCTGTCGCTTTTCTCGGTAAGTATTTCGTTCATCGTTTATATGGTCTGTAAGCTGAGCCATCAGGTTGTCCTGTAGAAGATTCCGTCCACCTGAAGTGTGCGGCCTGAAATCGGATCGGAGAATGCCGGTTTGAAACCCCACAGCGTAAATCCCTCTGCCTCAAGGCGATCGATCACTTCCCGCCATAAATGCTGGCCTTCATATAGCGGTAGAAGGGATAGCTCGACCAATATTCCCTTGATGTGCGGCAGTGTTTTTAGCGCGCCATCCAGCACCTGCCATTCAAACCCCTGCGTATCGATCTTCAGGAACGGCGCACGGGCATTTTTCAAATATTGCCCGGCAACAGCATCCAGCGTTTTGATCGGGACAGCCTCCTTCCCTTGGTAGGCCGATTGCGGCACGGCTCTGCGATGCGCTTCCAGCATCTGCAGGATCGAACTACTTTCGGAATTACCGGCGACGTTGATTTCTACTTCACCATTGTGGTCGCCCAAGGCACAACGCGGATGCACCTCCCACATCGCATCGCCCGCACTTGCCCGCCGCAATTCGCCGCACGCCTGCGAGAGAGGCTCGAATGACACGATCTTGCCTGTATATCCGCAGCGACGAATTTCTGATGCAAACTGGCCTTTGTTCGCGCCCACGTCGAATACAAGGTCGACACCAAACTTTTGCAGCGTAGCAACTACCTGCTTCGCTGCGGATGGAATAAGTTTGACCCGGCGCAACTCCAGTCCAAAGACGTTGCGCAGAATAGACCGGATGATGTTTTTGATTCCACCCAATGCTATCGCTCCTCTAAAGATTAACCCAGCAATTCCTGAACAACTTTGCCGCGCAGCGAACTCATTGTATGGGCGCGACGAAAGGCTTCCATTCCAGCCCGAAGCGATTCATATTCAGCGCTGCCAGGGCGCGGTAGACGTCGCAGCAACTCCACCACGAGATTCCTGTCGGCAGGTGCTTCCATGCCACACTTAAACTCTCTGACCATTCTTCCGCACCAGCTATCGCCGTACACAATCACCGGGCGGTTGACCCTAGCCGCCAGATATAACACTGCGCTTTCCATCCTCTTGTCCCATTGCTCGTACAACAGCAACAAATAATGCTGATCGGATGCAAGTTGCAGCATTTCACTTTCTGACATGTAGCGATTTACGAATCCCTCGAAGTCTTCCAGAACTGACAATTTTTCTTTGCTTTGTGGACTAGCGAATTCACCGGCGATCGTCAGCTTGCCCAAATCTGCATCATTCTGAAAAGCTGGCACCAGCCATTCGATACCTTTGCCAACCCGAACCTGCCCGATGATGCCGAATGCCAATTTATCCGAATGGCTCACAGGATACTGCCAGAGTTCATCGTCGGGAATTTCGAGCGATGGTAAATAACTTATGTGTCCGACTGTAACGGAGCGATAAGCATCGCGCCACGCCTGCGCCAATTCCTCGGTGCGCAAATAAAGCCGCACCTCGGGGCGTTTCAAAAATCGTCCGATAATGAATCGCCGAAGCCAATTGCGTCTCCCCAAGATCGGCCCGAAAAGCTGCAGTACACCCACCCTCTCGACTTGGAACCAAGGTGAAAGCAGCGGCCAAAGCAACGCAAGAACAAATAGCGATCCGTCGGCGAAGAAAGCGCGCTGATAACTGCAACCCTGCAACTGCATGCGCCACAACACCAATAAGGCCCTGACTGTGTTGGAATCTCCTGTCGATGTCGTGACTGCGTAACTCTCAACTTTGCCCCACGATCTCAATTGCTCTATCGAATCCCGGCAAAAATCGGTTTCGCTGCCGGTGGAAACTAGATATTCCACGCGCGCATCCCGCCCGATCGCCGATGCCATATTGATAAGCGATTGTGCCGGATGGCCGATGGCGCTAAACCAGGGTTGAATCATCAACAACCTCATAACAACCTTAAAGTGCTAACGCAACCAGTCAACGAATTTTCTCTCTTGGTCTGACATACGCCTATCCCTGTCAAATGATTCATACTATTGCCAAGACCAAAGATCGCGGTTCGCAACAAGTATTTTTTGCAGCTAAATATATGAACGAATAGGAAGCATGATGATCAAAAGTGTTCGGGGAATCAGGTTCGTGGATAGCTTTCAAGACGCACTTCATTTGCTTCTTAATTTTCTTATCAAATAGCGAAGCACGTATGAGTAGTATCTGAATGTCAATGCCTTTTCCCAATAACTCATACTGAGAATAAGGGACCTCAAAATTTCCTCACGCTCATTGACCAACATCGCGGAACGAATGTCATCCAATCTTCTTTTGATGAGCTGATCGTATTCGAATTCAGAAATGCAATTAAAAATGCCTAAGGTTTCAACCAACTTTATCGGATGATAGAAAATCTTGCGCCCCCTGCTTACTCCTCCACCATGAATGCGATAGACCGACATCAGCCTATCAACGTAATAGAACGGGAACTTTGTCGCCAGCATAAGCTGAATCAAATAATCCAAATTGTAGACATGCTTGGCCCACTCACCTAGTTCGAGCAGGTCCTTTCGAAACACGATAGATTGGGTGGGAACAAACCAAGGTCTACTAATCACGCTTTCAACATCATAAAACCCTTCTATGAGATCACTTGAGAATTTCTGCTCCTCTCCTCCATCTCTAAGCATAATTGCATTGTGAAATACAAGCGAGCATTCCGGGATTTTTTGGAATATTTCAACCTGTCGCTCCAACTTAGTGTTATCAGTCCAATAATCATCTCCTTCAATCAAAGCTATGAACTTCCCGCGCGTCTCCGTATACAAATTAAGAAAATTTGCACGACCAGTTGGCCTGCCATCAATGAATATCACATCTTTTCTGTCATTCAAAAACAAGCGGATTTTGTCTGGAAATTTATCAGCGTAAGCAATACAAATCTCCCGTGTTCCATCGTCTGATTGATCTTCGCCTATTAGGATTTCGAACGGAAAACTTGTTACCTGGGATAACACACTATCGAGGCATTCTGTAATAAAACTTGCGTGCTGATATGTCGGAATGCACACGCTCACCAACGGAGATATGTTATTAACAGGCTTACCAATCCCTAAGTATTCTACTGACGACATATCTACCCCATGCAATCTAAAACCACTCCTCCAACCGAACTTTTAAAGTACCCAAGCGGACTTCTAGTCCCATATTCATCGAGCCTTCAAGGTTTCGAACTGTTCGGTTTTCCACCGAGGAAAATAAGATACCCAACCGGGTAATCGGGCGAATCCAGAATATGCTTGAACATGACATTGAAAAACTCATTGATTCTTACATATTCTTCTATCAGCCCAGCCTTGCCGGCGAAGTAATTCATGAATTCGATTGCGATGCCTGTTGTTAGCGTGCCATTTGGTTTCGCTGAAAAGCTTAAGCCTCGCTGATCTGCATATAGCTTGATGTCGTCAAGTTTAGGAAGCGTGCATGCCAAATGTTCTTTAGCCCATTCTGCATTAGTTATGTCAATAAATAGTTGCAGTCTTTCCTTTTCATAAGTATTCCCGATAAAAAATGGGTTCAATAAGATCACCCCGCATTTAGATTTTGAAAGCAACTGATCCAGGAATGCACTTCGTTCTTCAACAGGAATGTGTTCAAGAACATGACAGGAGACAACATAGTCAAACGAGTGATCTGGAAATGGAAGATCAATGCCCGAGATGCCATTCGTACTGGGATCAGCGAGGCAATATGTTGCTTCCGGTATAAATGCGGCAAGCATTCCCTCTCCCCCGCCCACATCCAATACTGAAAAATTCCCTTCTTTACTTCTTAGTGCAAGTTCGGATGCAAGGGAAGTAAGGCGATAGTAACCGTTGTGGTTCATAGTCTCGGGCTTTGGTAACGCAGCAATCGCTAATTGCATGTCATTCTTCACTTCATCACGAGATGCCCCGAGAAATTCTGCCGATTTTAGTTCCGCATAAGCTAGGTATGCTTTGCCTCTTCTTATCGCCTGCGTCGCATACCGAAGATGCAAAGCTGCATTTAATGGATCTTTTCCAATAAGTTCACCAAAATTAATATCAGGTTGTGTAACTGATATTGAATACCGTTTTACAATTGAAATACCAGAGTGGCGGTTTGAATTGCACACGATGGTTAATCCCATTCTGCTCGCTAAGCTATGGATGATCTTTTTTATCACAAATGCTTACTCCTACTCGTCTCGCTTTATGATGCAATTCTATGATGCTAACTGTTATGGCAGTATGGCCTTTGCCCTAAATCCGGCCAACAGCAGACACTCATTCAACAATTCCGCACACAACAATCGGCAGGTCAACAAATAGACCACGCCGCCCGCGATAGTAGCTAGACCAAGTTCAACAATTGGTAATGTTTTCACTGTTGCCGTGGTCAGATAAACAATGACACTCATCGGTATCACCGCAACAAAATTACTCGCCAAGTCGCGTAACTGTTTAATGCCGCCATAACCCAGCAATTTATAGGTGTAATGCGTATTTACAAAATACGCAAGAATAGAGACAGCAAACTGCGTCCATGCTATCGCCATGACCCCATAAAAACTTGCCGCAACGGTCAGGCTGATCGTGAATACTTTTTTAAGCATCGTGATTTTAAAGAACAAGTCTGAATGCCCTTGCGCCATCAATATGTTCAAATTCAGCACGTGCAGCGGCCATAACAATCCACCCAGCCCAAGTACTTGTAGTATCGGCACGCATGGCAGCCATTTCTCGCCAAACAACGTCAGCACGAGCGGCTTAGCGAGTATGATGATACCCACCAACACGGGCATGTTCACAAACATAAATATCGCTTGCGCCTTGCGAAGGCCCCGGGCCAGCCGTGCTTTATCTTCCGCCACCGTTGAAAACGTCGAGAATGCAACCCGGTTGATGATGTTCATCATCAACGTAATTGGTAACTGCTGCGTACTTTGCGCTCGGCTATAAAAACCCACATCGCGGATCGAGTACAGTTTGCCGATGACGATCAAGTAGAGATTGGTTGAAAATACATCCGTCAGTGTTGCCGCCATCGTATAGCCGCCAAAACGGAAAAACGAACGTAATGAAAAGGAACTGAAAGTCCACGCGGGTCGCCATGGATGCCATAGCCAGAGAAGTATCACCGTTACAATTCCGGAGGCTACCGCATTTCCAGCGAGACTCCACACGCCATATCCTTGTATGGCCATGTAGATGGCAAACACACCGGCCACTAATGAGCTGACCACACCCACTTTTGCCGTGGTCTTAAAGTTCATCTCTTTGTTTAGCAAGGTGCTGTGGATGGAGCCGAAAGCTCCCAGAAAAAGATTGAATGCCATGGCATAAGTCAGATACTGCAGTACCGGTTGTTTGAAAAAGCTTGAGATCCATGGCGCCGCTGCGCACAGCAACGTTGCGGTTAATGCGCCCATACCCAGATTGAAGAAGAACACGGTGGATTCATCGGCATGCGTAACATTCTGCCGCTGGATCAACGCAGAGCTGAAACCGCTATCGATGAAAATTCCCGCGATGCCAATAAACAGGCCAAGCATGGCGATTAACCCGAAGTCTTCCGGTGCCAGGATGCGTGCAAGGACAATAGTGACGGCAAACTGAACACCTTGGCGCATCAACACATCTAGCGCACTCCACTTCGCTGCACCCATTGTCTTCTCATGCAGTGACGTCATTTTAGGAAAGCCGAGGTTCCATAGCCCACAGCACTTTTTCCCTTAGCGAAGTCTTGGCCATTATCGATTCTCCGAAAGAAAGATCTGCAATGAGGTATTTCTCAAGTCACCGCATACTTCATCCACGATGTCGGTTGGCAAGATATCTTTCCAATGAGTATCGTTCGCCTTTGCACGATAAACCGAATAGGGGTCTTCGTCGTGTCTCGATTTACTCTCGCTGAGGAAGTCTCGCACTTGGCCGCAAACTTCCAACTCGCAAAAATCAAATAAAAGCTTTGTGGTATCAAGCGGCGTTCTGTTCAGCTCTCCGTAGCGCACCAGTATAAATTGCTGCGGGAATTGACTTTGAAATTGAAGAAACGCCGCGGCGGATTCCTTCCATTTGTCAAAGCCAAAGAACTCTTCCGGCCTATTTTGGTTTTTGCGTGGTGCGCCTCGCCACTCGCTGTCGATGTCCCACTCATGGTTAAATTCCTTTGGTGCCGACATCCACGATGCAAGGACCGCCAAAGGGTTTCTGACGATACCCACGATCTTTACGTCGCTGCACTTCTTGAGGATGTTCTCAACAATATGAAGATATCGTGTCTCCTTAAATACGATGTGACTAGGCCATGCAGATTTTTGAAAGGCCGGATAATTTTTTTGGGAGTCCGCTTTCATTGTCGCGAAAGTATCCTGGGTGTTTAGAATGTCTTCAAAAAATTTCCGTATTTCTTCGGCGGATGAATCCGTGGAAAGGCTGCCCTTATGCCCATATGAAAAGAGCGGCTGAAATCTTAATGCTACGTCGGGATGGCTGTTGAATATATGCCCTAGCCACGATGTGCCGGAACGGGGCGTTCCGAATATGGCTATCTTCTTCATAGTGATTTTTCAAGAAGAACATTAAATCGATAGTACGCCGTATACAAAACGGGTTCTTGGGCCATATATGTCGCCTTAAAGCCGCGCGCGGAAGCAAGCTGCTCAATTTCCTCCATGAACCACCATCGCCCTATATGTGGCTTTCCTTCAGCCTCACCTTGCGTGTAATACGCCAACTTTTCTTTTGTGTCGTAATAGGTGTGTAGTTTTTCCTGGTTCGGGATGCTCCCGAGAAAAACCAATGAGCCCGGCTCCAGGCAGCTTAGCTCTTCAATCAATTTCCCCAATTGTTCTGGAGAGAAATGCTGCAATGCTTCATACATTATGACCTTCCTTAACCCCACAAGATATTTATGGTCGAGGTGTAATACGTCGGAGATTACATATTCAATATTTGGGAAGCCGTTATACTTTTTTGCCGCATCAATGAGCCCGATTGTGTAATCAACGCCAACGATATTCTTTACAAGCGGTGCCAGTTGCCGAGTTATCAGCCCATTCCCGCAACACAAATCGATGATGGAATCACTTGACTTCAACCGTAATACGTTCACTATGCTATCAACGATCAGCCTTATCTGACGTTCAGGAATTTCTTGGCCATTTACAGTTTTGCCCACTTGCTTTAATAACGATCCATCGAACTGCTTACTAATAGAATCGTAATGATTTTTCCAGTAGTTGCTCAATTTTCACCTGATTCAACATCGTAATTTGCCAGATAAGCCTTCGTACCCTCAATGCCATTGAACATCAACACATCGATGATGGACAAGGAAGGCTCAAACTCTCGCCCTTGCCAATAGATAATCTCTCGAGGCTTCAAAAATGAAAGCTTGATGTCGCTTGATGAAAATTTCGCCGAATCAAACAATTCGGCCCCTGACGCGGGATTTATGTATTCGGATGCGCCCATCTGCTCGGAGATTCGCAGTGCCCAATCTCCTGCATCCGCAACGTCCGAATAATCGAAATTCCTTTCGGACGATCGGATGATTTCCTTCCCTATATCCAAGTACTCACACAATGTTCTTATTATGGCGTAGTTGATTGCGGCAATACTCTGTTCGTCATTTCCAAATAATATTTCCCTCACCAACTCGCTTGTTTCATCGAAATATCGGGCTTTCTTTTTGTAATGCGCCAACTGTGCAATTATTAATTCCTTCCATTGTTTTTCCGGATGTGCATACACATTTTTGATCGAATCTGTCATCTCATGTTTTTTTAGCGGGACCAGAATGTATTGCCAACCGCCACTTGGTTTTAGTATCCGGTTTCTGTTTACCCAACCGTGTCTCATGTATTGCGCATCGTCAAATAGCACAAAGCGGTCTGCGGCATGAATCAGCTGCCAGTAGCCGATATATGGGAAAAAATATGGCTGCATGATCGCCAGCTTCATCTTCCATTCACCAACACGCGAATCACCGCGGCGATGTCACTGATCATTGTGCTGTCTATTGTCGTCCCGGTAGGAAGCACGACTACTCGATCAGCCACCTTGATAGTATTTGGAAGCATCAGCCCCGCGTTTGGATACAAGTCGCGGTAAGGTAGCATGTTGTGGCATCCCGGCCAGAAATACTTTCGCGCCCGGATATTCTCTGCATGCAACACTTCAATCATCCGGTCTCGGTTTACCGGACAGCTTTCATCTACTTCCATCACCACATATTGGTAATTGTTCTTCTCGCCCCCGTCAAAGTTCAGCAGGTTTATGCCGGGCAAATCCGAGAGAGCTTCTCGGTACGCTCGTAGATTGCGTCGGTTTGCCTCGATCACATCATCGATCGACTCCAGATTCGCCAATCCCATAGCAGCAGCGACCTCAATCATCTTTCCATTTGTGCCTGGGTGAATGACGTTATCGAGGCCGGCAAATCCGAAGTTGCGCATCAGGCGCATCGCATTCGCGAGTTCGTCGTCATTGGTTAGGACTGCGCCGCCCTCGAAAGTATTGAAGAACTTGGTGGCATGGAAGCTCAGGACTTCGCATGCGCCGAAGTTGCCGATCATCGTGCCCTTGTACGAACATGCGAATGCATGCGCCGCATCGAACATCAGCTTGAGCCCGTGATCATCCGCGATGGCCTGCAATTCATCGATGGGCGCACTGCGACCCCACAGATGGACGCCGATAATGCCGGTGGTGCGCGGGGTGATCATGCGACGCACAGCGTCCGGATTCAGGTTGTGAGTCAACGGATCGATATCGGCAAACACCGGCGTGACCTGTTGCCAGTGAAGCGCGTGGGCCGTCGCAATAAAGGTATAGGAGGGGACAATGACTTCGCCCGTAAGGTTCAGTGCACGTATGGCGATTTCCAGTGCAATGGTGCCGTTGCACATGGCGACGCAGTGCTTGACTCTATGCAGCTCGGCTATACGCGCTTCGAGAGCCTGCACCTTGGGGCCATTGTTACTCAACCATCGATTGTCAAATATTTCATCAACATGTTTCTGGAAGAGTACGCGACTGCCGATGTTCGGCCGTCCAACGTGCAAGGTATGCGCAAACGCCGGCTGTGCGCCGTTGATGGCGAGATCTTGAATGCTGAGGATTGGCTTCATGGTTGTGTCGTTTTCCTTATCGCCCTGGGTATTCCAGTTGTAATCTGTCAAACCTGATTCAGCTAATTGCCTTCTTGGCGGAAGGTTTGCCGTTTTGCCCCTTCTGGATTTTCCCGGCCTCTTCGCGCAGGTGCTTGATCTCTTTAGTCAGCGCTCTATGTTCCGCGAGTTTGATCTTGAGAAACTCCACGGTGATCTTGGCTTTTTCCTCGATGCCGCGCGGCGTCAGCAGATAGGCATAGGCTTTCTTGTTTTTGCTGTTGCGGAAGTTCTTCGCTTTGATCAGGCCCTTCTCGATCAGCGCCTGCACGCAAAAGTTGACGCGACCGAGGCTGATGCCCAGCTCGCCCGCAAGCTCGCGCTGGCTGATCTCCGGATCGGCTTCCAGGCGCTTCAGGATCTTGTAGCGGTATTCGTCGCTTAGCATGTCGTTGGCATTCACCTTTAGTGTTCAATGATTGAACGTGTTCAGTGATTGAACGATAAATGCGGGGCTAAGTCAAGAGAAAAGCAGATGAAAGGTGTAAAACCAGATTCAAGAGGAAAGGTTAAAGAGGAAAGGGAAATCAGGGGCAAGGGGCAAGGGAAAACAGATTCAAATGCAATAACAAAACCTGAACGGGCGTCAGGGGAAAAGTTCGGCGTCGGCCAGGGTCTTGCCCTGCGCGTCCTTGGCGGAGACGATGGGGGCGGCCTTCAGCTTCCAGTCTATGCCCAGCGCCGGGTCGTCCCAGCGGATGCAGCGCTCGTGCTGCGGGTACCAGTAGTCGGTAGTCTTGTACAGGAAGTCCGCGCTCTCGGACAGCACGACGAAGCCGTGCGCAAAGCCTTCCGGTATCCACAGCATGAGCTTGTTCTCGGCGGACAATTCCTGCGCCACGCTCCTGCCAAAGGTCGGCGAGCCCCGGCGGATATCCACCACAACGTCGAGCACCGCGCCTTCTACTACGCGCACCAGCTTGGCCTGCGGATGCTCGATCTGGTAGTGCAGTCCGCGCAGCACGTTCTGCACGGAGCGCGAATGGTTGTCCTGCACGAAATCCGCATCGCGGCCGGTCAGCTCGGCGAACCTGCGCCGGTTGAAGCTCTCGAAAAAGAATCCTCTATCGTCGCCATACACCTTGGGTTCGACGATCAGCACGTCGGGGATGGCGGTGTGGATCAGTCTCACGGCAGGCCCTTGTCGTTGAGCACGCTCATCAGATAGGCGCCGTATCCGCTCTTGAGCAGCGGCGCCGCAAGCTTCTGCAGTTGCGCGCCATCGATATAGCCCATCTTGAAGGCGATCTCTTCCGGGCAGGCGATCTTGAGTCCCTGCCGGTGTTCTATGGTCTGGATGAACTGGCTCGCTTCGAGCAGCGATTCGTGCGTGCCGGTATCCAGCCAGGCAAAGCCGCGCCCCATGATCTCGACCGCGAGGTCCTTGCGGTGCAGGTAGATGCGGTTGACGTCGGTGATCTCCAGTTCGCCGCGCGGCGAGGGCTTGAGGTTGGCCGCGATGTCCAGGATGTCGTTGTCGTAGAAGTACAGGCCGGTGACCGCGTAGTTGGATTTGGGCTTGGCGGGTTTTTCTTCCAGCGAGACGGCTTTCCCGTCCGCGCCGAACTCCACCACGCCGTAGCGCTGCGGGTCGCGCACATGGTAGGCGAACACGGTCGCGCCCGCGGTGCGCTGCGATGCGCCGGCCAATTGATTCTGGAAGGTGTGCCCATAGAAGATGTTGTCGCCCAGCACCAGCGCGGAAGGATTCTTGCCGATGAATTCGCGCCCGATGATGAATGCCTGCGCGAGGCCTTCCGGCGCGGGTTGCACCGCGTATCGCAGATTCAGCCCCCACGCGCCGCCGTCGCCGAGCAGTTGCTGGAAGCGCGGCGTGTCCTGCGGAGTGGAAATCACCAGAATATCGCGTATCCCCGCCAGCATCAGCGTGGATAGCGGATAGTAGATCATCGGCTTGTCGTAGATCGGCAGCAGCTGCTTGGACACCGCCATCGTCACCGGGTGCAGGCGCGTGCCGGAACCGCCGGCGAGGATGATGCCTTTTCTGGCGGTCGCGGGATCGCTCATGGGGAGCCCCGGCTCTTGGACATGTCCGGCTGGATATTCTGGCTGATGAATTCCTTGTAGGTCAAAGCGATCCCTTCCATGAGACCGGTGCTGGCCTTCCAGCCCAGGGCGTTGATCTTGCCGACATCCATCACCTTGCGCATCGTGCCGTCCGGCTTGGAGGTGTCCTGCACGAACTTGCCCTTGTAGCCGACCACGGCGGCCACCGTTTCCGCCAGCTCGCGTATCGTCAGGTCGGTGCCGGTGCCGATGTTGATCAGCGGGCATTGCGACGGCGCGACCAGCGCATCATAGCGTTTGTCGTCCAGCGCGGCGAGATACACCAGCGCGTTCGCCAGGTCGTCCACGTACAGGAACTCGCGTTTCGGCTTGCCGCTGCCCCACAGCACCACTTCATCCGCACCGTACAGTTTTGCCTCGTGCATCTTGCGGATCAGCGCGGGCAGCACATGGGAGTTGTTCAGGTCATAGTTGTCGCCCAGCCCGTACAGATTGGTCGGCATCGCGGCCAGCCACTTCGCGCCGTACTGGCGGTTGTACGACCAGCACATTTCGATGCCCGCGATCTTCGCCAGCGCGTAAGGACGGTTGGTCGCCTCGAGCGGACCGGTGAGCAGGTATTCTTCCCTGATCGGCTGCGGGCAGTCACGCGGATAGATGCACGAGCTGCCGAGGAAGATCAGGCGCCTGACCCGCGCATGATGCGCTGCGTTGCAGATGTTGGCTTCGATGAGCAGGTTGCTCATCAGGAAATCCACCGGGTAGGTGTTATTGGCGAGGATGCCGCCGACCCTGGCCGCGGCCAGGAACACGATCTCCGGCTTTTCCTGCTCGAAGAATCTTTGCGTGGCGGCGGCATCTTCCAGATCGAGCTCGGCATGGGTGCGCGTCACCAGATTGGTATAGCCCTGCCGCTGCAACTCGCGCAGGATCGCGCTGCCCGCCAGGCCGCGATGGCCGGCAATGTAAATCTTGGCGTTCTTGTCCATCGTCATCTAACTTATTCGTGGTAATCGTACGCGG
Organism: Gallionella sp.; assembly: GCA_035498295.1. GTDB lineage: Bacteria > Pseudomonadota > Gammaproteobacteria > Burkholderiales > Gallionellaceae > Gallionella. The sequence continues at coordinate 15,552 of DATKAK010000075.1, read as the reverse complement.
TGAAGCCGTGCTTCTTTACCAGCTCGTCGCGCTCGGCGGACTTGAGGTCTTCGCGCACCATCTCGGTCACCAGTTCATGAAAGGAGATCTTCGGTGTCCAGCCCAGCTTTTGCCTGGCCTTGGTCGGGTCGCCGAGCAGGGTCTCGACTTCGGTGGGGCGGAAGTAGCGCGGATCGACCTTGACGATGCATTTACCCTCTCCCCCACCCCCTTTCCCGCTTGCGGGGGACGGGAGCATGTAGCCCTTTTCGTCGACGCCCTTGCCTTTCCATTTGATGCTGATGCCCAATTCCTTCGCCGAGATCTCGACGAACTGGCGCACGCTGTACTGCACGCCGGACGCGATGACGAAGTCTTCCGGTCGATCCTGTTGCAGCATCAGCCATTGCATCTCGACGTAATCTTTAGCATGGCCCCAGTCGCGCAGCGCATCGAGGTTGCCGAGGTACAGGCAGTCCTGCAGCCCGAGCTTGATGCGCGCCAGCGCGCGCGTGATCTTGCGCGTGACGAAGGTCTCGCCGCGGACCGGCGACTCGTGATTGAACAGGATGCCGTTGCAGGCATACATGCCGTAGGCCTCGCGGTAGTTGACGGTGATCCAGTACGCGTACAGTTTGGCGACCGCATACGGGCTGCGCGGATAGAACGGGGTGGTCTCCTTCTGCGGGGTCTCCTGCACCAGGCCGTACAGCTCCGAGGTGGATGCCTGGTAGAAGCGCGTCTTCTTTCCGAGTCCGAGGATGCGCATCGCTTCGAGGATGCGCAGCGTGCCGACGCCGTCCGCATTGGCTGTGTATTCGGGTGTTTCGAACGATACCGCCACATGGCTCATCGCGGCGAGGTTGTAGATCTCGTCCGGTTGCACCTGCTGGATGATGCGGATCAGGTTGGTGGAGTCGGTGAGGTCGCCGTAGTGCAGGATGAAGTGCGCGTGTTTGACGTGCGGGTCCTGGTAGAGATGGTCGATGCGGTCGGTGTTGAACAGCGACGAGCGGCGCTTCACGCCGTGCACGATGTAGCCCTTCTTGAGCAGGAACTCGGCCAGGTAGGCGCCGTCCTGGCCGGTGATGCCGGTGATCAGCGCGACCTTGGGCCTTTCAGGGCTGGCTGCGGGTTTGGTCATGGTTTTTTCATAAGAGGAAAGAGGAAAGGTTAAAGAGGAAAGGTTAAAGAGGAAAGGTTAAAGCAAAAGCAACCGGGTTTTCCTTTCCTATTTCCTCTTGTGTCTTGCATCTTGAGCCTTTCCTCTAATGAAGTTCTCGATTGACCTTGTCCAGGTCTGCTTCGCCCAGCGTTCCCACGGCCTGCCTCAGGCGCAGTTCGCTGAGCAGGTAGTTGTATTGCGCCTGATACAGGTCGCGGCGGGTGGAGTAAAGCTGCTGCTGCGCGTTCAACACATCGAGGTTGGTGCGCACGCCGACCTGCTGCCCCAGTTTGCTCGCATCCAGCGCGCTTTGACTGGAAGTGAGCGCTTGTTGCAACGCCTTGACCTGCGAGATCCCGCTGACCACGCCCAGGTAGGCCTGGCGGGTCTTTTGTTCGGCGTCGCGGCGCGCGTTCTCCAGCTCCTGCCTTGCGCGCTCGCGGTTGGCTTCCGCCTCGCGCCATTTGGAATTCACCGACCCGCCTTCAAAGATCGGCATGTTCAATTGCACCGCGAGACTCTTGTTGGTGTTGTCGTTGGGCCCGAAGCTTCCGCCGGTGGCACTGTTCTTCGTGTAGTTCGCGACCAGATCGACCGTCGGATAGTGTCCTCCGCGATTGCGATCGACTTCCTTGTCGGCGATCTCGGCAGCCGCCTGCGCGATCGCGATCTGCAAGCTGGTCGCCTGCGCCTGGCCCACCCATTTTTCCATATCGGGGGGCTGCGGCGTTTCCAGCTTGAATTCACTGCCCAGATGCGACAGTTCGCCCGGCGGAGAGTTGATCAATTGCTGCAGGGCGCTGCGTTTGATCTCCAGGTCGTTCTTCGCGGCGATCTCCTGCGCGCCGGCCAAGTCATAACGGGCTTGCGCCTCGAGGGTGTCGGTGATGGTGGCGCTGCCCACCTCGAAGTTGCGCTTGGCCTGTTCGAGTTGTTCCGAGATCGCGGACTTCTGGGCGTCGACCAGGGCCACTGTGTCTTGCGCGATCAGCACGTCGAAGTAGGCCTGCGCAACGCGCACGATGAGGTCCTGCTCGGCTACCTTGAGCTGCGCCTCGGCTTGCGCGGCCTGCAATTTGGCCTCGCCGAAACTCTGCCAGTTTTGCTGGCGCAACAGCGGCAGCACCATGTTCACGCCGTAGCCGTCGCTGTTGAAGCGATAATCCCCGCTGGTGATCGCCAGGGGCCCGCCGGGGTAAACAACGGACTGATCGGTGAAGGTCTTGTTCGCGGTCAGATTGACGCTGGGCAGCAACAACGACCGCCCCTGCGGTATTTTCTCCAGACCGGCTTGTTCCGCAGCGCGCGCGGCGGCAAACACCGGATCGTTCGCCTGCGCGGCGCGATAGGTATCCAGCAGATCGGCAGCCTGCGCCCAGCCGCTTGCGCCGAACAGAGTCGCCAGGAAGACGGACCTGACGATGAACATCGCCGCGGTATCCGTTCCCTCTCTCCCACCTCTCCCCCGGTGGGGGGGAGTGATGATGCGTCGCTTCGCGACGCTCACGTAGACTGGTTTCAGTTTCATCGATTCAATGCAAACCAAATATTAGAAGTTGCTAATATACATCTTGCCGCCGCATCGCGCAAATACGCCATGCTTGATCCCGGATGGCTAAAGACAAACTCAGAACACGAAACGTTCGGGTTGCAACGCATTTTGCAGCGGCGCGACGCAGGCTTCCATGATGTTGACGGTGCTGTACTTGTCCGCCGCGACGCGGGTGATCAGCCTGGCTTCCATCACCGGCGCATCGCCGACGATGGCGAACAGCCGGCCGCCGACATTCAGGCTGTTCTGAAACGCATCCGGCAATACCGGCGTCGAGCCGGTCAGCACGATGACGTCATATTTTGTCCCGCTGCCCCAACCGCGCGCCGCATCGCCGACTTGCAGCGTGACGTTGTCGTGGCGGTACGTATGCAGGTGCTGGCCGGCGATCGAGCTCAATTCCGGCACGATCTCCACCGAAGTCACATGCCCGGCCAAAGCGGAAAGCAGCGCGGTCAGATAGCCGCTTCCGGTGCCGATCTCCAGCACGTTGTCGTCGCGGGTGAGGTGCAGTTCCTGAAGGGTGCGCGCTTCCAGCTTGGGCGGCCACATGTATGCGCCATGGCCCAGCGGGATCTCCAGATCCATGAATGCCAGTTCGCGCATTTCCTTCGGAACATAATGTTCGCGGCGCACGTGCTTGAGCAGGTCCAGGATGCGGCCTTCCAGCACTTCGCACGGACGAATCTGCTGCTCTATCATGTTGAAACGCGCCTGTTCCACATCCAGCATGCTTCTCTCCCAAATCGGCATTCGTTATCTTGCAGCGGCTTGGCAGTATAGCAAGCCCTACCATATGGCTCAATGATGCTTGCGGTTCATGATGGACCCGATCGGAGGTTCCTTGGTGCGGCTTGCTTTTCGATGACCTTTGCATTACCTTGCACCTTCAGCTGGGGGTCTTCGCCGACATCGCATTCAAGGTGGAGTGAGATATACCCTTCGAACCTGTGCGGGCAATGCCGCAAAGGGAAGCATCCCCGATGCTTCCTGATTTTAGGAGCATCACCATGAACGCCAATCCCAAATTTCTGGCCACTGTTGCGCACGTCGATGCCGCGGCAGTCAAGCCGTTGCCGAATTCGCGCAAAGTATATGTGCAGGGCAGCCGCCCCGATCTGCTGGTACCGATGCGCGAGATCTCGCAGTCGGCAACGCCCGCGAGCATGGGCGCGGAAGACAATCCGCCCATCTACGTGTACGACTGTTCCGGCCCCTATACCGATCCGGCCGTGAAGATCGACATCCGCTCCGGCCTCGCCGCCCTGCGCGAAAACTGGATCGCCGAGCGCGGCGATACCGAGACGCTGAGCAAGCTGACTTCCGAATACGGTCAACAGCGGCTGAACGATCCCGAATTGGCGGAGATGCGCTTCGACCTCAAGCGCGCGCCGCGCCGTGCAAAACCCTGCCGCAATGTGACGCAGATGCACTACGCACGCGCCGGCATCATCACGCCGGAGATGGAATTCATCGCGATACGGGAGACTCAGCGCCGCGAGGGTCTGTCCGGGATGTTGCTGAAACAGCATCCGGGCGAGAGTTTCGGAGCGTCTATCCGAAATGAGATCACGCCGGAATTCGTGCGCAGCGAAGTAGCCGCGGGCAGGGCGATCATCCCCGCAAACATCAACCATCCCGAATCCGAGCCGATGATCATCGGCCGCAACTTCCTGGTGAAGATCAACGCCAACATCGGCAATTCGGCTCTCGGCTCGAGCATCCAGGAAGAAGTCGAAAAAATGACGTGGGCGATCCGCTGGGGCGGCGACACGGTAATGGATCTTTCGACCGGCAGGAACATCCACGAGACGCGCGAATGGATCATACGCAATTCACCGGTACCCATCGGCACCGTTCCGATCTATCAGGCGCTGGAAAAAGTGAACGGCAAAGCCGAAGACCTGACCTGGGAGATCTTCAAGGACACGCTGATCGAACAGGCGGAGCAGGGTGTGGACTATTTCACGATCCATGCCGGCGTGCTGCTGCGCTATGTGCCGCTGACCGCAAAACGCCTGACCGGCATCGTGTCGCGCGGCGGCTCGATCATGGCGAAGTGGTGCCTGGCCCACCACAAGGAGAGCTTCCTCTACACGCATTTCGAGGACATCTGCGAGATCATGAAAGCCTACGACGTGAGCTTCAGCCTTGGTGATGGTTTACGTCCCGGCTCGATCTTTGACGCCAACGACGAGGCGCAGCTCGGCGAACTGAAGACGCTGGGCGAACTGACCCAGGTCGCGTGGAAGCACGACGTGCAGGTGATGATCGAGGGCCCCGGCCATGTGCCGATGCACCTGATCAAGGAGAACATGGACCTGCAATTGAAGTGGTGCCACGAGGCGCCGTTCTATACGCTGGGCCCGCTGACGATGGACATCGCGCCCGGCTACGACCACATCACCAGCGCGATCGGGGCGGCCATGATCGGCTGGTTCGGCACCGCGATGCTGTGCTACGTCACACCGAAAGAACATTTGGGCCTGCCCGACAAGGACGACGTGAAGGAGGGCATCATCACCTACAAGATCGCCGCGCATGCCGCCGATCTCGCCAAGGGGCATCCCGGTGCGCAGATCCGCGACAACGCATTGTCGAAGGCGCGCTTCGAATTCCGCTGGGAAGACCAGTTCAATCTCGGCCTCGATCCGGACAAGGCGCGCGAATTCCACGACGAGACCCTGCCCAAGGAGTCCGCCAAGGTCGCGCACTTCTGCTCGATGTGCGGCCCGCATTTCTGCTCGATGAAGATCTCCCAGGACGTGCGCGAATTCGCGGCGAAGGAGGGCGTCTCCGAACAGGAAGCGCTGGAAAAAGGGATGGAAGTGAAAGCGATCGAGTTCGTCAAGCAGGGCGCGGAGATCTACAGCAAGGCATAACGACGTGACCGCATCAGCATTTCAACCACCGATGTTCATCACATAAAAAGGAGAAAGTCATGGCAAAAGACAGCGTCTATCGCATCACCGAACTGGTCGGAACCAGCAAGAAATCCTGGGAAGATGCCGCCGCCAACGCGGTCAACACCGCCTCCAAGACCCTGCGCGATTTGCGCATCGCCGAGGTGACCAAGCTCGACATCGTGGTCGAGGACGGCGGCGTGACGATGTACCGCGCGCGGCTAGCCCTGTCCTTCAAGTACGATCCCAAAAAATAATGGATAGCTTTGCCGGATGAGCGCAGCCGGGCAGGTCCGGCAAATGATGTCCGCGAGTACTCTGCGCTTCGCTCCGCAGAAAATGGCTCGCGTCTGCCGGAAGCCCGGCTTCACTGAAGAACTCTCTTCGTCAAGGCTATAGTCATGGACCTGATCTACTGGAAAGCCCTGATACTGGGTATCGTCGAAGGGCTGACCGAATTTTTGCCGATCTCCTCCACCGGGCACCTGATCATGGTCGGCGACCTGCTCGACTTCAATGACGAGCGCGGCAAGGTGTTCGAGATCGTGATCCAGTTCGCCGCGATCCTGGCGGTGTGCTGGGAATATCGCGCAAGGCTCGCTTCGGTGGTCGGAGGGCTGATCGAGGGCCGGCAGGCGGCGCAGCGCTTCACGGCCAACCTGTTCATCGCATTCCTGCCCGCCGCGTTCCTGGGATTGCTGTTCGCGAACAAGATCAAGCAGTATCTGTTTGCGCCGGTGCCGGTGGCGCTGGCCTTCATCATCGGCGGTCTGGTCATACTGTGGGCGGAAAAGCGCCGGCATACCGTGCGCATCGAAAATGTCGACGACATGCGCTGGCGCGACGCGCTGGTCATTGGCCTGGCGCAATCGCTGGCGCTGATACCGGGCACGTCGCGTTCCGGCGCAACCATCATCGGCGGACTGGTCTTCGGCCTGTCGCGCAAGGCGGCCACCGAGTTCTCGTTCTTCCTCGCGATCCCGACGCTGACTGCCGCAACGCTTTACGAAGTGGTGAAATACCGGGCCATGTTCCACGCCCACGACTGGTGGCTGTTCGCGGTGGGCGGGGCAGCCTCGTTCGTCAGCGCCTTCATCGCGGTGCGCGGTCTGTTGCGCTATATCAGCCACCATGACTTCAGCGCCTTCGCGTGGTATCGCATCGCGTTCGGGTTGGCGGTGCTGGGGACGGATTATGCCGGCTTGGTCAGTTGGTCTGCCTCTTGAGGCAGTCTATTCCCGCTTTCCGTCAATACGTCGTAACCGATAGCAAGCTGCGCAAACGCGAGCGGGCCGTGCATCATTTTCATCCAGATGTCATAATCTCCTTCCATAATTAGCTTGAAAATCAACATGGCTAGAATGGTTAATTGCGTAAAACTGGGTCGCGAGGCCGAAGGGCTGGACCGCCCTCCCTATCCCGGCCCGCTCGGCCAGCGCATCTTCGAGCATGTCTCGAAGCAGGCGTGGCAGGAATGGCTCAGGTTCCAGACCATGCAGGTGAACGAAAACCGCCTCAATCTCGCCGATCCTGTAGCGCGCAAGTTCCTGGCCACGACGATGGAGAAATATTTCTTCGGCGAGGGCGTGCAAATGCCGGAAGGATATGTGCCACCCAAAAACTAGATCGGCAGCAACTTGGCAAAGAAATTCCCCCCACAGCAATACCTGAACCGCGAACTCGGCCAGCTCGAGTTCAATCGCCGCGTGCTGGCGCAGGCCGAGGACGCGGCCGTTCCGTTGCTGGAACGCCTGAAATATCTGTGCATCGTCAGCAGCAATCTGGACGAATTCTTCGAGATCCGCGTCGCGGGGCTGAAGGAACAGATCAAGCTCGGCAGCGCGGCCGTCAGTACCGATGGCTTGACCGCCCAGCAAAGTCTCCAGCGCGTGCGCGACGGGGCGCACCAGCTGATCGAACGGCAGTACCAGGTGTTCAACAAGACCCTGGTCCCCGCGCTCGCCGGGCAGGGCATCAAGTTCCTGCGCCGCACCCAGTGGAACGATGCGCAGAAGACCTGGGTAAAGGATTTATTCTTCCGCGAGGTGATGCCGGTATTGACCCCGATGGGCCTCGATCCGGCGCACCCGTTCCCGCGCGTGCTCAACAAAAGCCTGAATTTTGCCATCGAACTGCAGGGCAAAGATGCGTTCGGGCGCAATTCCGCGCGCGCCATCGTGCAGGCGCCGCGCGTCGTGCCGCGCACCATCCTGATGCCCCCCGAGCTCAGCGGCTGCGAATATGGTTTTGTGTTTCTCTCCTCCATCCTGCACGCGCATGTCGGCGAACTGTTCAGCGGCATGGAGGTGCTCGGCTGTTACCAGTTCCGCGTGACGCGCAACAGCGACCTGTTCGTGGACGAGGAGGAAGTCAAGAACCTGCGCCTCAGCCTGCAGGGCGAATTGCCGCAGCGCCATTTCGGCGACGCGGTACGGCTGGAGATCGCCGACAACTGTTCAGGGCCGATCGCCGAATTGCTGCTCCGGGAATTCAACCTCGCGCCGGAAGACCTGTACCGCGTACACGGGCCGGTGAACCTGGTGCGCCTGATGGGCATACCCGATCGTGTCGCGCGTGATGACCTGAAGTTTCCCGCCTTTACGCCGGGCGTTCCCGGAGTGTTGCAGAAGAAGGGCTCGGACATGTTCAAGGTGATACGCAAGAACGATGTGCTGCTGCACCATCCGTTCCAGTCCTTCAAGCCGGTGATCGATTTCATCCAGCAGGCAGCCAGCGACCCCAACGTGGTCGCGATCAAGCAGACCGTGTATCGCACCGGGGTCGATTCCTCGCTGATGGAGGCATTGATCGCCGCGGCCCAGCGCGGCAAGGAAGTGACCGTGGTGGTGGAATTGCTGGCGCGCTTCGACGAGGAAGCCAACATCAATTGGGCCACGCGGCTGGAACACGTCGGTGCGCATGTGGTGTACGGCGTGGTCGGGCACAAGACCCATGCCAAGATGCTGATGGTGGTGCGCCGCGAGGACGGCAAGCTGCGCCGTTATGTGCATCTGGGCACCGGCAACTACCATCCGCGCACCGCGCGCTTCTATACCGATTTCGGCTTGTTCAGCTGCAATGAGAAATTGTGCGCGGACGTGAACGAGGTGTTCGGCCAGTTGACCAGCCTCGGCAAGGCGCGCGCGCTGAATTACCTGTGGCAATCGCCGTTCTCGCTGCACAGCGAGGTCCTGCGCGCGATACAGAACGAGACCCAGCTCGCCAAGGCGGGCAAAATCGCCCGCATCATCGCCAAGATGAACGCGCTGCTCGAACCCGAGACCATCAACGCGCTATACGAGGCTTCGCAAGCCGGCGTGAAGATCGACCTGGTCGTGCGCGGCGTGTGCGCGCTGCGCCCCGGGGTGAAAGGACTGTCGGAGCACATCAAGGTGCGGTCCGTGATCGGACGCTTCCTCGAACACTCCCGCATATTCTATTTCCGCAACGACCTGAAGCACGATGTATACCTCGCCAGCGCCGACTGGATGGACAGGAATTTCTTCCGCCGCATCGAGGTATGCTTTCCGGTGCTCGACAAGAAACTCAAGAAGCGCGTGATCGACGAGGGACTGAAGATCTATCTGCAGGACAACACGCAGGCCTGGGACATGGACGGCGAGGGGCATTACCGGCACAAATATCCGCGCCGCGCGGAAAAGGTCTGCGCCCAATGCGATCTCCTCGAACAATTCACCCGCATGCAGGCCAAGGCGACTCCCTAGCATGCGGCCCATCCTCATCCCGCCGTCGGGTTCGCGGAGGACGGTGCCAACCGCCGGAGCGGGAAAACTGCAACATGTTCGATTGCTGGCACAATATCAGTCCTTGCAAATAGATCCGACGCCATTCCAATGACATTAAAACGCACATTCATCCTTGCGCTCGCCCTTTGCTGCGCCGCATGCGGACAGTTCGGGAATGACGATCAGGCGATATTCCATGTTCCGCCACCCGATACGGACACCGGCGTTCCGCCCAAGGTCATCGATCCCGTGAATCGGCAATCGCTGGCCGAACTGACCTCGCAGCTCGCAGACAAGCGCGCGATATTCATCGGCGAGATCCACGACCGCGTCGCGCATCATCAGAACCAGTTGCGCATCATCAAGAGCCTGTATGCGCAAGATCCGGATCTTGCGATCGGCGTCGAGTATTTCCAGCAGCCGTTCCAGCCGTATCTTGACGATTACATCGACGGGCGCATCGACGAACGGCAGATGCTGGTCAAAACCGAATATTTCAAACGCTGGCAACTCGATTACCGCATGCTGCGGCCGATCTTCGAGTTCGCCCGGGAAAAACACATCCCGGTGATCGCGCTGAATATCTCCGACGAGATCCATAACAAGGTCTTCAGGAACGGAATGAAAAGCCTGAGCCCCGGGGAACTTGCGGAGACTCCGGCCTACATCGAACCGGCGAGCAAGCATTATCTGCAGCGCCTGAAAGCGATCTTCGATACTCATCCGCGGGGCAATGACTTCAATACGTTTGTCGAGGGCGTGCTGTTGTGGGACTCGTCCATGGCCGATACCGCCGCGCTCTACCTGAAAGGCCATCCGAAGTCGCGCATGGTGATCCTGGCGGGTCTGGTGCACGTCATGTACGGCGACGGCATCCCGGAGCGTGTCGATCTCCGTCTCGGGGGTGATGAAAGCGCAGTGCTGATCAACGGCAATGATTTCGGCGGATTTCCGGGCATAGCCGATTATCAATTGGTGACCGGAGGCGACCAGGAGCTGCCGCAGCTGGGCAAGCTGGGCGTGGCGATCCTGGATGGCGCGGACAGCGTGTATGTCACCGAATTCACTCCCGGCAGCGCAGCCCAGGCAGCCGGCATCCGGGTGGGCGACCACATCCTTGCGCTAAACGATGCGAATGTGGCGAACATGATGGAGCTGAGAGCCATGATGTACGACAAGATGCCCGGCGACCGGGTTCAGGTGGATGTGCTGCGCAGCAGCATGATGGGTGCGAAGAAGGAGATGCGCTTCGAAGTGACGTTGCACTAAAGTGCACCCCCAAAAACCCATATTTCAACCCAAATGCTGTGTTGCGGAAAAAATTTAGTTCCGGCCCATCTAAAGATTACCCTGCACTGAAACTTCGTTTTCTTGCTTACATATAGCTCATATGCGCCGCTGCGAAGTGGGGTAAGCAGGCAATCCGCGCTGCGGATGCTCGCAAATTTATTCCGCGCCTTCCATTTGGGCGAACTCTGGATTTTTTGAGGTACCCTTGCAGAGTACTTATCTGTCGAACAAGCTTTTGCGAATCGGAAGTTTTGCGCGCGCCACTTCGACGGTGCTGCCGTCCTGCTGCGTGACCGCCTTTCCCAGCGGCGAAGCGGTCACCGGCCACACGCCCTTGATCAGGTTGGCCGACTCCGCTCCGCTGAAAGCGGCATAGCTGAATTTCGAATAATGCGGCAGTTTCCTGGCGAGGATCGGCAGCACCGAAGCTTGCGGCGCGGTCAGCCAGGCAACCGGCGTCGCGCCTGCGTGCGTGGTCAGAACGAGCGCGTCCCTGGCGCGATCGTATTCCTTGGCCAGCCAAACCCCGCCTTCCGACATCATTTCCCCGCTCGCGACGAGCGCCCGCTGAAAGTCGCCGCGAAAGCGGTTCTCCTCGCCAAACAGCCACACCGAACCCTCTTGCGGCAGGCTTCCGAGCTCGTCGTCCCATTTGACGAGGGTCGCGCGCGACGGCTGCCGTTGCCAACTCGTTGCGATCGCCTCGAACTGCGCACGCATGTCTTTGGGCGCGTTGCGCGGCAGCACGATCAGCAGTTTTTCCGAACCGAAAACCTGGGACAGGGCAGGGGGAATTTCGCCCCGGTCCAGGCGGCGGAACAGATCGAGCTCGGGGTCCACGTCCACGCGCAGCGGTGGCGCGGGCAATGAGAGATGCAATTCGGCCTGCTTGTCTTTCATGGCGAGCACCGCTGCATAAGCGGCCTCCTGTCCCGCCAGCGTGACGGCGATCGGCACATCGAGATCATAGGCCGGGCCGGACTGGGCTTGTTCGACCTGGATACTAAGTTCATAGCCCGTCTTGTCCCGCCTCGACCGGGCCGATACCAGGCGCAATTGCGGCGCGCCGGTCCGTTGCACCCATTGCGCGAAAAAAGCCTTGAGGCTTGCGCCTTCGTCCGGGCCGGCCAACCGCAGGAATTCCCGTTCGAGATCGGCGAAGCCGGCACGCTTGAAACGGTAATCGCGGTAGAAGTTTTTCAGTGCGTTCATGAAGGCGTCGTCGCCCAGTTCTCTGCGCAGCATGTGGAACATCATCATCGCCTTGCCGTAGCCCACCGCCTCGGTTTGGGCGCTGTGGCGCGAGGTGAATTGCGTGAGCGGAAAATCCCGGCCGGCGGAAACGAAGTCGGCGTATTTCTGCAATGTGCTGCGGCGGAATTCCGCGCCGCTGCCCTTTTGTTCCTGCAGCAGGTAATCGGCCAGGTAGGCGGTGAGGCCTTCCGACCAGTTGCCGCCGGCGTAATCCACGTACACGCCGTTGCCCCACCAGTTGTGCAGGATCTCGTGCGGATAGGAGGTGTCAATGATGAACGGCAGGCGGATCACCTGGCTGCCCAACAGGGTGAACGAAGGCATGCCGTATCCGGTTTCCCAGAAATTCTCCACCAGCGCGAATTTGGCATAGGGATAGGGGCCGATGAGACGCTGATACATTGCGATATAGCGCGCGGTGGCATCCTGATAACGCCGCGCAAGATCCGCATCGTCCGTGCGCAGATAGACCAGCGATTCGATGCCATTGTCTTCGCGCGCATATTCGGTGAACGGCGCGGCGATCAGGTAGATCTCGTCCTGCGGATTCTTTTCTTCCCAGTGGACATGCGCGCGCGCGCCGGGGTTCGAGGCGCTTTCATCGCCGCCGCGTTTGCCCTGGCTGATCGCATGCCAGCCGCCGGGCAGATCGATATCCAGAGCGAACGTCAGCATGCCGTCCCCGATGGCGGGATACCAGCCGCTGTCGCCGGTGAGCACGGTTCCTTCCGCGGCGATGATGCCCGGTGTGCTTTCGAAACTTCGCGCTTCGCGCACATCCTGCCGCGGCGGATGGTAGATCTCTCCCCCATAAGCCAGCGTGAAACCCTTATTCCCTTTCGCCAGGGTAACGCGGTATTTCTGCGTAAAGTCTTCCGGCCTCTCCCCGTCGGCCTTTATTTCGGCATCGGGCGACACCGGACGCAGGTTGCGGTGCAACGAGAAGTAGAATGTGCTCGGCATGTCCGCCGGCAGGACGATACGGTCTTCCGCTTCGAAGCGATGCTGTTCGGGATGAAGGGAGATCCTCAGATGATGTTCCGGCAGGGTCTGTGCAAACCCGGGCACCGCGAAGATCGCGAAGATGACGGCGGCGAGCCAACGCATCGGGTTAGTCCCCGGCCATCGACCCGCCCGGCAATCTGTCGCAAGCGGATGGAAGCGGGCGCGGAAGATCCATTGAACAGGCTGAAGTGCCGTTGCTCGAGGTCAGTGTTTGTGGGGACGGCCGGTCTTGATCTTTTCCAGGCGTCCCAATGTCTGTTTCAATTGCGCGGCATTCAATTTGGCCAGCACGATCAGTCCGGCGCGCAGTACTTCGCTCTTCTTGACGTGCATCTTCGACTTCAGGCAGACCGCCTTGATCTCGGCGATCTTTGCGTATTCGTTTTGCGGCATGGTAAAGCTGTCGCGCACCACTTTCTTCTTGTGTTCCTTTTTCATTTTTTTCGCGGCGGGGGGTGCGGTCTTGTCGCCCGACTTGCCGCGCGCCTTGCCGATCAGCTTGGCCAGAACGGCGGATTTCTTCGCCGGCGATTTTTTTGCAGTCGCCCCGGCTTTCGATGCGGCAGTCTTTTTGGTTGTCATATCCATTCCTTGGTATTAAAGTTGAGCAAATAGTGTATACGGTAGATGTCGATAAATAAAATGAAATATTGGGGACTCTGATGGATCTCATCCTTTGGCGGCATGCCGAAGCGGAAGACGGCGCCCCCGATCATGAGCGCGAACTCACTGCAAAGGGGACCAAGCAGGCTGCGAAGATCGCCGCCTTCCTTGGCAAGCATCTGCCCGACCAGCACCGCATCCTGGTCAGCCCGACAACCCGCACCCAGCAGACCGCCTCCGCCCTTTCCGGCCATTTTACGCTGGCCCCCACCATCGCCCCCGGCGCTTCCGCCGAGGCCGTGCTGCATGCGGCGCGCTGGCCGGACGCCGGCGACACGGTACTGGTGGTCGGCCATCAGCCTACGCTGGGCGAGGTCGCGGCGCAATTGCTCGGCTGTGCGGATGGGGCGTTGAGCATCAAGAAGGGCGCATTATGGTGGTTCAGCCAGAAGGATGGATCCGGGCAGGTCAGTTTGCGCCTGGTCCTCTCTCCGGACTTCCTGTAAGGGGCAGATATTGTTCGAATCCGCGGAGCTGGGCCACAGGATAGACAAGGCTGTTTACGATGCCGAGGTGCCGCAGCTGCGCGAGGATCTGTTGAACGCGCAGTTCGATCTGGCGCAGAACGCCAAGTTTCCGGTCATCATCCTGGCCGGCGGCGTAGACGGCGCAGGCAAGGGCGAGACCGTTAACCTGCTCAACGCGTGGATGGACCCGCGCCATATCCAGGTGCACGCGATGGGCGAGCAATCCGACGAGGAACGCGAGCGTCCGCCGATGTGGCGCTTCTGGCGCGCGCTTCCGCCCAAGGGCAAGATCGGCGTGTTCTTCGGTTCCTGGTATACCGCGCCCATCGTGCAGCGCGTGATGGGCAAGACCAAGGCATCCGAATTGAACCAGAGCATAGACGAGATCAACCGCTTCGAGACCATGCTCACCAACGAAGGCGCGCTGATCATCAAGTTCTGGTTCCATCTGTCCAAGGACGCCCAGCGCAAGCGACTCAAGAATCTCGAGAAGGACCCCAAGACGCGCTGGCGCGTCACCGCCCTGGACTGGAAGCGGTTCAAGCGGTATGACAAGTTCCGCAAAATCTCCGAGCTTGCACTGCGCGCCACCAGCACAGCAGAAGCGCCCTGGATCGTGATCGAGGGCACGGACGCCCGATACCGCAATCTGACCACCGGCAAGATCCTGCTCGAGGCGCTGCGCAAACGCCTGAACCATCCCGGGCAACCCGCCACAGCCAACGTCCCGCCGCTGCAGGCGCCCATCGACAGCCTGAACGTGTTTGATAAACTCGACATGTCGCAGATGCTCGCCAGGAAGAAATTCGATGCAGAACTGGAAAAATACCAGGGCAAACTCAACCTGCTCACGCGCGACGAGCGCTTCCGCAATCTGTCGGTCATCGCGCTGTTCGAGGGTTCCGATGCGGCGGGCAAGGGCGGCGCGATACGCCGCATCACCGGAGCGCTGGATGCGCGCCACTACCGCATCATCCCGATCGCGGCGCCCACCGAGGAAGAGCGCGCGCAGCCTTATCTGTGGCGTTTCTGGCGGCACATCCCGCGCGCCGGGCGTGTAACGATCTTCGACCGTTCATGGTACGGAAGGGTGCTGGTCGAGCGTGTCGAGAATTTCTGCTCCGAAGCGGACTGGATGCGCGCCTACGGCGAGATCGACGATTTCGAGGAACAGCTGATCCGGCACAACACCGTGCTGGTGAAATTCTGGCTGACCATCACCAAGGAGGAACAGTTGCGCCGCTTCAAGGAGCGCGAGAAGACCGGCTTCAAGCGCTTCAAGATCACCGAGGAAGACTGGCGCAACCGCGAGAAATGGGATGCCTACGAAACCGCCGTGTGCGACATGGTCGACCGCACCAGCACGGAGATCGCGCCGTGGACGCTGGTCGAGGCCAACGACAAGCGCTTCGCGCGGGTCAAGATCCTGCGCAGCGTCGTCGAGCGGCTCGAGGCGGCGATGGGCAAGTGAGCGGCGCGCGCGTGGTGGGGGCGCCGCCAGACTCCGCTAAGCTCACCGGCTGCAGGA
>DATKAK010000074.1:0-14788 GCA_035498295.1 Gallionella sp. | reverse complement strand
TCGGAAATGAGATATACGACCAGAATCCCGATCCCGATGATGAAACCCCGATGAAGATTCGCCCAAAGCAGCATGATGGCCGGAAGCAGGAACATATATCGTTTGGTCGGCTTCCCGTTCCTCTCATCCGCCAGGAAATGTTCGATCAGTTGCAGCACCAGCAAGGTGAATATGAAGGAAAACACCTGGGGACGAAGCTCGTCGAAGCGGAAAAACATCAGCGGCAACACTCCGACGATGGCCAAGGCCGTTATCGGATGGACGCCGTTGCGCCGAAAGTGATTCCACAACACTCCGTAGAACAACGTCATCAGCATGCTCTTCAGCATCACCAGCGCATTTGCGCCCGCTAGCAAATAAGTGCCGAAAAGAAGCAGCTGGGATAACGGATAGCCGCGTAAAATCAGTTCCGCTCTGGGACCCAGCGGGGTCACTGAACTGTACAGGAACGGATCATCGGTCGGCATTCCACCATTGGCCCATATCCAGCGGCCGGTGTTCAGGTGCCACCAGAAATCACTTAAACCCAGCGGATAAGTGTGGTAAAGAAAAATGCAGGTAAATGTGGCCAGACCGAGTATCCACCGCACAATTGGCTTGCTGATGAACGAACCGGACAACAATGCGAACTTTCTTGCCGGGTCTGATTCTGAACTCTCCATATGCGTGGATACCCTGAAATTGGTGTAAACGGGACTCGTCCATGATGTGGCATCCGTTTATCGATCCGAATAATAAGGCGGTTGAAAGCGGTTTTCCAGTCTCTAAATGGCCAAGGCGAAGCTACGAATCGTTTGAACCTGTAAAATGACCGGCGTAGCGCCATGTTTGATGATTACCTACAACTCGATCCATGACACAAATTCTTGCGGCCGACGACTTAAAACATTCCCATCGATTTGACGAAGGCAACCCTCTCGCCGAAAGAAGCACGCTGCGGGTAGCCATTCTGACCGCGGTGATGATGGCGGTCGAGATCACCGGCGGCTGGTATTACAACTCGATGGCTTTGCTGGCCGACGGCTGGCATATGAGTTCCCATACGGTTGCATTGGGCTTGTCGGTCTTTGCCTACGCTTACGCAAGAAAATACGCTCACGATCCGCGTTTCTCATTTGGCACATGGAAGATCGAGGTGCTGGGCGGCTATACCAGTGCGATCTTCCTGGTGATGGTGGCAGGATTGATGGTTTACCAATCCGTCGAAAGGCTGATCACCCCCAGCCCGATACACTATAACGAAGCAATTGCAATCGCGATCGTCGGGCTGCTGGTCAACCTGGTTTCCGCGTGGTTGCTCAAGGACGGCCATCACCATCATCACGATCATGAGGACAGCCATGATGTGCAAGGACATCCTGGTCATCACGACTTGAACTTGCGCTCGGCATATCTGCACGTTCTGGCCGATGCGGCGACATCGGTGCTGGCCATCATCGCGCTGTTTGGGGGCAAATTGTGGGGCGCAAGCTGGCTGGACCCGGTGATGGGGCTGGTCGGCGCGGGATTGGTTTCCGCATGGGCCTTTGGTCTGCTGCGGGATACCGGGCGCGTGCTGCTTGATGCCGAGATGAACGCCCCGGTGGTGACAGAGATACGCGAGGTTATCGATGCATTGCCGTTCAAGGCTATACTCAGCGACCTGCACGTGTGGCGTGTGGGGAAGGGGAAGTACGCTTGCATCCTGAGTCTCGCGACCGACTATCAAGCATCTCCGGAATATTTCAAGCAACAGCTAAGCATCCACGAAGAACTGGTGCATATCAGCATCGAGATCAACCCGATTGGCGGATAGATAACTGGCAAGGGATTTGTATGGCTGACTTTTCTCGCGCGAGGCGCAATGCTTTTTTGCGTTACCTGTCGTGGCTGGCGGGAATCGTTATGCTGGCGATTGCGGCATGGTACTTTACACGGTCCGCGCCGATACGCGTTCAGCTGGCCAAGGTCGAGCGGGGTGTGGTGGAAGCGACAGTGAGCAACACGCGCGCAGGAACGGTCAAGGCATGCCGCCGCGCCAAGCTGGCTCCTCCGGCTGGAGGGCAGATAGACAAATTGCTGGTGAAGAAGGGGCAGCGCGTAAAGAGCGGGCAGGTGTTGCTGGAATTATGGGACAACGACCTGCAAGCCCAGGCGCGTTTGGCCGCGGAACAGCTAGCCACGGCCCAGACCCAGGAGCAGCAGGCCTGCGTGCAGGCAGATCTGGCCGAAAAGGAAGCCGAGCGCGCGAAACAGCTCATGGAGAAAGGATTCATTTCTGCCGAAGGACTGGATCAGAAAGTATCCGCTGCCAAGGTGAGCCGCGCCGGTTGTGAAGTCGCACGCAGTCAGATCGACCAAAGCCGGTCGCGAGTCGCCGCAGCCCATGCCGAATTGCAGCGCATGGTGTTGCGCGCCCCATTCGGCGGAGTCGTTGCCGACATCAGTGGCGAACTGGGCGAATACGCGACACCTTCGCCGCCCGGCATCCCCACACCGCCCGCGATCGATCTGATCGACGATAGCTGCATGTTCGTCAGCGCACCCATCGATGAAGTGGATGCGTCCGAGATCAAGGTCGGGCAGATGGCGCGCATCACGCTGGACGCGATCAAGGACAAGACATTCGCCGGCAAGGTCAAACGCATCGCGCCCTATGTTCTGGAATTGGAGAAGCAGGCGCGCACCGTGGAAGTGGAGGTGGCTTTCGACGCGCCGCCCACAGCTGAAAATCTGCTGGTAGGCTATAGCGCGGACGTGGAGATCGTGCACAATTCACATGCGAGTGTGCTGTACATCCCCACGCAGGCTTTGCTGGAAGGCAATCGCGTGTTGTTTTACCGGCCTGATGGCGTGCTCGAAGACCGCACCGTGACCACGGGGCTGGCCAACTGGGATCGCACCGAGATCACTTCAGGGTTGAAAGAAGGCGACCGCATCGTGTTGTCGCTTGATCAGGCCGGAGTCAAGGCCGGGGCCCGCGTGCAGCCGGAAGAAAACAATACCGGCAAATGATCCTGAGCAAATGATTCGGCTACAAAAAGTCAGTCGCAACTTCATTGTGGGCGATCAGCAGGTAGCCGCGTTGCGCGGCATCGACCTGGACATTGCGGCGGGAGATTATGTCTCCATCATGGGGCCGTCCGGCTCCGGAAAATCCACTTTGCTCAATCTGATCGGTTTGCTGGATCGCCCGAGTTCGGGGACATACCTTCTGGATGGCGGCGACGTCACCGCGCTGAATGACGTACAGCAGGCCAAAGTGCGCAGCGAAAAGATCGGTTTCGTGTTCCAGTCCTTTCATCTTGTGCCGCGCCTGACTGCCGCGATGAACATCGAATTGCCTTTGATCCTGGCGGGTATTCCGGTTGCTGAACGCAAGCAGCGAGTCGCGGTTTTGCTGAAAAATTATGGGCTGACCGACCGTGCCGACCATCGTCCCGACCAGCTATCCGGCGGGCAGCGCCAGCGAGTCGCGATCGCGCGCGCAACCAGCATGCATCCCGCAGTGCTGTTGGCAGATGAACCGACGGGCAATCTCGATCAGACTACCGGCAAGGAAGTGATGAACCTGCTCGAACAGATGGTTGCGAAGCGGGTGGCCTTGATCGTCGTCACCCACGATCCGGTGATCGGGGGACGTGCGATGCGCCAGCTGCATATGGTGGATGGACAATTCACCCGTGAGACCGGACGCGCCGCATGAAGCTGTTTGACGTATTGCTATTCGCTTCGGGAAGCCTGCGCGGCAGCCGCACGCGCACCCTGCTGATGATCGTCGCGATGTCCATCGGTGTGGCGGCGGTGGTTGTTCTTACCTCGCTGGGCGAGGGAGCGCGGCGTTATGTGATCGGCCAGTTCTCTTCGCTGGGCAGCAACCTCGTGATTGTGCTGCCAGGCCGATCCGAAACGGCGGGCGTCAATCCGGGCATGCTGCTCGGCCAGACGGCGCGCGACATCGTGGTGGATGACGCAGAGGCCCTGTTGCGCAGTCCCGCCGTTCGGCGCATCGCACCGCTCACCCTGGGTGCGGCGCAGGCTTCGCATGGCGCGCGCAACCGCGAAGTGATCGTGCTCGGTTCCACTGCGGACCTGCTGCCGATCCGCCACATGGAACTTGCGCAGGGGCAGTTCCTGCCACAAATCGATATCAATTCGGCCATGTCGGTGTGCGTGGTGGGTGCCAAAGTCAGGCGGGAGTTGTTCGGTCCCGATACCGCGCTGGGTGCATGGCTGCGGATCGGCGACCGGCGCTTCCGGGTGATCGGGCTGCTCGCCGAACAGGGTGAATCCATGGGCATGAATACCGATGACTTGGTCATCATTCCGGTGGCGTCCGCACATAACTTGTTCAATACCCAGGCATTGTTCCGTGTGCTGATCGAAGCCAAGAACCGGGACATGATCGAGGCGGCAAAACATGACGCCGAGGAGATATTGATGCGCCGGCACGGCGGCGAGCGCGATGTGACGGTGATCACCCAGGACGCGGTGCTGGCGACTTTCGACCGCATCCTGCGCGCGCTTACGCTGGCGGTGGGCGGCATCGCGGCCATCAGCCTGTCGGTGGCGGGGGTGCTGATCATGAACGTGATGCTGATCTCGGTTGCGCAGCGCACCCAGGAAATCGGTTTGATGAAGGCACTGGGAGCGCCGCAGGGCGAGATACGCAGAATGTTCTTCGCCGAAGCCGTGTTGCTATCCATGGTGGGCAGCACGGTTGGCTGGTTGCTGGGAGAGATCGGCAGCGCCATCATCGGCATGGTCTATCCCACGCTGCCGGTGAGCGCGCCGTGGTGGGCGGTACTGGCGGCGCTCGGTACCGCGCTGCTTACCGGGACACTGTTCAGCGTATGGCCGGCACGCAGGGCAGCGAAACTGGACCCAGTCGCGGCATTGTCCAAACGATAATGTTATTCCATGACCTTCTTCGTCTCACGACCTCCAGCTTGGCGGCCTACCGCGTGCGCAGCTTTCTTACCGGTCTCGGCATCGCCATCGGCATCACTGCGGTGATCCTGCTGACCTCCATAGGCGAGGGTTTGCACCAATTCGTATTGTCCGAGTTCAATCAATTTGGCACGAACATCATCGGCATCCAGCCGGGCAAGACCCAGACGCACGGTGCGAGCGTGGGCGTGTTCGGCACGGTCAAGCCGCTTACCATCGATGACGCGGAAGCATTGCGCCGCGTTCCGAACGTGGACCATGTGACGGCTGTAGTGCAAGGCAACGCCGATATCCACGCCAACGGCAAAAGCCGGCGCGTCACGGTGTATGGAGTGGGGCCGGAATTTTCCCACGCATTCCAGATCAGGGTACAAGTGGGCAGTTTCCTGCCGAACGAAGATCCCAACCAAGCGCGTGCATTCGTGGTGCTGGGCAGCAAGGTGCGCGACGAGATTTTCGGCGAAGAGAATCCGCTGGGCAGCTATCTGCGGGTGGGCGGGCAGCGCTACCGGGTGATCGGGGTGATGGAACCCAAGGGACAGATACTGGGTTTCGATCTCGACGATACCGTGTTCATCCCGACCGCGCGCGGTCTGGAATTGTTCAATCGTCCCGGGGTGATGGAGATCGACGTCACCTATCCGGATACTGCGGATGCCGAAAAGGTCGAGCAAGGCATACGCCGTATCATCACTGCGCGCCACGGGCGCGAAGACTATACCGTCATCTCGCAGGAAAAGGCCATGGAGGTTCTCGGTTCGGTGCTGGATGTGATCACCTTCGCGGTCGGCGCATTGGGGGGCATCTCGCTGCTGGTGGGTGGCGTCGGCATCCTGACCATCATGACGATGGCGGTCACCGAGCGCACCGCAGAGATCGGTTTGCTGCGGGCACTGGGCGCACGGGAACAGCAGGTACTGACACTGTTTCTCGGTGAGGCGATCTTGTTGTCTGCACTGGGCGGCTTGGCCGGATTGGTTCTCGGTGTCGGCATCGCGCAGTCGTTGCACTGGTTGTTTCCGGCACTGCCGGTCCATACCCCATGGGTTTTCGCCGTGCTCGCCGAGTTGAGCGCGGTCTGCATCGGACTTGCGGCCGGCGTGATGCCGGCACGGCATGCGGCGCGGCTGGATCCGGTGGAAGCATTGCATGCCGAGTGAGTCTGAATCGATGTCTGTCACTGTGCCAACTTGCTGCGACATCTTCTGCAATGTCATCGACAATTTCGGCGACATCGGCGTGAGCTGGCGGCTGGCGCGGCAACTGGCAATCGAACACGGCCTCTCGGTCAGGTTGTGGGTGGATGACCTGGACAGTTTCGCGAAGCTATGCGCGGAGGCGGATACCGCGTCGGAAACACAAATATGCCACGGGGTGGAGGTGCGCCAGTGGCGCAAGGAATTTTCCGGCGTGCAGCCTGCCGAACTGGTCATCGAGACATTTGCCTGCAAATTGCCGGAAAACTATGTGGCTGCGATGGCAAAAATCGTGGAGCAATCCTGTCGGAAGCCGGTGTGGATCAATCTGGAATATCTATCTGCCGAAGATTGGGTCGAAAGCCATCATAAGCTGCCGTCGCCGCATCCTTCATTGCCGCTGACCAGGTATTTTTTCTTTCCGGGTTTCACTGGAAAGACCGGCGGTTTGCTGCTGGAGCGCGACCTGCTGAAGCAACGCGATGCATTTCAGAACGAGGCCTCAAAGCAAGATGCGTTCTGGCGATTTATCGGTATGGAAACACCGGCAGGGGATACGCTGAAAGTTTCGTTGTTCGCATATGAAAATCCCGCACTGGAGGGCCTTTTCGATGCCTGGTCATCCGGCAAACGATCCGTGTTATGCCTGGTACCCGAAGGGCGCATATTGCCGCAAGTCGGTCAATATTTCGGCGGCCCTGCGCCTCGCGCGGGCAGCGATTATGTGCGCGGGCAATTGCGCGTGCGCGTTCTGCCGTTCGTGGAACAGGAGCGTTATGATGAACTTTTGTGGGCATGCGATGTCAATTTCGTCCGAGGCGAAGATTCATTTGTGCGCGCCATCTGGGCGGGACGCCCGCTCGTTTGGCAAATATATCCCCAGCATGACGAAGTGCACTTGAAAAAGCTGCAAGCCTTCCTCATGTTGTACTGCAAGCATCTCAGCCGGTCTGCCGGCAAGGCGACAGCGGACCTTTGGGAGGTTTGGAATCGGGGAAGTGAAGCAGGACAAAAATGGGCGGCGTTTGCAGCCGAAATCGGCGAAATCAGCCGGTGTACGCGCGATTGGACGCGGCCATTGGCGGAAAACAATCTGGCGGTGAATATACTGGATTTTTCACGGGAAATCGGTAGAATGCGCGCCTTGAAAATTGAAGGGTAACAAACATGAAAACAGCACAAGAATTACGCGCAGGAAACGTCATCATGGTCGGTGCCGACCCGATGGTGATACTCAAGGCGGAATACAGCCGTTCCGGCCGCAACGGGTCGGTGGTCAAGATGAAGATGAAGAATCTGCTGACCGACTCGGCCAAGGAGACCGTATACAGCGCGGACGACAAGTTCGACCAGATCATCCTGGACCGCAAGGAATGCACCTATTCCTATTTTTCGGATCCGATGTATGTGTTCATGGACGGAGATTACAACCAGTACGAGATCGAGGCTGAAAGCATGGGCGACGCGGTCAACTACATCGAGGACGGCATGCCTTGCGAAGTGGTCTTCTACAATGACAAGGCCATTTCGGTCGAACTTCCCAACACCATCGTGCGCGAAGTCATCTATACCGAACCCGCTGTGCGCGGCGACACTTCCGGAAAGGTGATGAAACCGGCCAAGATCAACACCGGCTTCGAGCTGCCCGTTGCGGCCTTCATCGAGATCGGCGACAAGATCGAGATCGACACCCGCACCAACGAGTTCAGGAAGCGCGCTTGATTCCAGCATAAAGTTGTTCGAGACCATAGGCCAGCCGCGAGGCTGGCCTTTTTGTTTGCAGCTTCTGCTAGCACGGATGCTTTAGTTTTGTCGAGAGTGGGGTTAAGCATATACTTCGGGTTATGATTCGCTGTCCCGGTTCCATGCACGGGACGTGAAGCAGTTTTTCTTCAATGGGTTTAAGTCGCGGATAGCTTGGCGATTTAAGGAGATGGAATGGAGCGCGTCCCGACAAGGCTATTCACGATGGACTTCAAGATCGAAGCCGTGAAGCTGATCACCGCACTGCGCCTGACCTATACCGAGGCGGGATATCGTCTCGATATTTCCCCGGATTCGATCAAGCTTTGGCATCAACAGTTCCTTGCCGGCACGCTCAGGGGAGACCCGGGCAGCGTCGAGCTCAGCCCCGAACTGCAGCGCATCCGCCAGCTGGAGCGTGAGCTGTCGATCATGAGGCTGGAACGCGACACCTTGAAAAATACCGTGGTGCACTACTTTACCGGGCAGAACGTCGATGCAGACGGCAAAAGGATACTGTCGGGCCTGGGCGTGGACATCGTCGAATATCAGCGGCTGCAGCGCGAAACGGAAGCTCTGTTGCGGCGCAATCAGGGTCTGATGAAAACCGCCATTGACGGGATCCATATATTGGATATCGAAGGCAATCTGGTGGAATTCAACGACGCTTTCTGCCAAATGCTGGGTTATACCCCGGAAGAAGCGGCCTGCCTGAACCTGGCGGACTGGGATGCGTATTATTCAGCCGAGGAACTGCGCAGTCGCCTCGCGGATTTCATTACGAATAACAGAAGCGACACGTTTGAAACCATGCACCGGCGCAAGGACGGCTCGTTGATCAATATCGAGGTCAGCTGCAGCGCCATGGAGATGGATGGTAAACGTTACCTGCTTGCCCTGAGCCGTGATATCACCAAACGCAAACAGGCGGAAACGGAAATTCACTCGCTGGCCTTTTACGACGCGCTGACCCGCTTGCCCAATCGCCGCCTGCTGATGGATCGCCTGCATCAGGCCATGGCATCCAGCACCCGCAATGGCCATCACGGCGCCATCCTGTTCCTTGATCTCGATAATTTCAAAACGCTCAACGATACACGGGGGCATGACATCGGCGACATGTTGCTGGTCGAGGTCGCGCGACGCCTGCAGGATTGCGTGCGTGAGGGAGACACGGTTGCCCGGTTCGGCGGCGACGAATTCGTGCTGATCCTCGAAGGGTTGAGCGCAAAACAGGATGAGGCGGCCGCACAGGCCGAAGCGGTGGCGGAAAAGGTCCGTGATTTTCTTAACCAACCCTACAGGCTCAACGGGATGGAGCACCACAGCTCGACCAGCATCGGCATCAACCTGTTCTTCGACCACGCCGGAAGGGTGGACGAATTGTTCAAGCAGGCCGATATGGCCATGTATCAGGCCAAGCAGGCCGGCCGAAATGCCATACGCTTTTTCGATCCGGCGATGCAAGCCGCGCTCGAGGCGCGCGGCAAAATGGAAGAAGCGCTGCGTGTGGCATTATCCAAACAGCAGTTCCGCCTGCATTACCAGATCCAGGTCGATGCAGCCTTGCGCCCGATCGGGGCAGAAGCCTTGTTGCGCTGGGAGCATCCGGAATTGGGCATGATTGCGCCCATGCAATTCATTGAACTGGCCGAGGATACCGGTCTGATCCTGCCGATCGGCATGTGGGTATTGGAAACCGCCTGTGCGCAGATCAGGCAATGGCAAAGCAACCCGTTGTTCAACGAACTGAATATTTCGGTGAATGTCAGCGCGCGCCAGTTCCTCCATGAAGAATTTGTCACTCAGGTAGAAACCGCGCTGGGTAACAGCGGCATCAACCCAAACCGTCTGAAACTGGAACTGACCGAAAGCCTGATCCTGAACAACGTCGAAAACAGCATCAGCAAAATGGATCAGTTGAAGTCTATCGGTGTGGAATTCTCGATGGACGATTTCGGCACCGGCTACTCTTCTCTTTCCTACCTGAAACGATTGCCATTGGACCAGATCAAGATCGACCAGTCTTTCGTGCGCGACATCAGTACCGACTCCAGCGATGCGGCCATCGTGCAGACCATTATCGCGATGGCAGGAACCCTTGGGCTGATGGTGATCGCCGAAGGCGTTGAAACGGAAGCGCAGCGGGAATTTCTTGAACTGCGCGGCTGTCCGGCATTTCAAGGCCACCTGTTCGGCGCAGCGGTTCCGGTGGAAGAATTTGAAGCGTTGCTGGATACCTGGGAGGGAGTCAGGGAGGTGCTCCCGTGATATTTCGTGTTGGCAATCATGCTGCCAGACAGATTTATGTAGATTGATAATCCTCGTTTCACAGACTGGAATTTACACCAGCCCGATCAAAATGAAACAAATCCCGTTGCCCAGCCTGCTTGCCCTCATGATTGCTTTTCTTGGCCTGATCGGGATGGATTCCCAATCCCAGGCCGCCAGGCTGTCAAAAACTGCATCCGTGCCCAAAGCGGGCAAGATCATTCGGGACTGCAAAAGTTGTCCCGAGATGGTCGTCATCGCTTCGGGGAGTTTCGGTATGGGTTCGCCCGATGCCGAGGAAGGGAGGGGCGACGACGAAGGCCCCGTGCACGACGTGAGAGTTGCTGCGTTTGCGCTGGGCAAGACCGAGGTCACGCGGAGGCAGTTTGCGGAATTCGCGAAAGAGTCCGGTTACATCACCGGAGACAAGTGCTGGACACTCGAGAAAGGCAGTTATGCCGAGCGCAAAGGCAACTGGCGCGAACCCGGCTTTCCGCAAAATGACAGGCATCCTGTCACCTGCATCAGTTGGAACGATGCCGATGCCTACGCAAAATGGCTGTCGAACAAGACCGGAAAGATCTATCGGCTGCCGACAGAAGCAGAATGGGAATACGCCGCCCGTGGCAACACCGAGACTTCGCGTTACTGGGGAGACAAGCCCGACAAAGCCTGCCGGTATGCGAATGGCGCGGATAACACCGCACAAGCGAGGATAAGCGGCGCGCGTTCCTGGTCGATCCATCATTGCACGGATGGTTTTGCCTATACTTCTCCGGTGGGCCACTTCAGGCCCAATCGATTCGGTCTGTATGACATGCTCGGGAATGTGTGGGAATGGACAGAGGACAACTATCACGACAGTTATAACGGCGCCCCGGTCGTCTCCGCCGCCTGGCAAGGGGACGGCACCAAACGAGTGTTGCGCGGCGGTTCGTGGAACAACCCGCCCCTGGATTTGCGCTCCGCGGTGCGTTTCGGCAACAGGCCAGATGTCCGGTTCAGCAGCTTTGGTTTTCGCGTTGCCAGATCACTCAAGTAGCTCGGTGCCGAACGCCGTGATTCAGACTCGTTTCCTTGCGGTTATTTTAATGTTAGATTGCGAGCAGCGAATGGTTGTACCCCGTGATTGCCGGACGGGGAACAAGAAAGTTACGGGAATATTATTGCGGTATTGCAATTGGGCTGAAAATTCCCATTTTCCTTAACCTGTCTTCAAGGGCGGATACACGCATTTATAACTTGCGGTAAGTTGTTACGGTGGGAGCATTCGACAAGATCGCTGCTTGAAGCGGGCAAACCTTAGCCAGGGCCGTTCAAGATCGTTCCGGAATATGAAATCGTGTTGAGAAGAATCCGATTACTGTTGTTCGGCATCGCCTGTTTGCTTTCGATGCATGTGTCGTTTGCTGCTCGAGAAACCCCCGCTTCGAATGCCGACAAACAGGCAGCGAAGTCCGCACATGCTGCTTCGGCAGTGGTCCAGTCTGTTCCGGGTGTCCCCGTGCAATTTGCGGACACCCGTATCCTTGTTGTGACATCCAGC
The DNA here is from genome assembly GCA_035498295.1 of Gallionella sp. Taxonomy (GTDB): domain Bacteria; phylum Pseudomonadota; class Gammaproteobacteria; order Burkholderiales; family Gallionellaceae; genus Gallionella. Next base: position 3,103 of record DATKAK010000074.1, on the reverse strand, counting down.
CCGGACAGCCCGGCGAACGCCGAGGATCGCGCGAAGTCGATAGAGAAGAATATCCAGAACTTTGCCGACAGTCCGACCGATGTGAAGTTGCTCAAGCTGTATACGTTGCCGGAAGGGGTCGGAATTCACTACCAGGACCAGGTGATCGTGGTGATAACCGACCGCGATGCGGCCATTGCCGGCAAGACTGCCAACGAGATCGCGACAGAGACTTTGGAACGTATCCGGACCGCTGTGGAGGCTTATCGATCCGAGCACGAGTTGAAGACCTACGGATTTGGGGCGGCTTATTCCCTGCTCGCCATGATCGGCTTGTGGCTGGCTTTGCGTTTGAACAACAAAGCATATATATGGCTGCTGAAAAAAGTGGCCAGTCTGGACCAGAATTGGAAGAAGGAACTCAGCTTCAGGAACATCAAGGTCGTTACCGCCAAGCAGATCGATTTCTACGCAAGGTCGGTCTTGAAGCTTTTGCGCATTCTGGTTGCGCTGCTGTGTCTGTATTTCTTTTTGCCGCTCATCCTGAGTTTCTTCCCCGAGACACACGAACTGGGGAAACAGATATTCATTTACCTGCTTATGCCGTTCGTGACGATCTTTCAGGCGCTGGTCAAATTCATACCCAACCTGTTTTTCATCTTCGTGATAGGGGTCATCACGTTCTATGTCCTGAAAGCGGTGGCCTACGTATTCAGGCTGATTGAACGGGGCGAATTGAAGCTCGAATGGTTCTACCAGGACTGGGCCAGACCAACATACCAGATCGTCCGCTTTCTCATTGTCGTGACGGCCCTGATCAGCGCATATCCCTATATTCCCGGCTCAAGTACCAAGGCATTCCAGGGAGTGGGGCTGGTGCTGGGTGCGATCATTTCATTTGCTTCATCGTCGGCGATTTCAAATATCGTGGCGGGGGTCATCCTGACCTACACGCGCGCTTTCAGGCTGGGCGACCGGATCAAGGTAGGGGAGACGACCGGGGATGTGGTCGACAAGACGCTTCTGGTCACCCGGGTCGAGACCATCAAGAGCGAGGTCGTGACGATACCCAATTCCCTGGTCATGAATGCGCAGATCATCAACTTCAGTACCTCTGCGGATGGCGGCGATGGCGTGATACTGCATACTACAGTCACGATCGGGTATGACGTCCCGTGGAAACAGGTGAGGGATCTGCTGGTCGAGGCGGCGCGTGAAACCAAGAATGTGCTGGATAAACCAGAACCGTTTGTGCTGCAGACCGCGCTAAACGACTTTTACGTCAGCTACGAGATCAATGCCTATACCAAGGAACCCAAGTACATGGTGTTCACCTATTCGGAGCTGCACAAGAACATCCTGGACAAATTCGATGCCGCCGGTGTCGAGATCATGTCGCCGCATTACTATGCTCTGCGCGACGGCAATGCCGCGGCGGTCCCAAGCATACTGGCGGAAAAGGGCTACCAGCCGCCGCCGTTCCAGGTCAACACCGGTCCGGCAGCAGACTGACAACACTCTCTTGCAGGTGATGCGGCAATGAAGACAGCGACCCTATTCCTTGTTTTACTTTCCCCCTGTATTGCTGCCGGTGAAGTTTTCAAGTGCGTCAATGACGGTAAGGTGAGTTATTCGTCCGAGCCGTGCAAATCCGGCGCGGTTCCCTATGATGCCAGGCGTGCTACGGTCAATGATCAATCGGCAGATTCCGTAACTGTGGTCCGCGATGCACGTGGGGTATATTCTTTGCCCGGCTCCATCAATGGAAGAAGCGTGAATTTCATCGTTGATACCGGCGCATCATTTACGACCATCTCGGGCGATTTTGCCAAGACGCTGGGGATCAACGATTGCGTTCAGGTCGGGGTGACTCATACGGCAAACGGCGATACGCCCATGTGCCGCGTGAAAATCGCTTCTCTGTCGTTCGGCGGATTCAGTTATGCGGATATCAATATCAGCTTGAACCCCAACATGCAGGGCGTTGCATTGCTGGGCAACGATCTGTTGTCGGGGTTCAAGGTCAACCAGCAGGGTGGAGTGATGGTGCTTTCGAAGTGAAGTAGGGAGCGATGCTCGCGTCTATGTTCAGCACATGGAAAGCATGATGCTACTGCGCCTCGTGGAGAAAGCGCCCATCTCATGCGAACGGCCCATCAGCTTATCGCGCACAGCAACAATTTAAAGGCTGCACGATCGAAAGTTGACTCAACCGAATATGTCCACGATGTACGGAGAAAAGGAAGCTACCAATACCGACAAGGCAGCAAACCAGCCCAGTTCGTTGGAGAACAATATTTCATCGTGATGGAGTTTGATTCCTGATTTTAGAGACATGATGAGCCTCCTAAATAGAATTCCTGAAACGGAAATGACGATGCTGACTGTCACTACACTTTGCTTGGAATGACGCAAAATGCAGCGCCATATAAGCATATCCGAGTATATAAGTCAACTATTATGTTGGCTAAGCCTACCACTGGGATGAGTTGTTCGTTGTGGGAATTGCTCGATCGTCGCGTTGCATCCGCGACAACGTCGTCCCTTCGGGACCGCCTTCGGCGTCCTGCGCGAGCAGTGCTCGCTGGTGACCATCCTGGCCAGCCAACGCGCCTGCATGCGCGTTGTCGTTCGCAGGCTCGCAGCAGTGCTGCTCGAATTCCCTGCTCACCCCGCGTCCGTACCGGAGCGGATTAAATTCCAAACGTATCGCTATCAAAACAAAAAGCCCACCCGTAATGGGTGAGCTTTATGTTTTGTTGGTGGAGGCGGGGGGAATTGAACCCCCGTCCGCAAGTCCTCTACAGGCAGTTCTACATACTTAGCCAGGCTGTTTGATTTGATCCCGTACACGCCAACCGGCGGGCTGGTAAAGGACGAGTCACCTTGTTTCTAGCTCCGGTCAAAGTGACCCTGACCGGCACGATTCTGTGTAATTTACCTCACTCATCTCGGCCTTGCGGCTTTGAGCCACTCCACAGACAGCATGGTGTGAGGTCTAGCAGACTAAGCTGCTAAAGCGTACTTTTCGTCGTTTGCGACTAGTTTTTTCCAGCTGATTTACGAGGTGGCGGGTCCTCGGTATGCCCTGCGCTGCTTTGTAACCCACGTCGAAGCCAAGTCG